>JAAEOI010000561.1 GCA_024244665.1 Bacteroidota bacterium | reverse complement strand
CCTTCCAATACAAATTTCCAGTAGTCAGAGAACCTTCCATCACCTAAGATTTCACCCATCCTCTTTCCTACCAGCGCAGGCACGACAACATCGTCCTTAGTATCATGAAGCGGCCTTATTCCACCTTTCCATACCTGCAGGAACGGATTCGAACATGAACATGTGACCTCATAGTGCTCAAATTCCATCCATGAATTTACCGGAAAACCTACGTCTGCATATTGTACGGATGATGTCATCATGATGTCACTGGATATAATAAGGTCAATCCTCGGATTGACATTCTTAAACATCTCATATACCCACTTAGCGTTATTAATCAGGTTGACGTTGTTAAACCACATCACCTTGGTAGGAGTGTTATAGTGTGTTTCTCCGGTAAAGCTCTTTCTTCCAAACTTAGGAGTGTTAACAATCAACGGTGTATCACCATGGTTCCAATAGGCAACCTCTTCATCCATTGCATAACTATGCGCATGTACCTTTTTACCATCCAGGTGAGGATCTAGACTCATGTCAAATGGGTCCTCTGCAATAATTCCCTTAAATCCTGGGCCTGACCATTTTGAAGCCTGGAAGTTTCCTGCCTTGTAATTACCTGCCCAGGTATGTGAACCTGAACCATGATATCCAATATTACCGGTTAACATTAGAGGCAGATATGTAGCCCTGTTATGCAGTGTTGCGTGGAAGTAATGGTTTATACCTTCTCCATAATGTATGGAAACCGGTTTGATAGTTGCACAATCCTTTGCAAGCCTCTCTAGGAGATGAGGAGGAGAACCGGTAATATCTGCAGTGGTCTTCACATCAAAATCCCTGAGATGTATCTTATACATATCAAAAAGAGTTATTACTTCAACTTCTTTACCATCTACTGTCTTAACCTTGAATGTACCTTCCAGAGCAGGATCAATGCCTTTGGCCACCATCTTCT
>JAAEOI010000560.1 GCA_024244665.1 Bacteroidota bacterium | reverse complement strand
CGGGTAGAAGCACCGGTTACCCGGCGCTCCCCCCACAGATCCGGACGTGAAGAATTCCCTCATCCGGTTCCTCAGAATACACAAGCTCTACGCTTGTGTATTACCAGGCAGGTCTCACCCCATCTGGCGCATAACATTGCTGCCCTATTGCTTTTGCAATTTTCTGAAGTTACGTTGACATGTATTATGGTCCCTGTGTACCACACATCTTTCCCTTCAGAGAAACATTATGCCTGGCTTCTCCTTCCCTACAGTGGGTCCTTTGGGCCTCAGTTCCCCACCTTCTCAGACGACAGATCGTCCATCGGTAGTATGAGCCGCTAAGACTGCCAAAAGCCCTTCTCAGATTTGTTCGCTATTAACTATCCAAACCTGATACCTTGCATACCCGTCTACTTTTGTGTCCCTAAGAATAGGTTCGCAAGAGGGGCGCGGTTTTCTCACCTCATACGCCCGGAAGTTGGAAACGGTTTCCTCACCGTGAATTGTACAAGGAGACAAATGGCTCTCCCGAGTTCCCACGCCAACCCTATGAATGCATGCCCTGGTCTCTGACCCCGGTGGTGACCTGTATACTTGCCATAGCGCATACAGGTCTGTTGCCTTCCAGTTTCCTGAGACCGTCGGCTTTTACTTCCAATACTCTGAAAGCTATCATCAGACCACGACTATAGATTTATCGGGGCTCAATACAGAGCCTGCATCCTTGATCCATCTGGCTTCGGACTCCCGTTACCGGGCTTACCCGCAGACTTCACTACTGACCCGCCGGCTCGGCTTTAGTCAGATGGGACTTGCAGCTATTGCAGCTACTCACCCACTGGTTCGCAATAACCAATTTCTGTCCCGCATGGGACTCCCGAGGTTGTGGATTTATCTCGGCACGACAGGAATAATCTTCAGTTAGAGGG
>JAAEOI010000559.1 GCA_024244665.1 Bacteroidota bacterium | reverse complement strand
CGTCTATTAAATGAAGACCAGATAACCACAACATTTGCTGATGTTGCCGGTTGTGAAGAAGCCAAGGAAGAGGTGGGTGAACTTGTAGAGTTTCTCAGTGATCCTGGAAAGTTTCAGCGCCTTGGTGGCAAGATCCCCCGGGGTGTTTTAATGGTTGGTCCTCCGGGAACAGGTAAAACCTTGCTGGCAAGAGCGATTGCCGGAGAATCAAAGGTTCCTTTTTTCACCATATCAGGTTCTGACTTTGTTGAGATGTTTGTGGGTGTGGGTGCTTCCCGTGTCAGGGATATGTTCGAGCAGGCTAAAAAAAGCAGCCCTTGCATAATCTTTATCGATGAAATTGATGCTGTGGGCAGACACCGTGGTGCTGGCCTTGGTGGTGGACACGATGAGCGTGAGCAAACCCTGAACCAGCTACTGGTTGAAATGGATGGTTTTGAAGGAGATGAGGGTGTTATTGTTATCGCAGCAACTAACCGTCCCGATGTACTTGATCCAGCCCTTTTAAGACCTGGACGTTTTGACAGACAAGTCACAGTGGGTCTTCCTGATATTAAGGGTCGAGAGCAGATCCTGAAAGTTCATATGCGCAAAGTACCTCTGGCAGATGATATTGATGCTGGTGTACTGGCAAGAGGAACTCCCGGTTTCTCTGGTGCTGATCTGGCAAATCTGGTGAATGAAGCCGCTTTGTTTGCAGCCCGTGGCAACCGCAGGGTTGTGCATATGGAAGAGTTTGAAAAAGCCAAAGATAAAATTTTAATGGGTACCGAACGTCGCTCTATGGTGATGTCGGAAGAGGAAAAGAACAATACAGCCTATCATGAAGCAGGACATACAATTGTCGGACGTTTGATCCCCGATTGTGACCCTGTGTATAAAGTCAGTATCATTCCTCGTGGTCGTGCTTTGGGTGTGACCATGTATTTACCCGAGCAGGATCGGTTCAGTTATTCAAAAGATTATCTTGATGCTCAGCTTTGCGCCCTTTATGGCGGTAGAATTGCTGAAGAGATGATCCATGGAGTGGGTGGAGTAACTACGGGTGCTTCAAACGATATCAAACGTGCTACGGAAATTGCCCATAATATGGTGACCCATTGGGGTTTCTCTGAGCGAATGGGTCCTTTAACTTATGCAGAAGATGAGGGTGAGGTTTTTCTGGGGCGTTCTGTTACTCAGCATAAGAATATTTCTGACGATACAGCTAAGGCTATCGATGAAGAAGTCCGTAGTATCATTGACGTCACTTATACAAAGGCTGCAAAGCTACTGAATGATAATCAGGATATTCTCCATACTATGGCTGATGCCCTGATGAAGTATGAAACCCTTGATAAGGATCAGATTGAAGATCTGATGCAACGTAAGGAAGTTCGTAAGCCTGAGAACTGGGATGATACCGGGGATTCGGGTGACAATTCAGCAGGTAAAGCCAAGAAAGGCAAGGGTAAGAAGAAGAAATCCAAGTCCAAGAAGGATGATTCTCAGATTGGTGGGGCGGCTTCGGAGCATTAAGATCCCGAAAACGCACCTGCAGGTTTCTTTGGGATCCTGAATATTTATTTGGGATCTCGTAAACGCACCTGCATACCTTTGTCTTTATTATTCAGGACGGCATGAATACGTCCTTGTAGCCTTCCCTCCGGCATCCCTGCCTCCGTAGACCTGTATAATCAAGACAAAGGTACACAGATGCTTATTTGGCATTTTTTGGCTGGTGTTTTGTTAATGGGATCTTGAAAACGCACCTGCATACCTTTATCTTGATTATTCAGGACGGCATGAATACGTCCATGTAGCCTTCCCTCCGGCATCCCTGCCTCCGTAGACCTGTATAATCAAGATAAAGGT
>JAAEOI010000558.1 GCA_024244665.1 Bacteroidota bacterium | reverse complement strand
GCCCCCAAAGAAAAGAAAATCCCCGGCGTAAAAAAACCAGGGGATCTACTTAATATAATATTTTGAAGCCAAATGCTATTTCACTTTGGGCCTTGGATGGGCAATCTTGGCTACCCTCTCTTTAAATACGAAAGGCTTGTAACGCGGGCTGTTGCGATTATGACAGTTTTTGCACACCTTTTCGGTTGGAAGAATCAATCCGTTCTTAATGGACATTTCCCTGAATGTCATGATGGAGGCATCCTTATAACGACTTCCGGGTCCGTGGCAAGATTCGCAAGAGACTCCCTCTGCCGATTTGATACCAGCACTCAGGCTCTTGTCAATATGACCAACTGTTATGTGGCACTTCAGGCAGCGAGAGTCGGTTTTTGGATCGGCAATACCTTTCTCCTTGGCAATTGCCAGTGCCTCAGGGCTGCTCAGCACCTTCAATGCATTGGCATGAGGGCCCTCCAACCATAGTTTATACTGCTCGCCTTTGGAAGCTTTGATGTGACACATCTTGCACTTTGCAGCACCGATGTATTTGAAGTCCTGGGCCTGTAACGCACCTATTGCAAAGATTGCCAGAACCGCAACAGCTAAAAGTTTCTTTGATGACATAGCAAATAATTTTTTGTTAAATGTGAGTCGCATCCTAAAAAAAAATTGATTCCCGGAAGATGTAACTTCAATATCCGCACCTTAATTAATTAAGGTTTTGCACTTGTTTTCAATGCTGATAAATTCAACCGTTTACAATTTGACTTCATGCTCTATATGTTCGTATATCAATTCTAAATCTTGTTAGTTTTCAACATTTAAAAGGACTGCGAAGCTTTAGTTAATGAGAATATATATGCAAATGTCTTCAACATCTATCGAATAAAAAAGGGAGAAACACTCGATAATACAATAGTATCACTTAAAGAACATGCGTATAAATCCCTGTATCAGAAAGGTATTTTTACCGTATCCGTCCGACGAACTACACTGCCCGAGGGGATTTCAGGAATACTTCTGTAGATCCAGATTTTGTGGAAGGAGATCGACCAGTTTGTTGGCCGGGTGATCTGGCATTATTCCAATGACTGTTTTCATCCATTTGAACGGATCCACATCGTTAAATTTGCATGTGCCGAAAAAGGAATAGAACATGGCTGCCTTTTGTGCTCCGGTTATTATACTCAAGCTCATCAGTTATCTCTTAACCAATACACTTCAGACCGGTGACATTTTCGATTCTGGAATGAATTAAAATAATCTGCACCTTCCCCATAAGCGGTTAAATGCCCTTCAATATGTCAATTTTCAATTCAGGTGTCCACTTTTGGCTCGAATTTCATCAATCCGACAACTATTGATACCTTTATTTTTAACTTACAGAATAGGGGTATAATAATGAGAAACACAATAATATTGGGGATCATCCTTATTGGAACAGCTGCCTGCAGTAATCATGAAACAGTTATTCGCCTGGCGGTTACAACAGATGTTCACGGAATGATCTTTCCCTATAATTTTATCTCGAGGAGGCCAGCCGATAACTCCCTTGCCCATATATGTAGTTATGTTAACAAAAACCGGCTCAAAGAGGACACCCTCTTTTTCCTGCTGGATAACGGTGATTTCCTGCAGGGGCAGCCGACGGTCTACTACTACAATTTCATTGATACCCTCTCCACTCACCTTTCGGCAACGGTGATGAACCATATGGGCTATGCTGCTGGAACAGTAGGGAATCACGACATCGAAACAGGTCCGGCCGTTTATAACAGGGTCCGTTCGGAATTCACATTCCCCTGGCTCGCAGCCAATGTTGTCAGCACCCTTTCAGGGGAACCTTATTTGGAACCCTATACCATCCTGAAGGCCGGGAGAAAAAAGATTGCCGTACTGGGGCTGATCACCCCGGGAATTCCTCATTGGTTGCCGAAAAACCTCTGGCCGGGAATTGAATTCAGAGATATGGTTGAAACAGCCGGTGAATGGATCCCGAAAATCATTGAAAAGGAGGACCCCGAACTGGTGGTGGGCCTGTTTCATTCGGGGACCGATGCCGGATACGGGGGGAATACTGATGCCTACCTCAATGACAATGCCGTTCTGATTGTTGCAGAGCAGGTCCCCGGATTTGATGTAATCTTTGCCGGGCACGACCACCGGGTTTCAATTCAGAATATTGCCACAAAGAACGGAGACAGCGTACTGGTGATTGATCCGGGAAGCCACGGACGTTACGCCGGCGAGCTTACCGTCACTTTCGGGAAGAATGGGATCACGGAGCTCCGGGGAGAGAACATTTCCATGAAAGATTATGAACCCTCTGCCGCTTTCCAGGAGCTTTTTTCCCGGGAGCGCGAAACTGTCTCCCGCTATCTGGAGGACACCATAACATGGCTCTCCTGTGAGATGAAGGGCAGTGACGCTCTATTCGGACCCTCCTCCATGATGTCCCTGATCCATCAGGTTCAACTTGAACTCACAGGCGCAGATCTCTCCTTTACCGCCCCGCTCTCCATTAACACCACCCTGCAAAAGGGTCCCCTGCTTGTATCCGACCTGTTTAAGCTCTACCGTTTCGAGAACATGCTCTATTCCATGATACTTTCAGGATCGGAGATTGACGGGTTCCTTGAACATGCCGCAGGGATCTGGTTCACTACAATGAAAAAACCTGGCGACCACCTTTTGCAGTTCAGTGAAGATGTTCCGGGCAGGCTGGCCAATCAGTATTACAACTTCTCCTCTGCTGCCGGAATCGATTATACCATTGATGTAAGCAGGGATCCGGGTAACCGGGTCAGCATTCTGGGCTTCACCAATGGAAATCCTTTCCGGGAAGATGAAAAATACAGTGTGGCCATCAACTCCTACAGGGGAAATGGTGGAGGAGGGCACCTGACCGCCGGGGCAGGCATTCAGGCATATGAATTACCAGGCCGGGTAAGCTGGTCGACCGACAATGACCTACGCTTTCACCTGATGGAGTATCTTGGACGGAGCGATACTATTTTCCCCGCGAGCTACAGCAACTGGCATTGCATCCCGTTGGAATGGGCCGCTAACGCATCAGAAAGAGATAAGAAACTATTTAAGTAAGCCCTCAGCTTCTTCAGAAATTCGAAAATTGATATTTATTTATAGTTTTGCATCAGATTTTATTGAGCCGGTTAAACATTTTATACATTAACGGGTCTTAAATACAGCAACAGATCTAAGCTATGGATGTTAAAGGAAGAAACTTTGCCAGATTCCTCGAGAGGCAGGACTCATACGATTCCCAACGTGATAATAAAGCTGAAGCCAAACAGCATGCCAAAGGGAAACTGACTGCCTGGAAAAGAATCGAAATCCTGTTTGATGAAGACACATTTGAGGAGGTGGACGCGTATGTGACTGCCGATAAGGCTGACACAGGTTTTGGTAAGGTGAAACAGGCCTATGGCGACGGGGTAATCATCGGTCACGGACTGATCCACGGACGGGTCACTTTTGCCTATGCCCAGGACTTTACGGTCATGGGCGGATCCCTTGGATCGGTCCACGCTGCGAAAATCATGAAGATACAGGACATGGCACTGAAAATGGGAGCACCAATGATCGGGCTGATCGACTCGGGTGGGGCGCGTATACAGGAGGGAGTGGCCAGCCTGGCCGGATACGCCGGGATCTTCTACCGGAATGTACAGTCTTCAGGAGTCATTCCTCAGATCTCAGTGATCATGGGACCCGCAGCCGGAGGAGCAGTCTACTCACCCTCAATTACCGATTTTGTCTTCATGACCAACCATACAAGCTACATGTTTGTGACCGGCCCCAATGTGGTCAAGGAGGTGCTCAATGAGGATGTCTCACTGAACGATCTCGGTGGAGCAGGTGTCCATTCCAAAAAGAGTGGTGTGGCTCACCAGGTTTACGAGGATGAGGAGAACACACTGATGGGGGTCCGGCACATGCTCTCCTATCTCCCCGCCAACAACATGGAGAATCCACCGGAAATGGAGCTCTCCAATAATGAAACACAGGAAATTGAGGAGAAACTCAGGAACATTGTTCCCGACGATGCCAACAAACCCTATGATGTGAAGGATGTAATCAAACTGGTTGTGGATAAACGCTCCTTCTTCGAAATTTCAAAAAACTATGCTCAGAATGTGGTAATCGGGTTTGCCCGTCTTGACGGGAAAGTGATCGGCATTGTGGCTAACCAGCCCAAAGTACTGGCCGGGACACTTGACATCAATTCTTCCACCAAAGGGGCACGTTTCATCAGGTTCTGTGATGCTTTCAACATTCCCCTTCTGATCCTTGAGGATGTTCCGGGCTTCCTGCCAGGCATCGACCAGGAGCACAATGGGATCATACGTCACGGTGCAAAAATGCTCTACGCCTTTGCAGACTCAACCGTTCCAAGAATCACTGTCATCCTGCGAAAATCATACGGGGGAGCATATTGCGTCATGAACAGCAAGAACCTTGGGGGCGACTTCAACTTCGCATGGCCCACTGCTGAGATTGCGGTCATGGGGCCGGAAGGGGCCGTAGCAATCCTCTACCGGAAAGAGTTGGACGCCTCTGACGACCCGGTTGCCCTGAAGAAAGAGCTGGCAGCCAGGTACCGGAAGGAGATTGCAAATCCATATGTGGCCGATGAGCGCGGCTTCATCGATGAAGTGATCGACCCGGCAATGACCCGGCAGAAGCTAATCCGGGCCTATGAAGCTCTTGAGAACAAATTTATTGATAACCCTGCCAGGAAACATGGCAACATTCCACTTTAGTTTTCACTTATGAAAATTAAGAGCATACTGATAGCCAACCGCGGCGAAATCGCAATACGGATCATCCGTACAGCGAGAGAAATGGGCATCAAATCCTATGTGATCAAGACCAACAAGGAGCCCAATGCATGGTACCTGGAGGAAGCTGATGAGATCATCGATTTCTCAGAAACCATCAACGATACCCTGCCCGATTTCCTCGACATGGAAAAAATCATATCCAATGCCAAAAAGAGGAAAGTGGATTCCATCCACCCCGGGTATGGATTCTTAGCAGAAAACCCGGACTTTGCGCGCCGCTGTGAAGAGGAGGGTATCATTTTCATTGGTCCCTCACACGACGCCATCTACCGTATGGGAAATAAAACCATCGCCAAGGAGCTGGCCAAAGCCCACGACGTGCCGCTTCTGGGTGGCAGCGCAGGATCAGTCAGAGATCCCGAAGAGGCCATCGAAATTGCCCGCAAGGTTGGTTTCCCCATCATCCTGAAAGCCGCCGCCGGGGGTGGAGGCCGTGGGATGCGTGTGGTGGAGAAGGAGAAGGATATGGAGCGGATGTTCACCCTGGCTACCAATGAAGCAGCGAAAGCCTTCAATAACCCGGATGTTTTTATTGAGAAATTTGTCCGGGAACCCAGGCACATCGAATTCCAGATCCTCGCCGACAAGCATGGTAATGTGGTCCACCTTGGTGAAAGAGAGTGTTCGGTTCAGAGGAAGCACCAGAAACTCCTTGAAGAATCCCCCTCCCCTGCACTGGATAAAGCACTTCGCAAAAAGATGGGAGATGCGGCCATCCGCATTGCAAAATCAGTCAACTACTACTCAGCCGGGACTGTGGAATTCCTGCTGGATGACAAGAACCACTTCTCCTTCATGGAGATGAATACCCGGATCCAGGTGGAGCACCCTGTCACAGAGATGGTAACAGGAATAGACCTTATTGAACAGATGATCCTGATTGCCCAGGGAGAAAAACTGGCTTTCGCTCAGAAGGATATAAAACTAAACGGATGGGCGATCGAGTGGCGGATCAATGCCGAAGATGTACAATCCGGCTTCTCTCCCAGCCTTGGAACCATTGAGAAGATCTCATGGCCGCAGGATGATCACATCAGGGTCGACACCGGGGTAAGGGATGGTTCCGTTATCACCCCCTACTACGACTCTATGATTGCTAAGCTGATTGTCCATGGAGAGGACCGTGAAAAGGCACTTCAGCGTTCAAGTCTTGCCATCCGTAAATTCTGGATCAAAGGCACCAAGACCACCCTTGCATTCTGCAGGGCTGTGCTTCAGAATAAGAACTTCAGAAAAGGGACTTTCAACACATCCTTCCTCAGCAAAGAGTTGAAACTCCATTACCACCACGAACCGGATGAGGCAATGCTTGCGGCCTTTTTTGCCACATATGATTATGCAAGGGAGTTTGACGAAAATGAAGAAAAATCGCTCCACGTAAAGAAGGGGAAAGAGATCTCACCCTGGGTACTCAATAAACGCTTAAGTTAATTCCAGATTCTGATATGGCTCGAGAACCAAAGAAAAAAACACAGTCAAAACTGATCGCACTGAGTTCGACCAACAAGGTGTACGAGTTTAAGACTCCCCTGGAGAAACGCATCAATTACAAGGGTGAAAAAGTAGATATCAAATTGCGTGAGGATCCCAACGGCTTTTCATACATCGTGTGGAAGAACAAAAAGTACATGCTGGATGTGATCGAAAAGAACCAGAACAAGTATACTGTCATGATCAATGGTGTCTGGCACTCCTTCAGCGTTGAGACACCCGTCTCACTGAAACGAAGAAGGTTCCTTGAGCAGCAGGGGGACACATCCTCATCTGTTGCCATTGAGGCGCCAATGCCCGGAAAAATCATTGACATCCTGGTGGAAGAAGGAGCAGATGTGAAAGAGGGTGAACCAATCATCATCCTCGAGGCCATGAAGATGCAGAATGAGATCCTCTGTCATGTCTCCGGCATTGTTAAATCGGTGGAGGTAAAGAAGGGTGACTCGGTGATGAAGGATGATGTGATGATCGATATTCAGAGGGCCTGATTAGAAAATATTATCTCCTCAAGCGGGGTATAAACAGGTCCGCCGGGCCCCAGATCACTCCTGTAAAATACCAGGCGGTCGGCCGATACTTTCCCTGAGAACAGACTCTTCATGGAATCGATTGCCGAGTAGTATGCGGACAGATCCTTAAGGCTCCGAACCCTCCCAAGTGTAAGATGCGCCCTGAAGGGTTGATCAACAGGGGGGATCCCACAGGAATCAAGTGCATCATCCACCTCATTTTTCAGGATTTCAAAGAGAAGAGCCTTTTCAAATCCCACCCATACCACTCTGGGTTTTTTCCGCGGACCAAAACTTCCTGCCCGGTGCAGGTTTAACATACTAATACACGGAATTCCCACCCGCTTTCGTAAGGCGCTCCTGATCGCCTCAAACGATTCCGGAAGGGTATCCCCGATAAATCTGATGGTCACATGGTATCGCTCCGGGTCCACCCAGCTGATCCTCTCCCCGGCAAGCCTCTCCATCAACGCTTCTCTGGCCCTGAGGAACTCATCCCCAACCCGTAAAGGCACCCCGATGAATGTTCTGCAAATTTCCATAAATTTGTATCTGTAAATTTATCGAATCTGAGAACAATGAAACAAACATGAGCTTTTAATAAATAAAAAAAGTTTAACGAATGAAAAAGTTTGCAGTTATTTTATCAGGCTGCGGTGTTTTTGACGGAGCCGAAATTCATGAAGCCACCCTGAGCATGCTTGCCATTACCCGGCTGGGTGGATCCTACCACGTGTTTGCACCGGATATTGAGCAGCACCATGTTCTTAACCACTACACAGGACAGGAGATGGATGAGACGAGGAATGTACTGGTGGAGTCCGCCAGGATTGCGCGGGGGAAGATCCTGGATCTGAAGGAATTCAACCCGGATGAGTTTGATGGCTTGCTATTCCCCGGAGGATTCGGAGCAGTCAAGAACCTTTGCACCTGGGCTTTCGATGGAGCCGATGCAAAGGTACTAGCGGAGGTGGAAAATGCAATTAAGGGAATGGCACAACTGAACAAGCCCATAGGCGCACTCTGTATCTCGCCGGTGATCCTTGCGAGGGTGTTGGGTTCTGTGAAACTCACCATCGGGAATGACCAGGGAACTGCAGAAGCCATTGAATCTGCCGGTGCAACTCACGTCCATACCACCCATGGTGAGGTGGTTGTGGACAGCGATCAAAAAGTGGCCACCACTCCCTGTTATATGCTCGATGCAAGTATCGACCAGATAGCCGACGGAGCCGATAATGTGGTGAGGGCCATGCTGAAGATGATGGATTAGACCACTGCAGACATTTAGGAACGGTTTTTGAATAGATATCCGGGTTGAAAACAACGATCATATATACATGCCTCCTATGTACCTTTCTCTTTGCGTGGATTCCTCTCTTTTCACAAAGCAGTGATCCCGACAGCATTCATGTAAGCAGGGGGATCATCAAGGGAAATGACACCATACTTATTATGGAACTGGAGGAGGTGCGAATATGCAAGCGCTCCGATTTCGAATACCTGAGTTATAAAAGGCGCGACAGGAGGTTGGTAAGGAATGTGAAGAGAGCCTACCCCTATGCAAAGATTGCAGGTATTGAACTTAAGGAGCTGGATGAAAGGTTGGCCAGACTCAAAAGCGAAGATGAGCAAAAAGAATATATCGACAGGGCTGAAAAGCAGATCATGAACAAATTTGAGAAGGATGTAAAAAAGCTCACCATCACCCAGGGCATCATCCTGGTAAAACTGATCGACCGGGAGACTGGCCACACCTCTTATGAAGTTATTAAGGACCTGAAGGGTGGTTTCACTGCTTTCTTCTGGCAGGGGATTGCCCGCATCTTCGGCAATAATCTGAAAGCAGAGTACGACCCAGGTGGAGTAGATGCAAAGATCGAGGATATCGTCAGGGGCATCGAAGCGGGCTACATTTAAAAGGGCTGCCATGTAATTTGGTGAACATTCGCCCCGCTGTTTTGTTTTTACATGCTGAATAGTGAAGTTTGAAACTTATGAATGACCCCAGGAACAGGCAATACACTAATAGTGAGATCACCGTATTCTGGAAGCCCTCCAAATGTATCCATGCAACCACCTGCTTCAGGGAATTGATCGAGGTATTTAATCCCGGGAGAAGGCCATGGGTCAATATGAAGGGATCAACCACCAGAAGGATCTCAGAAGTGGTCAATAAATGCCCCACGCAGGCCCTTATCTGGAAGTACAATAAGGATCTGTCGGAGAGTGAGAAACTTGCTCAGAGAGAGGTAAGTAAAGAGGAGGAGAATCCCCAGACACTTGGCAAGCCATCTCCGGAAAAAAATCCCCTGGTAAAACCGGTCAATGTCCGGATCATGAAGGATGGTCCCATCGTGGTGGAAGGAAAATTCAGGATTTTAGGGAAAGATGGCATTGAGTTAAACTCCTCGCAAATGACATCTTTCTGCAGATGCGGAAATTCAAAAGATATGCCTTACTGTGACGGAATTCACCGCAAAATCGGATTTACAGATGAACCTTTCTGATATGGATGAGAAAAATGCAACCTTTACTATCCTGGCCAACGGACCACTGGAGATCACAGGATTTTTCCGGATAGCCGATTCCGCCGGAAAGATCATTGAGAAGAAGGGGCCTGTTTTACTGTGCCGTTGCGGGGAATCAGCAAACAAACCCTTTTGTGACGATTCCCATAAACGGATCGGGTTTTCAGAATAATCATGCAGGATTTCTATTACCTTTGCGGCATGCCAGCCATACAGGTACATTCAGAGATCGGTGAACTGCAGGGAGTGATCCTTCATCCACCCGGACCAGAGGTGGAAAACATGACTCCGAAAAATGCCGAGCGGGCACTATACAGTGACATTCTGAATCTTTCAGTGGCCCGGAGGGAGTACAACCAGCTGGAGTGCCTGCTCCAAAAACTTGCCCCCTCCTACCGGGTAATGGACCTGCTGAAGGATATCCTTCGCGCCTCCGAGATCAGGGAGAAAATCATTAAAAAAGCGTGTTACAACGAGGGCCATCCTGAATTAATCGACAAACTCCTGAACATCGAGGAAAAACAACTGGCCAGGCAACTGGTACAGGGAGTCCCCCTGGAGAGAACGACCCTCACCGGCTACCTGAGCAATGAACACTTTTCTTTAAGGCCGCTGCACAATTTCTTCTTTACCCGTGATTCATCTGTGGCAATAAGCGACAGGATTCTGATCGGCAGGATGGCAAACCGGGTCCGTGACAGGGAGGCACTGATCATGCAGGCCATATTTGACTACCACCCCATGTTCAGGGTAAAAACCATTAACCCTGCTGAAGAACAGACTGAAAGGTCAAGCCTCTCCATCGAAGGAGGTGATCTGCTAATTGCATCGGAGAACATCACTCTTGTGGGACTCGGATCCCGTACCACTTCACGTGGCATCGATTTTATTGCAAAGATGGCCCTGGGCAGAAAAGAGAAGCACCATATCCTGGTTCAGGAACTGCCTTCCACGCCCGAATCCTTCATCCACCTGGACATGGTTTTCACACTTCTTGACAGGGACTCCTGCATAGTTTTCGAGCCCCTGATCCTGCACTCCAATAAGTACCAGACCATTCAGATTGATGTGGATAACGGGAAGGTGGTTTCCATAAAAAATGCAGAGAACCTGGTCACGGCCCTGGCTTCCCTGGGAATGGATCTGAAGCCCTCGTACTGTGGTGGTAAAAGCGACACCATGGTTCAGGAGAGGGAACAGTGGCACAGTGGGGCCAACTTTTTTGCGACGGGCCCCGGTAAAATAATCGGGTACAACAGGAATATACATACTCTTGAGAACCTTCACCAGTCGGGGTACGAGATCATCAAGGCCAAAGATGTGATTGACGAAAAGACAGATCTATCCACCTATGAAAAGTATGTCCTGACCATCGACGGGGCCGAGCTCTCCAGGGGAGGTGGTGGCGTACGTTGCATGACAATGCCATTTAAGAGGAAAGAGGTAAGTGAGTAAATGGGAAAGTTTTAGTAAATTTGATGGAAAGAGAATGAGGATGAGAAAATTTGCGGGTGTTGTAATACTCTTTTTAAGCGTGTCTGCTTACGGACAGCAGAATTTTGCGAGTATCTCCTTCGGGGCATGCCTGCCTCAGGGAAATTACGGATTAACGGGCGACCTCTCCTCCAATGGTTATGCCAAACCGGGTGGCACCATCAAATTTGACGCAGCTTATTTCCCTGGCTCCTACATCGGGATTGGCGGTTCATTCTCCTTTGGTTCCAACTTCGGGATCAGAGATTCGCTGATGCAGGACATGATCGACCATGTTACGGAGAATGCATCCTCCGTTATTGAGATCCCCAGTGACGCAGAAATAGTCTATGGATCCGGTTTCTGGAACAACATATCCTTCTTCATCGGCCCCCATTTCTCGGCACGCCTCAGCCAGAGGCTATATCTGGACGCCAGGGTACTGGGCGGAATCAGTATTTTAAGGCCCCCCGATCAGGAACTGCTCATCTCCTGGCCAGGAAACGAGATCCATTCGGTGGTAACCAACCACCAGCTCGCATTCGGTTTTACAGCGGGTGGTGGAATAAGGTATGAACTCAATGATGACCTGGCCCTGAAACTGGGAATTGATTTCAACCAGGCCCGGGCCAAATTTGATTACAACTTTGATCTTTTCCAGGGAATAGCCGAAGATGTCCCCCCCCTGGAAGCAAGTTTTCTGGTTCGCACATTGGATCTCTTGGTTGGACTGGCATACTCATTCTAGCGCTGGTAAACCCTCAAAGCATCTTTCTTGTTCTGCATGGCTGATTCGGCAGATTCAGCCATGAATGGTTTTTCCGGAACAGAAAAACAGCTTCTTCCTAAAGTAAAAATAACAAAGCATGAGCGATATTTCTCCTGCTCCTCACATTAATCAGGAGTTAAACCGGTCTGTATAAAATGAAAGAGGATATCTTACAGTTCATATGGAGGACAGGACTGTTCGACCAGTATGCCCTGAAAACCACCTGTGGGAAAGAGCTTATCATTCTTTCTCCTGGCATCCAGAACTTCAACGCTGGCCCCGACTTCTTCAATGCAAAAGTCAGGATAGGCAAAACCCTGTGGGCAGGAAACGTGGAGGTACACCTACGCAGTTCGGACTGGGGGAAACACGGGCACCACCTTGATGCTGCCTATAACAATGTAATCCTCCATGTAGTGATGGATCAGGACAGCCAAGCCTTCAATACCCTTGGCCGTGTGATCCACACCCTGCAACTACGCGATCCCACCCCGCTGCTTTCATTCTACAGAGCCCTGCAGGCAGAAGAATCCTGGCTGCCCTGCCACAGTCATATTCACAGGATATCCACTGTTCGCCTGAAGCACTGGCTAACCCTGCTCCAGGGAGAAAGGCTTGAACAGAAAAGCCGGTACGTATCAGGACTGTTGTTCCGGAGAAGGTTCAACTGGGAGGAGACTCTCTGCCTGGTACTGGCTTCTGCCTTCGGTCTTCCCATCAACTCCCTCCCTTTCGAAATGACCCTCACCGGGATTCCTCATGAACTCCTAGTTCAGAACAGAGATAGCCTCAATAACCTTGAAGCGATCCTGTTTGGCCAGGCCGGTTTCCTTGACCGTGAGCAGCTTAGTGGTCCCTATGACCTGGAGCTGTGCAGACGCTATTCTGTTTTTGCTGAGAAAATACAGGGCGAATCCGTGGAACAACACCTTTGGAAATTCCTGCGCCTGCGCCCGGCTTCATTCCCCACCCTCCGGATATCCCAGTTTGCAGCGCTTCTGCACACCGGTCTCCCGCTTCTTGATACAATTCTGGATGTGAAGTCTGTTCCCGAAACGGAACAGGTTCTGAGGGTAGAATCCTCTACCTACTGGGATACTCACTACGTTTTCGGGAAATGCTCACCGGAATCGCGGAAAGTCATGGGGCACCAGTCCATTCTATCCCTGATTATCAACGGGCTGGTTCCTTTCCTCTTCTCTTACGGGCGAACCATGAATCATGAACCGGCCATAATGCTTGGCAACAAACTCCTGCAAGAGACAGGAGCAGAGTCCAACCAGATTATTAAAAAATGGGCTGCATTCGGGATTGTACCCGAGGGGGCATTTGAAAGCCAGGCACTGATCCAGTTGCACAATGTCTATTGCAAACAAAAACGCTGCCTTGATTGTCAGATAGGTGCCGGTTTCATTCAACAGGCGCTTCATGAAATAGGTGAGCCCGGAGGGGAGCCAATCCTTTGATTCTCTGCAGCCTGATCAGACTCAATTTCTTCATATTTGCTGTTGTAATTTCAAAAAAAATAAATACCTTTGCAACTCGAATTTTGAAACAGTTACATAACGTAGAAAAAACAGAATGTATTTAACAACGGAGACGAAGAAGGAAATCTTCAAGAAGTACGGAACATCAGAGGCTGATACAGGTTCAGCCGAAGGCCAGATTGCCATTTTCACCACAAGGATCAATCACCTTACTCAGCACCTTTTGACCAACAAGAAAGACTACAGTACCCAGAGGGCCCTGCTCAAACTAGTCGGTAAGAGGAGGAAATTACTGGATTATCTCAAGGAGAAAGATATTGAGCGTTACCGCGCAATCATCAAGTCCCTGCAGATCAGAAAATAAATATATTTCTACGAAAAAAAGGCAATTCTTTATGATTGCCTTTTTTCGTATTTCATAGCATTTAATCAGATATTATGTCGAAACCACAAGCAATTAAAGAGACCATCGATTTAGGTGATGGTCGTTCAATCAGTATAGAAACCGGTGTCCTTGCCAAACAGGCCGACGGCGCCGTCATGGTGCGCATGGGCGACACCATGGTACTGGCATCTGTTGTCAGTGCAAAAGAAGCTAAGGAAGATGTGGACTTTATGCCACTCTCAGTAGATTACAAAGAAAAATATGCGGCAGCCGGAAAATTCCCCGGAGGATTCCTGAAGCGCGAAGCCAGGCCTTCTGACTATGAGATCCTTGTAGCCAGGCTGGTTGACAGGGCACTGCGTCCATTGTTCCCCGATGATTACCACGCAGATACCTTTGTAAATGTTACGCTGATGTCGGCCGAAACCGATACTCCTCCCGATGCACTGGCCGGACTGGCTGCATCTGCTGCACTTGCAGTATCTGATGTACCTTTCCACGGACCCATTGCAGAAGCCCGCGTAGCACGTGTGAACGGAGAATTTGTGGTAAACCCAACTTTCACCCAGCTGGCAGAAGCTGACATTGAAATCATCGTTGGAGCCACCTATGACAACATCCTGATGGTTGAGGGAGAAATGAGCGAGGTTTCAGAAGCAGAAATGCTGGAAGCCATCAAATTTGCCCACGAAGCCATCAAGCCCATGTGTAAAGCACAGATGGAGCTGACTAAAAAGACCGGCAAAGAGGTGAAGCGCGAATACTGTCATGAGGTCAACGACGAAGATCTCAGCAAGCGCGTATGGGCTGATACCTACGATGCTGCTCACAAGGTAGCCGCTTCGGCTAACGCCGACAAACATGCCAGGAGCGAAGCTTTTGGGAAAATTAAGGAAGAGTTTCTCGCTAAACTTTCCGAAGAGGCAGGTGAAGAGGGTGAAGTTAATGAAGGGCTGGTGGGCAAGTACTACCACGACGTTGAAAAAGAGGCAGTACGCAGGGTTGTCCTTGATGAGGCAGTTCGCCTTGACGGAAGAAAGACCGACGAGATCCGCCCCATCTGGAGTGAAGTTGATTACCTGCCTTCAGCACACGGTTCAGCTGTATTCACAAGGGGTGAAACCCAATCGATCACTACAGTAACCCTGGGTACAAAAATGGATGCAAAACTCATCGATGATGTACTCAAGAAAGGAAACGACAAATTCCTGCTCCACTATAATTTCCCCGCCTTCTCCACCGGCGATGCACGTCCCAACAGGGGAACCAGCCGCAGGGAAGTGGGTCATGGAAACCTGGCACACAGGGCTCTGAAGGGAATGCTTCCCGCACCAGATGATATGCCTTACACGCTCAGGATTGTCTCCGATATCCTGGAATCAAACGGATCATCTTCCATGGCCACCGTATGTGCAGGTACCCTGGCACTGATGGACGCAGGTATACAGATTAAGAAGCCTGTATCCGGGATTGCCATGGGACTGATCACCGATAAGGATTCTGAAAAATTTGCAGTTCTTTCCGATATACTGGGTGACGAAGACCACCTGGGCGATATGGACTTCAAAGTGACCGGAACACGTGACGGGATCACCGCTACCCAGATGGATATCAAGGTGGAGGGCCTCTCTTACGAAATCCTCTCACAGGCATTGGAACAGGCCAAAAAAGGTCGTTTACACATCCTTGACGAGATAGCTAAGACCATGTCTGTTCCTAATGAAGACTACAAACCACATACCCCAAGGATCCAGAGAATCGAGATTCCCAAGGATATGATCGGTGCAGTGATCGGACCCGGCGGTAAAGTGATCCAGGAGATCCAGGCCGAGACCAACTGTACCATTACAATCGAAGAGATCGGCAATGTGGGTCTGGTTGATGTATTTGCTGTTGACAAAGCAGCCATCGATGCTGCCATGAACTGGATCAAGGGTATCGTTGCAATACCGGAAGCAGGTACCATCTATAAAGGAAAAGTCAAGACCATCACTCCTTACGGAGCATTTGTTGAGATCCTTCCCGGAAAAGACGGGCTCCTGCACATCTCCGAAATTGAGCACAGAAGACTTGAAAAAGTTGAAGAGGTACTCAAAGAGGGACAGGAGATCGAGGTTAAACTGATTGCCGTTGATGAAAAGAGCGGTAAACTGAAACTCTCCAGGAAAGCGCTTCTGCCAAAACCTGAGAAGAACTAATTTTCATAGACTTCAAAGAGCCTCGTTCTGAACCGAACGGGGCTTTTTTTTTGCATTCCATCATGGGTTTTGATAATTTCGGATATTCTTAATCCCCAAAAAACCTACCCTGATGAATTCTGAATCGAATTAAAAAAAATCTCTATTTTACATACAGAAACGGAATATTATTATCTCATTGAAATACAATTACATAGCCATCGAGGGGAACATAGGGGCCGGCAAAACCAGCCTTTCCAAAATGCTTGCCGAGGATACGGACAGCAGGCTACTCCTGGAGCAATTCACTGATAATCCTTTCCTGGCAAAATTCTACGAGGACCCCGATAGGTATGCCTTTCAGGTCGAACTCTCCTTTCTTTCGGAACGCTACCAGCAGATGAAAACTGAAATGGGGCACCCGGACCTGTTCGGGCAGGGGGTCATCAGCGACTACTACCTTGCCAAATCATTTATTTTCAGCAAACACAACCTGAAAGACGATGAGATGGTGTTGTTTGAGAAGCTCTTTACCATCATCAACTTACAGGCACCCAGGCCTGACCTTTACATCTATCTTCACCTACCGGTAGAAAAGCTGATTGATAACATCAGGCTGAGAGGCCGTGAATATGAGCAAAATATAAGCCCGGAGTACCTCAAAGAGATACAGGATGGCTATTTTGGCTTTTTTAAATCACAAACAGATATGAAGGTTGTTGTGATCGATACGGCTGAACTCGATTTTGTGAATAATTCTTTCGATTACCAGAAGATTAAAAAGATTATCTTTGAAGGTGAATTCAAGGATGGAATGAATATGCAAATTTTATAACCTTTATGGGCCATTCATCGTATAATTTTTTATTTTTATCAAAAACATTGTTAAGTTTGCATCCTATAAATAATAACCACTGAAATCATTAAGTATTAAACAAATAACCAGATTGTTATGAAAAACCTTAAAATCTTTGCGATTTTCTTATTTGCTGCTGCTTTACTTAGCAGTTGCGGCGGCGTGAATAAAATGGTCAAGGAATCTGACGTTGTTGGTTACACCGTTAATCCGACTGTCCTCGAAATGCACGGCGGAACTGTAGATGCAACCATCACCGTTAACTACCCCGCCAAGTATTTCAACAAGAAAGCTACTGTTACTCTGACTCCGGTCCTTAAGTATGAAGGTGGTGAAAAAAGACTTGATCCGCTGGTTCTGCAGGGTCAGGATGTTACCGCGAATAACAAACCCATCAGTTTCGATACCGGTGGTTCGGCAACTCATGCAATCAGCCTTCCTTATGAAGAGGTAATGGCTGTTTCCGAGCTCTCCTACGACATCGTAGCCTCTATGAAGGATAAAGAGACCCCTATAGGTGAAGTTAAGCTTGCTGACGGTATCAAAGCCACTGCAGGAATGGTATCCAAGAAAGCTAAACTAATCTCCTTCAGCGACAATTTTGAACAGATCGTTCCCAAAACCTACAATGCCGAAATCAAGTATGTGATCAACAGGGCCGATGTCCGCAGATCAGAGATGGGCAAAGAGGAGATGACCGGAATGAATGAGACCATCAAGACTGCCAATGAGAATGAGAGACTTGATATGAAAGGAATTGAGATTTCCGCTTATGCTTCTCCCGATGGAGAACTGGATATCAATACCAAGCTGGCTGACAAGCGTCAGAAGACTGCCGGGAAATACCTGGCAGGCCAACTTAAAAAAGCTAAAATTGAAGTAGCTGATGAGCTAATGAGTATGCTTTCCACCCCGGAAGACTGGGACGGATTCAAGAAATTGATGGAAGCTTCCGACATACAGGACAAAGAGATGATCCTGAGAGTACTCAGCATGCACTCCGATCCCGTTGTACGTGAGCAGGAGATCAAGAATCTTTCCGCTGCATTTGAGGTGATCGCTGAAGAGATTCTTCCCCAGCTGAGAAGGTCCATGTTTACTGTTAACATGGAGAAAATCGGATGGAGTGATGATGAACTGAAAGAGCTCTGGGGCAGCAATGCTGACACCCTGGTTCTTGAAGAACTTCTCTATACAGCTACCCTTTATGAAGATAACGAGACCAAACTGGCCGTTTATTCAAAAGCTGCCGAGGTAGCTCCCAAATGCGTCCGTGCCCATAACAACAAGGGTGTCTCACTCTTCAAATTGGGTAAAGCTGACGAAGCTGCTGCTGCTTTCGATGCTGCCAAAGCTCTGAAAGACCATGACAACGTTAATAACAACCTGGGAGCTATTGCACTTAAGAATGATGATGTATCCGGTGCAAAAGAGGCATTCACTGCTTCTCTTGGAGCAGGTGAGAAGGTGAACTACAACCTGGGTATTGTCAACCTGATTGAAGGTAAATACGGAGAAGCCATCAACTACTTTGGAACCAAGCCCTCCTACAACCTGGCACTGGCCACCTACCTGAATGGTGACAATGAAGGAGCCTGGAGAATTGCTGCAAACCTTGAGCAGGAGTCTCCCTACCGTTCCTATCTGCTGGCTGTTATTGCTGCCAACCAGGATAAGCCTGAGGTTGTCTATGAGAATCTGAAGAGTGCAACTGAAACTTGTAAAGATCCTCAGTTCATGAAGGACCACGCCAAGAAAGACGTTGAATTTGCCAAGCTCTGGAATGAGGCTGCATTCAAAGCCGTTGTTGAGTAAACCATAAGGTTATCATATTACCCAAAGAGGTTGTCCCACAAAGGACAGCCTCTTTGTTTTTACGGGTATTCCTCTATTGAAGTCTGTGGTGTTAAAGGGAGAACTTCCGGAATACTTCCCAGATGACAATCCCTGCAGCCACGGAGATGTTCAGTGAATGCTTTGTACCGAATTGAGGGATCTCGATGCAATGGTCGCTCAGATCGACTACTTTCTGATCCACTCCACGGATCTCATGGCCAAAGATCAGGGCCACTTTCCGGTCCGGTTCCAAATCAATCTTCTCCAGAGAGAGGGCCCCTTCAGTTTGTTCTACCGACAGGATGCTGTAACCATTTTCCTTCAGCTGCCGGATGGCCTCCTCAGTCTCTTCAACGTACTCCCACTCCACCGATTCCGTGGCTCCAAGGGCCGTTTTATGAATTTCCCTGTGGGGAGGGGTGGAAGTAATCCCGCAGAGGATTAGCCCCTCCAGCCGGAAAGCATCGGCGGTACGAAAAACCGAACCAATATTATTCTGGCTCCTCACATTATCAAGTACCACCTTTACAGGAATCTTGCCGGCCTCTTTAAAATCCGTGACACTCAGGCGGTCAAGCTCCTCGTTCCTTAGCTTTCTCATGACACTTAATTTTGGACGAATTTACTCAATATTATTGCTAATTTTGAAGGCTTGGACTAAGACATTTAATTATGAACATACACGAATTCCAGGGAAAGAAGATTTTGAAACAATTTGGTGTAGCTGTTCCTTCAGGTGCAGTGGCCCATACTCCTGAAGAGGCAATTGAAGCAGCCAAACAGATAGGAACAGAAACAGGTGCAGACAGCTGGGCCGTAAAAGCCCAGATCCATGCAGGAGGACGTGGCAAAGGAGGAGGGGTGAAGATTGCACATTCCCTGGAGGAGGTTAAATCATATGCAAGAGATATCCTCGGCATGAACCTGGTCACCCACCAGACCGGGCCGGAGGGCAAGATGGTTCACAAGGTGCTCATCGAACAGGGGATCTTCTATCCTGGTGAAAGCGAGCCGCAGGAGTTCTACATGAGTGTACTGCTCAACCGAGACACCCACAAAAACATCATCATGTACTCCACCGAGGGGGGGATGGACATTGAATCTGTGGCCGAAAAGACGCCTCACCTGATTTTCAGGGAAGAGGTTGATCCTTCGGTGGGTCTCATGCCTTTCCAGGCCAGGAGGGTGGCTTTCAACCTGGGACTGTCAGGACAGGCTTTCAAGGAGATGGTCAAATTTGCATCAGCACTCTACATGGCATACGAGAAATCAGATTCATCGCTGTTTGAGATCAACCCGGTCTTCAAAACTTCCGACAACCACATCATGGCCGCCGATGCAAAGGTCAACATAGATGACAATGCACTTTACCGGCACCCCGATTATGCATCCATGCGCGATCTGAATGAGGAGGACCCCACTGAAGTCGAAGCCGGCAAATTCAACCTGAATTTCATCAAACTCGATGGTAATGTGGGCTGTATGGTTAATGGTGCCGGGCTTGCCATGGCCACTATGGACATTATCAAGCTTTCGGGCGGAGAACCTGCCAACTTCCTTGATGTAGGCGGAACAGCCAATGCACAGACTGTTGAAGCCGGCTTCAGGATTATTCTAAAGGACGCTGCGGTGAAAGCCATCCTGATCAATATTTTTGGAGGGATCGTCCGGTGCGACCGGGTGGCCCAGGGTGTAGTCGACGCCTACAAATCAATTGGTCAGATAGATATACCGGTAATTGTCAGGCTGCAGGGTACCAATGCGGAAGAAGCTAAAGTCCTGATAGATAACTCGGGACTCGAGGTTCATTCAGCTATCACCCTTGAAGAAGCAGCGGGAAAGGTCAAGGAAATGGTTCTCTAGATCAGCTTGCGGTTCTTCAGTGCAACCTCCATCTGCTTCTGCAGTATGGCAGCCTGTTCGGTGGCAGCCTCTTCAAATCTGTTTGTTCCGTCGGCATAGATAATCGACCTGCTTGCATTGACCAGCAATCCGCAGCGGTCATTCATACCATAATCTGCGACATCATAGAGGCTTCCGCCCTGGCTCCCCACCCCGGGTACCAGTAAAAAATGTTCCGGAATCAGTTTCCTGATCTGCTCCAATTCGGTTGCTTTAGTTGCCCCTACTACATACATGGTATTATTAACACTCCCCCACTTCGCCGAAGTTGTGATCACCTGCTCATAAAGCTGCCTGCCATCTTTTAACACCTGCTGCTCAAAGTCGGCCGACCCCTCATTGGAGGTGAGCGCCAGCAATATGGCCCACTTCCCTTCCACCTCCAGGAAGGGTGAGATGCTGTCATACCCCATGTAGGGGGAAAGCGTGATGGCATCGCAATCCAGGGTCTTAAAGTATGCATTGGCATACATCCGCGAGGTGTTACCAATATCTCCCCGTTTGGCATCAGCAATGATAAAAAGATCCGGATGCTTCTGTCTGATATAGTTCACCGTCATTTCGAGGCTCATATGCCCGGCGGCACCCATGGTCTCATAAAATGCCAGGTTGGGCTTGTATGACACTGCCAGGTGTGCCGTGGCATCAATGATCCTTTTGTTGAATTCGAAGATGGGATACTCTGAATCCAGCAACATCCTGGGGATTTTCTTATAGTCGGTATCAAGTCCCACACAAAGAAAACTTTTCTTTCGCTGAATATTCCTGAATAGTTCTTCGGCATTCATTGCTTCGGGTTTAAGGTGAAAGGGTTTATACTCAGCTACTCCATGCCACTATCTTTGAGACGCTCAGCATTTTCAGCCATCTGGAGCTTCTCAATGATCTCCTTCAAATCTCCGTTAATGATCGCCTGCAGGTTATACAGTGTCAGGTTAATGCGATGGTCGGTCACCCGTCCCTGCGAATAGTTGTAGGTTCGTATCTTCGCCGACCGGTCACCCGACGACACCATGGTTTTGCGCTGGGATGAGATCTCATCCATCCGTTTCTGGTACTCCAGGTTATAGAGCCTGGTCCTCAGCTCTTTCATAGCTTTGTCCAGGTTTTTCAACTGAGACTTCTCATCCTGGCATGTCACCACGATCCCTGTGGGAATATGGGTCAGCCTGATGGCCGAATAGGTGGTATTAACGGATTGTCCTCCTGGACCTGATGAGCAGTAGGTATCCTTCCTGATATCCGACTGTTTCACCTCAATCTCAAAATCTTCAGCTTCAGGCAGAACAGCCACTGTGGCTGCAGAGGTATGTACCCGGCCCTGGGTCTCAGTCTGGGGAACACGTTGAACCCGGTGTACACCCGATTCATATTTCATGATCCCGTAAACACCATCACCGTTCACATCCATAATAATTTCCTTAAATCCCCCAACTGTCCCCTCGGTGAAACTGGTTGTGGATGCTTTCCACCCCTTCGATTCAAAATACTTGGAATACATCCGGTAGAGGTCTCCTGCAAAGATGCTCGCCTCATCACCCCCTGTCCCTGCACGAATCTCAACTATGGCGGCCTTTTCATCTTCAGGATCCTTTGGAAGAAGCAACAATTTGATATCCTCTTCCAGCGGGCTCACCTGCTGCTGGTAGAGATCCAGTTCCTCCCTCGCCATCTCCTTCATCTCTTCGTCCTGCTCCTCCGCCAGCATCTCCTTTGCGCTGTCAATATTGCTCAGAAGATTTTTGAACGACTCATAGGCCTCAATAACAGGCTGAAGCTGTTTATACTCGCGGTTCAGCCTTACATATTTTTTCATGTCAGAAATTATCGAAGGATCGGTGATCAGCTGCCCAACCTCTTCAAACCTTGCCTTGACCCCTTCCAGCCTGCTCAATATCATATTCTCTCCCATGCAATGGTATTTAGTCTCTAATATACAAACTCTCCCTCTTCTCCCCTGATGGTCAGTTTTTTCGAGTCAGAAGCCTCGCACCTGCCAACCACCCTTGCATCAATTTCATATTTTCCGGCAATTGCGATGATCCCCTCCGCTGCCGATTCATCGGTATAAATCTCAAACCTGTGCCCCATATTAAAAACCTGGTACATCTCCTTCCAGGGTGTGCCGGACTCCTCGCGGATCATCCTGAATAAGGGGGGCACAGGGAATAGATCATTTTTGATAATGTGCACCCTCTCGGCGAAGTGCAGCACCTTGGTCTGCGCTCCTCCCGAACAGTGAATCATTCCGCCAATACTAGATCTGAATTGCTCAACCACCTCCCTGATTACCGGCGCGTATGTCCGTGTGGGTGAAAGAACCAGCTTTCCGGCATCGATCCCCACTCCTTCCACCATGCTTGTGAGGGAACGGCTACCACTGTACACCAGTGAACCAGGAAGTTCAGGATCAAAACTCTCAGGATATTTTTTTGCCAGGTATCCTCCAAATACATCATGCCTTGCGGATGTAAGCCCGTTGCTTCCCATCCCTCCATTGTAGGAGCCCTCATAGCTGGCCTGTCCCGAGGAGGAAAGGCCAATAATCACCTGCCCAGGTACAATATTATTCTCAATAATTTCATCTCTCCTTGAACGGGCCACCACAGTCGAATCCACAATAATAGTTCTCACCAGGTCACCCACATCTGCAGTCTCGCCACCCGTGCTGTAGATAGGGACTCCAAAGCCCCTCAACTCCTCCAGGATCTCTTCGGTTCCGTTTATAATGGCCGATATCACCTCACCAGGGATCTTGTTCTTGTTCCTCCCGATGGTGGATGAGAGCAGAATATCTCCTGTAACACCCACACAGAGCAGGTCATCCAGATTCATCACAATGGCATCCTGGGCAATTCCTTTCCACACAGACAAATCACCTGTCTCCTTCCAGTAGAGATAGGCCAGGGATGACTTGGTACCGGCACCGTCGGCATGCATCACCAGGCAGTATTCAGAATTGCCGGTGAGCATATCCGGGATCACTTTACAGAAAGCATTGGGAAATAATCCCTTGTCAACATTTTTGATGGCCTCGTGCACATCCTCCTTTCCCGAGGAAACGCCTCGCTGCAAATAGCGGGAAGAGCTACTCATGTAGATTAATTTTGTGGAATGTAATCCGTAGTCAGCACCCTGAATTCGGTCCTCCTGTTCACCTGGTGTGCCTTCTCCTGAAGCTCCGCTCCTTCAAGCTGGTTTATGAATGCCTCGGTCATTACCTCTTCAAGCTCAAGGAAAGGTTGGCTGGCTCTTACCTTTTCATCCACAACCTTGGGTTGAGACTCTCCATATCCTTTAGCCTGCAGCCGGTCTTGCGCGATTCCCTTTGAGATCAGGTAATCTACAACTGACTGGGCCCGTTTCTGCGACAACTCAAGGTTATCGGCAGGTGTACCCCTGGAATCAGTATGCGACATCAGCTCAATGGTCACATTGGGATTATCATTCAATGTCTCCACCAGGTTATCAAGCGAAACCATGGACTCGGGTCTCAGATCCCATTTTGCAAAGTCATAAAAAATATTTGGCAGTTCAATCACCCTTTCGGTGGATGACAGGTAGATGGAAACGTCAAACTCCCTGCTCTGATCAAGACCACGGGTCGATTCCCGCTCCTTACCGTTCAGGTAACCTTCCTGGCTTGCAATAAATACATAGTCGGTAGCTGTCTTTAGCATAAAGCGGAAAGCCCCGTCATCTCCAGTGGTACTCTCCACGGTAATCCCGTCACTTCCGACCGACTTAACGGTGGAACCGGGAAGAACCTGGTCGGTTCTTTCATCCTTTACAACTCCGTTCACAGCAAAAATCAGAGGCGGAAGCACAAAGGAAAACAGCTCATCATTACCCCTGCCCTTCCGGGAGGAGCTGAAGAATCCCCGCTCCACATCACCCTCAAAAACAATCCCAAAATCATCCTCTGGAGAGTTAATGGGAGGCCTCATGTTCTCGACCATCCAGTTTCCGGTCTCATCCATAATTGCTTTATAGATATCCAGGCCGCCCAACCCCACCCTGCTGTCGGATGAGAAATAGAGGGTGCCGTCGGCATGAACGAAAGGATAGAGATCGTTCCCGGGGGTATTTATCTCTTCACCAAGGTTAACCGGATCTTCCCATCCTTCACTGCTCTGAGTTATCTTCCAGATATCATTCTCCCCTAGTCCGCCGGGCATATCCGACACAAAGTAGATGGTGGTGCCATCAACCGACAGGGCCGGGTGAGCCGTAGTAATACTGTCTCCCAACTGTTCGAATACAACAGCTGGTTCTGCCCAGGATTCCCCATCAGACGTAGACTTAAAGATCTGGCAGCCCAGTGTCTGATTCTTCCCCTTCTTACACCTGGTAAAATAGAGCTGTGTAAAATCATGTGAGATACAGGGGGTTCCGTCCTCAAACTCTGAATTCAGACTCTCCACCGGTACAGGGACACTCCACTTTCCCTTTCGGTCGATAGAGCTTGAAAAAATATCTGCAAAACTCTGCCCGGTTGCACCGTGAGTTTCAGTCCCCGAGGCATCTTCCCGGGTGGAGGTGAAGAAGACTTCTGTATAGGCTTCATTGATATAAGCAGGGCTGAAATCCCTCTGGCGGGAATTAAAAACCCGCATATTCTCAACCATATAGCCAGTTGGATTTGCAATCCAGGCAATTGCCGCTTCGCACGATTCAATCCCTATCTCACCACGCGGATCGTCCGGAACCAGATCCTGGTATTTCTTAAACTCCTCCACAGCCTCCTCATACTTTTCATCCACAAGCAGCATCTGCCCGTACCTGAGATAGATAAGCGGGTCCTGATAATCCTCACGTACTGCTTTCTTATACCACAGCACCGCTGATCTGGAATCGCCTATAATCCTGTAGCAGTCCCCAATCTTAAAAAAGATGGCAGTTTTCTGATCCTTATCCACTTTGGAATAGGCATCCTTGTACAGATCAATTGCCGTGTAATACTCACCGGCATCAAATGCAGCCTGCGCTCTCGAATCTTTCTGCTTCTTCTGCGCCTCAGCAGGAACAGATAATATAAGAATGGCCAAGATGACCGGGAATAAAGATCTCATAAATTTGTACATAGTCGTGCCGTTTTACTATTCGATAAAATTACCTTTTTTTTCGATGAATATAAAACGAAAGAATCACCCATATATTCCTTTCTTTTACAAGGAATATCACGCAGTACTGAAAAAAGGGCTACCTCTGCTGAGATAGCCCTCTGAATTATGGTTTGACAGGCAGAGTTAACTTGAGAACAATAGCTCCCTGTACTTGGGCAGAGGCCAGATCTCGTCATCCACAATCAGTTCCAGCTTATCGATGTGATAGCGAATCTGAT
>JAAEOI010000557.1 GCA_024244665.1 Bacteroidota bacterium | reverse complement strand
GATTTTCAGGCACTTAGGCCTTTTGGAAAGTCCTACCCCCGCTACTAAAACCTCAGTATTTACTGGGGTTTTTTCTTTTGTTGGAAATATATTGGAAACAATAGGCTGATTGATAGAATACATGAGAATGCTTCCAAGGCAGGAGAGCCAGGGACAAAAATACCGGAACTTACATCTTCTGCCATTCATTGTTTATGCCCGTATAGAGTCCCGCACTATTGGTTCACGAAAGACATCTTTAAAGAATAGCTCCAAGATGGTTTGTAGTCTGAATTTTGAAACTTCCAAGCACTTAACAAAAAGTCTTGTTTGAATCTTTTAAAGATGGCAGGTACTCATTAGATTTCATGGTAATAGATTTATCTGCTTCAAGTTGCCGTAGTGCGCATCTATATTACAATTCATTTTCGGAAATATACAGAATTAGATAGGATCCTTGCCTTCATTCTCCAAAGGTCTGGGATGGACTATTAATTCTACCATGTCCAATCTCGATGTTCAAATTTGAATATCTGGTCGCAGTTGGATCATGCGAAACCAGGACAACCGTCCCCCCCTTTTGATGGAACTCCTCTATCAGGATCATTAGGATCTCACTGTTCTGCGAATCCAGATTTCCAGTGGGTTCATCAGCAAGGAGCAATTCGGGATTTGAAATAATTGCCCGAATAAAAGCGGTCCTTTGTTTTTCTCCGACACTCAGGTCTGAAGGATATTTATCCCGTATATGCACCAGGGAACATTTTCCCAGATAATCATTGATTGCATCCGCATGGGATTTCTGATAACAGCTCAGCCCAATATTTTCAACTACAGTCAGGTAGGGCATTAAATGAAACTGCTGAAATATAAATCCCACATCTCTTTTGAATGTCTTTGAAATAAGTTTGATATCAATCATTACTCCTCACTTAATATTCTTGCAGCATCGATCCTGGTGGCCAGTAAAGCAGGGACCCAGCTGCTGATCATCCATAGCAGGGGGAAAATAAATACGGTATAATAAAATACCGACCAGACAGGTTCGATACTGAATGCGGTAAACCGGAAGATCTCTTTTCCAACATATTCAGCAATCCAGCTTCCTGTAAAAAATCCAATTATCCCTCCGGCAAGTCCAAGAACACACGCTTTAAACATGATCATGAACAGGATGGTGCCGGAGCTCCTTCCCATGGCTATCAGCAGACCAATTTCACGATTTCTGGCTTTCACATTCTGATGAAACAGTAGTCCCGTAATCAGCAGGGCCGATATGATCACAAATGGGATGATAAATGCTCCATATCTGTTCATCATTAAACGCTGATTCTCACGGGCATCTGCAATACTGCTAATTTCAGTAACCTCCAGGTCAGAAAATATTTCCTGGACCTGAGCTCTTGCATTCTTGATCCTTCCATCATGGCATACGCAGCCCAATGCCTCTATCTTGTTTATTCTACCTTCCAGTCCCAGAAGTTTCTGCAGGTCTTCCAGGTAGAAAGACACACCCTGGTCCCTTAATCCTTTGCCCTCTTCCAGCCTTTTTTCCACTGTGAAACTCTGGGATTTACCATCAATGCCTTCAATAATGAAATGTGCTTCAGGCTTCACATTCTTTGCGACCAGCGCGCCAAGCTGAACGGTTCCCTTTTTTACATCAAAGCCCATGGTTTCCTGCCGTGACAGGTATCTTTGTATGGCCTCATCTTTGTAGCCGAATAATATGATCCGGTGCACAGACCCGTTGGCATCTTTCCACTCCGGCATTTTCACCTGTAAAATACCCGTCAGATGTCTTACTGCATCGAAGGTTTTTGATTCAGCCAGTACATCCACATACGCTTCAGGAAATGTCGGGGTATTGTTCACCGAATAGAAATCAATTAGATTTGTGCCTTTCGGAAAAATGTAAAGGTTCAGCCCCTGTTCACGCATGATCTTCCGGGTCTCATTTTCGCTGGCTTTGCTTAAGGTGTAGATCGCAATGGAAACTGAGCTGGCTACAATCACCGTAAATAGGATGGCCAGGGAGCTGACTCTCCTGTATATGAGTTCTTTAATGGCCAATCTCAGCGGATTCATGATACCTGCTTCTTATGTTTTTTATTTATATACAGGGTGATGAATATCACCAGCAGTACTATGAAAACACCTGTTACAATAAATGAAATTTCAAGTGAATGATCCTCATTCATGACAAGCTCTTCAGACTTATAGCCTGTCACACCCGATTTCTGATCGATCAGCCACTTCGGAAATGGGCGGCTGTCAAGGGAATCATATGAGAGGGTGTCTTTCTGCATTTAGAAGCCAAACGAGGGATTATCATCAATAATTTTATTCAGAAGTGCTGATTTAGGATTCTCCCATTGATCCGGGGATAATATATCGGTCCCGGGCAGATCATCCTTAATCAGACAGCTGCACTCTGCAGATAAATAATCGATCATCAAATTGATGTTTTCTACTGAAATACCTCCCCCAAGGAGGGGTTCCAGGGCCTTGAACCGGCCAAAAATGCCAAACAGCATTGGCTCCTGAATGTCCTTAAGGTCATCTTCAACATTTAAGAGCAGGGAGGCGAAATGATGCTCTTCTCTGCTGTTCCTGCTTAATTCAACCACTGGGATGATTTTTCCGAAAGGAGAAGATTCAACGGTGCTGCGTAATGTATTCAGCCCCTTTTCATCCTTTTCCTTATCATCCGTTTTCAGAAAAAGCATCACACATAGCTTCCCGGCCATCAGTTCAGTAGCTACCTTCTCGCGCAATGGAGAACTGGCCAGGCCTCGCAGATCATCCATTGTATTATACTTCGAGAAGAAACGGTCTTCATAATAAAGTCCGTAGTATGGTTCGCAATCTCCTGTCCGCTTACTGTTTTAAACTGGATATTGGAGGAACTGATTCTTTCATCCAATTTCTGGTTTCTCTCCTTCACAGATTCGGATACAGGACCTTTATGAAAATATACCAGGGAATACTGATGCGCTGGGGAATTCAGTAATACCCATTCCGAAACCCGGGTCGTACAGGCAAGGCTTATAAGTGCAGCCAAGAGAATGATTGTATAGAATTTTCTTTTCATCATTCAATTTGTTGCGAAAAGGCTTCAGCGGCTTTATTCCATTTTGCTGCTTCCGGCAGATGTACTGCGCCAAAAGATGCGAAGACCGGGTAGTTGCAGGCACATCCACGTGAAAGGTTCAGGATGGTCAGAACTCCATTCCCGGGAATTAAATTATTTGTACAACCGCTCCGTGATGATAGGAACAGATTTTGCGAACCGGTGTCAAATCTATAGATTGTTGGAACTCCGTCACGTGCAAGTATACTTTGCTGATTTCCGATAGGAGGATTGCATCCCCGTATATGTCTAAATAATTGTCCTTCATCCCTAGCACCTGAAAATAAATCATAAACCCATCCTGAATTGGTTACAAATTTTTCTGACAATAATACAGGTGGAAATCCCTTTGGAATCCTGATTTCCTCATTTCTCCACAGCTGTTTTCCTTCTGAGCCAGAATATGCGCCCATCACATTATACCTGTTGGAAAGAAGGAGTACATCTTGTTTTACAGAATAACTAAGGTAGGGATCTATGGGATGGGCTATATATTCTACCAATCCTTCGCCATCCTCCACAGGAAGCCGGGTAGAAGTTTCCCATAGCAGCTTTCCCGATGTAATTTCTAATGTCTGAATCTTGCTTTCTCTCTCTACTATACTTTTCCTCCTGTTGGGCAGCCAGTAGTCCACAAGAAATACTTTATTATTTCCAGCTGCAAAATTGAACCGGTCCTTATGTGTAGATTCATTCCATTGCATAACTCCAGTATGCCGATCCATGCAAACAAGGTATTTTCCAATATTGACCAGCAACATGTTTTCCCATACTCGGGCTTCATGCCATTTTAACAATTCTTTCCCTGAAACATTTTCCTGCAACGCCGGTGTGGTTAGCTTCCCGATTTGAGCACCCGTTGCCGGATCGATTTTCAGACAGGATGATTCCAGAAAAATGTATAGAACGTCGGAGGTTGCAATATAATTGTTGGCTGTATTCCGGCGCCCGGTAAAGTGTTCCTGTAAACGGCTTTTCGTTTTGAATGATTGAGGAAGGGTGGTTTTCCACAGGGGATAACCGGTATAAACGTCCAAGGCATGTAATTCATCAAAAACTATAAAAAACATCCGGCCATCACAAACAAGCGGAATGGGTGGCCGGCTATGTGTATAATCCATTGTGAGTTTCGAAAATATGGAATCATCAAGCGGACCCCCAAACCAGGTAACTGCCATGGGTGGTTTAATGACCATGTCCATATTTGAGGAAGTATTTGCTGATGAACCCTCTTCATGTGTCCATGCTGCAGATCCCCTGGGTGCACCATCACGTTTTAACAAGGCGAATTCATCTCTTCTTTCAATATGTATCCCCGGTACATCCAATTGTTTTAACCTATCTTCTAAGGATGTATTCAGTTGATCCGGTATAGACAGGTATGCAATTCCACCAAAAGGATGAATAAGCGATACAAGTTGCTTAATTGAATTTGGATCTACGTCAAAATTGCTGTATTCTGAGTTTAGAGATATAACCAGATTGCCAGTATATGGTGGCAAATTCATTGTTGATAAATTTCCGGAAACAACCTGTACCCTCTTCCCATAAATTCCCAGCCGGTCAAAAAATTGTCTGCTTTCCCGGACTTTCTGCCGGTCAGATTCCAGCATAATAATATTTAACTCTGTCTCCTGAAGTATTTTTTGAATAAGCTCCTGGCCAGGGTTTCCAAGAATATAGCAATACCCTTTTTTCCATTCAATTGAGGATAATATTTCATCAATTCCAATTTGGATATCCTGGTCGCTGTATTCAATATCTCTTCTATCAGCCTTATAATCAGAGTAATCACCCTTATCCGAACCAAAACAATAAAGCATACCCTCCCGGGTTACAACATAAAGCCTGTCATCCCCGGCAAGCATGGTAGAAGGGGTACCTTCGATTTCTTTTTGCCAGATTATCCCCGGCTCTTTTTCAATATCAATCGCTGCTATAAAGCCAGGGGCACTCCCATATAAGCGGTTACCGGCCTTAAAATGAATATTGAGATTGCGATCCAGTTTCCAGAGCCTTTCAAATTCTACGGTTCGATATAACTTAATATCTTCATCAGGGCTGTTTTGCGTAGCTGTAAGCACCCAATCGCTTGCTGAATTGAAGTCATACGCCTCAATACTGCTGTATCCTGCCTGATTTCGAGCGTTGTCAATATTCCTTGCGCCATTGGTTTGTCCGGGGAATCGAAATCCTATGCTGTCATTGGGAACAGGGACAGAATAATAAACAGTATTACCGGTCATGATTGGCCGGCGAAAGTCACACATGTTGTATTTATTCCCTTCACTTATTTGAAGCCTTGGATAATTTTTTAAAACATATACCTCTGCTTCATAGTTCTGACTTTTATCCGAGGTGAGGTAACTCATTTCCGGCTGAATATCTATCACTTCCTGACCATCCTGCATCACGTAGGATAGCTTTCCATTCTGCATTAAGTTCCTCACTTTTCCCGTTGAAAGGTTTGTTGCTTCTGCAAATTCATCCGGAGTCATGAATTCTTTGACATCTGTTTCAGGCAGGTGTTCAGAGAGTCCATATAACTCACCGCTGGTAAAATAATAATCATCCGAACTGCATACCCACCAGGATCCTCTCGCCAGGCCTCCTCTTCCTCCCCATCCGGTACTGTAAGGTTCCATCTCCCCTGTATGAAGATCCAAAATGGCTGGCAATGCGCGACCTACCGGTACAATAAGTTTGTCTCCTGCTATAGTAAGGTATCCTAAAGGAGCCAGTCCTATGTTCCTGCGTGCGCTATGATCTACAAGAGCATTTTCCAGAAAAGCCAAATTATCGTTCCTCCATATCAATTCTCCGGATTTGGCATCAACGGCATATACATAAACGCCTTCTGACGGCCATAAACCTGAACCAAAATAGATGATTCCATCCTTCAATACAGGTCCGCCTCTCACTGCCCACCGGGAAATAAGCCGGCTATTACCCAGCAACTTGTACGATTTCAATTCTTCCAGTGAAGCCCGGAATTTCCATTTCAGTTGACCGTTGGCGGCATCGAGACAATAAAGAAATCCATCATCAGACCCAAAATAGATCTTTTCCTTCCATACGACAGGAGCAAAGCGCACCGGACCATCTGAATAAAACTTCCAGTTCTCCTTACCTGTACGTGTGTCCAACGCTGTGATACTACCGGTAACCATCGATGGGATAAATATTGTGTGTTTGGCCGTTACGGGTTCGTAACTTGGATCAAAATTCAACCTTACTTCCTCACTTGGAAATGCTGGTTCCGGGGAATGGAATTCCCATTTCCATTGAAGATGTAAATCGGACGGCAAATCCTTCGGCATGGCACCTGAATGGTGAGCATCGTACCGCCACATAGGCCAACAACCATCCTGCCCATGTAGATTTATACAGGAAATACCAACAATGAAAAATATTATTTTGAACATCAGTTTACTCTGTATTATTTCTTTTTCCCGGCAATTCTCAAATGGAGTTTAAATATCAAAGAGAAAGATAAATATAATAACGTTATTTTGATACACACCTTTCTCACAGTAAACTTTCAGACTATTCTCCCGGGAAGATTCCCATAATATAATAATCCCCAGAATTAAGTGTTTTTCTTTCATCTTTTGACATCCTCACCCTCCGTAATCGAAGGGGATTCCATGGCTTCTTTCGAAGCCACGGGCAGTACTCCCTCGCGGTTCCCTACAGGTTCCTGCTGCCGATCGCTAATGCGATTCGCGTTAATACAGGCCAACCCCACCTGCCCGGCGGTTTGTTGTTTTCGCCTCACGGCGATATATGTCTGTAGTCCTCCAACATATACCTTTGCTTGGTTTTTGCAAATTGAGGTACTCAATTTGTGGAGGATGTTTTCTCGTACATTGGTTAATGTCAATTATTTCAAAATATCGGTGTAGCATGAGAAAAAAATTACTATGTCCTTATATCCACTACCTGAAGCGAAGTGGTTTTACGGACATGTGCATAAAAAAGAAGGGTCTACAATGCATAAAGAAGTAGAAAAGTACTTAAGGGTAAAAAGATAACTTGTAGTTTTGGAATATGCCTGTGATTTTGGCAGCAATCTTGAAGCATATAAAGCATGTGGAATTGGATGTGGGCTCAGCAACTACCTGATACAGCAAAATCATTTAAGCATTTTCTACTGATTGGTACACCAAAGCCGGAAATTGTTGGGAAAATCCTTGAAACACCTGTTTCTCTTGGTATCATGTTGTAATGATATACGACATTGGACAAATATGCAATCAGAATGATTATATGTCTCGTCCTGAAATAGCGTTACACAAAAAGGAGCGAATCGAGCTTGCAAGATTATGAGACATGCCCCTCAATTCCCACTAGCCAGGAATACTAAATTCTGTTTGATGCATATTCCTTGGATTTCTAAATATTTAGCCCTACTTTTGGGTTGGATAACTAAATCTTATGAAGAGATATGCGTCAATAGAATTGAGGAACTGGGTAAGCAAATCCAGGAGAAAACCTTTATTACTGCGGGGAGCAAGACAAGTCGGTAAAACTTGGTTAATCGATGAATTAGGTAATCAAGAATTTAATAACTACATCAAGATTGACTTTGAGGAGAGTCCCGGATTTCGATCACTATTTGATGGCGAATTAGATCCGCAGCTTATATGCTCCGAACTTGAGATAAGAACGGGAGTTGATATTGAAGCACGTAAGACGCTTCTGTTCTTTGATGAGATTCAGGCTTGCCCCAGGGCCATTATGGCCCTCAGATATTTCTATGAAAAAATGCCGGATCTTCATGTTATTGCTGCAGGCTCTCTTCTGGAATTTGTATTCAGTGAGATTTCATTCCCGGTTGGAAGAATTCAAACCATGGATATTCAACCTCTGAACTTTTCCGAATTCCTCCATGCCGCCGGGTATTCAAAAGCATCGGAAATATGTAACAGTCCAATCGCAGAAATATCAGATGCCACACATGAATTCCTGATTGAACAACTCCGAATATATTGGCTTGTTGGTGGAATGCCGGAATGCGTGCATGTATATACTACCACAAACTCCATAAAAGCAGCTACAGAGGTTCAGGATGAGATCATTGAAACCTATCAACTGGATTTCAATAAGTATCATCCAAAAACAGATATCAGCTGCCTGAAAGCTGTTTTCTCCAGTGTTGCTGCAAAAGTTGGGAAGCAGATAAAGTATACAGGACTAGCAAATGATTTTTCAATACCAACCATTAAGAAAGCATACGAGAGTATACAAATGGCCAGGATTGCTACAAAAATAAAGGCAGTCGGTAGTCCTGGAATACCTCTGGAAATCCATGCATCTGAAAAGAAGTTTAAGAGTATTTTTCTGGATATTGGCCTGATGAATCGTACAATAGGGCTGGAATATAATGAAGCTTTTGTCCACCACAATTTACTGGCGATTTACAAAGGGCAACTAGCTGAACAATTTGTAGGTCAGGAATTTGAAGCCTTAGACAGAAGACAACTCTACTATTGGGCCAGAGATGCAAAAAACAGCAATGCCGAAATTGATTTCCTGGAGGTTCGCGATGGTAGATTCATTCCGGTTGAGGTAAAAGACGGTCCTTCAGGGAGGCTCAGGAGTCTCCATTTATTCAGGGATCAGTATCAACCTCCATATTCAGTTGTTTTTCATTCAGGACCAACAGGAATCTTAAAAGATGAACGAATCATATTTCTACCTCTTTATTTCGCTGGTTCTTTTGCTCAGTTCGAATTTGATCTGGACAAAATCAGTAATAATTGAGTCTTGTAACACGGAAGCAAGGAATTGTAAATGCTGACAAATAAGTGATACTTCAAGTGATGCGTTGGATACATGATGAATAAAGGAATTCAGCGCTATTACTTGCTGACAAAATGACGAAATACTGTAAAAGTGCTGACAAATCTATATCTGATTTTCAGACACTTAGCCGTTTTGGAAAG
>JAAEOI010000556.1 GCA_024244665.1 Bacteroidota bacterium | reverse complement strand
GCTGTCCACTCTCCAAAGCAGACAACCACCATTCTGAAATCTTTCTCAATGGCCCAGAAACGATGTTTCATACCAGGCTCAAGCATAAACTCGTCATGAGCCTTCGGGCGATACAATTCACCATCTATTTCAAGATAGGCCCCGTCATCCATAAAATGGAAAAGCTCATACCTGATTTCGTGTGAATGCAGGCTGGAACGTTCGCCGGGCTTGATATGGGTCAGATCGACCGAGCATTCCTGGTTCCTGACCAATAAATGGATGTCTCCCCAGGGTCGAACGGACTTAACAGTTTTAGTTCCTTTTCTCGGATCTTCTTTTTGATTCATGTTTCTATCTTTTTATAATTCCTCTAAGACTTTTGCATATTTATTTATGCCCTCAACGATCTCCGGAGAATCCTCCCAGTCTTTAACACTTTCCAGGGAAACCTTGTAATTCTTCAGCTTCTCCTCATCCTTATCCAGTACATATTTATACAGGCCCCCGATCTGGCAATGATCTCCCTCTCCGCATCTGAGACAGGGTGGAGACTGGGAATTGTAATATATATGGCCAAGCGGCTTAATCTGATCACTGTGTGAAACCAGGGTCTCAAACCGGGGCATTCCCTGATTGACCTGTGCCTCATATTTTTTACATCCGACAGATATGAGGATTGCAGGTTTATTATACAAAGCCGGATCCACATGATGAAAGCCTTCAAGGCGTGTCAGGAAATTAAACATAAATCCTGTCATATGCCCCATCTGGTAGGGTGTCCCCAGTACCAGGGCTTCTGCTTCAAGCACCTTTTCAAGATAGGGATGCAGAGCATCTTTAATGCCGCATATTCTGTTGGGGGCACATAAATGAACACAGCCCCTGCAGGGATCAAATCTAAGCGTTGAGAGGTTCACAAATTCAGTCTCCTTTCCGGATTTCTCAAGCAGAGCCTGTACCATCCTATCCGTATTACCTCCCTTTTTCGGACTGCCGCTGATTCCCAAAATTGCCATACAATAAATCTAGATATTATTACTTTAAAACTACAAGCGCGCATTGAATATGCGCAAATTAAGAATAATGATACAGAATCAGGAACTGGACAGTTTTGACCTGATGCAATTCCATTCCATAGGAGATCGCGAAAATGATATTAAGCTAAAGGCAAATTACTCAGACAGAATTACCTTGCTATCGGGAAAATAATGGTCGTACCATCCAACTTCCTCACCTTTAAGTGGCTCTCCTGGCAGCCCAGGAATATACAATTCACCAGCCCAATCATTAAGCCTTGATTTCATCTCTTTTGCTTTCTCAGGCTCCAGGAGAATGAGGTTTTCCTTTTCAATCCCCTGTGGTCCAAGTTTGAAAAGGAATTCCCTGGGTCCGGCCTTTAGAAATTTCCACTCTCCCATTCTTATGGCAGATTGTTCAAAGAATCGCCAGTAGAGCACCTCATGCGGGACCCCATCCTTTTCACCTGTAAGGTATGGGATCAGGTTTACCCCATCTAGCTCAGCAGGGTGGTCAAGTCCGGCCACAGCTACCGAGGTTGCTGCAACATCAAGAGATATAACAGGTTCATCGTAAACCAGCCCTTTGGGTATTACAGCAGGCCAGGAAACCAGGAACGGAACTCGAATACCTCCTTCTGACAGCATCCCTTTTTCACCAATAAGAGGATGGTTAAGAGATCCATCCCAGGACGCACGCATAGGCTCAATCGGAAGGTCCTCCTTGTGCAGTTTTAGGGGTGCTCCGTTGTCAGAGATGAAAAATATCAGTGTGTTTTCATAAATATCGCGTTCGCGCAGCTTATCCACAATTCTTCCTACACCATCATCCATGGCAGAAATCATAGCAAGGCAAATCCTTCTGCGATTAGGCATTTCACCCGGGAACCTTGCCAAATACTTTTCTGTAGCTTCCAGCGGAAGATGGGGAGCGTAATAGGCGAGGTAGAGGAAGAAAGGTTCTTCATGGTTCCGTTCGATGAAGGTTACAGCTGCATCACTCTGTACATCAAGACGGTACCTGTCGTCCTCAATATATTGCCAATCGATATCATTCCCTTCCAGGTCATAATTGGCATAATACCTGTACATCGCGCCATCGAATGTTTCCTGGAATCCTCTGTTTGCAGCAAAATAAGGAAGCCTCATTTCAAAAGTTATGTCCTGCCGTGTAATTTCCTCCTTGCTGGCCAGCTCCGGGTAATTCTCTCCGAGCCATGATCTCATGAGATGATTGGGATCCAGATGCCACTTTCCCACCATGCCCGTAATGTAGCCTGCATTCTGCATCCTCTGGGGTAGAAGAACAGCATCCAGAGGCAATGGAAGGGTACCATTCTTATCTACACCCATTCTTTGCTGGTATTGACCCGATATGATCCCTGCACGCGAAGGGGTGCATTGCGGAGCTGTAACATAACCCGAGGTCATCCTGATCCCATTCTGACTGAGCAGGTCTATATTCGGGGTTTTAATGTCTTGTACCTTACCCTGTATCCCAAGGTCAGCATAGCCATGGTCATCAGTAAAAATGATGATGATGTTAGGTTTTTCAATCCCGGGTGCTGCTTTACCAGTACAGCCTGTTGATATTCCAGCGAAAGTAATGAGCAGAACAGAGATGATCGGATAATAAATATATTTATTTGACATAATGAAAAAAATTTAATGTGCCAGTTTTGCGAATAGTTCCCTGGTCTTATGGGGCATTTCGTGCGCGAGATTGTGATTTTCTTCGAGGTCTGTTTCAAGATCATTCAGTAGCGGCATCAGGCTTCTTCCGTCAATTTCCCGACTAATATAATAATGTTCCAGGTCATATCCGGCAGCATCAATGACTGTTGCAAACAGATCAGTACAATCAACAGGGACATTACACCATTTGCCAGCTGAAATCTTTCCTTTCCACGGTCATGAATTGTCCCCGCCGGTACCGCTGTATTACAGGCTCCATTTAACCAGGTAATATTTTTAATCTTACCTGCGTTCTGTAAGAGCTGGTGTGCACTCCTCCCATCAGGGACCTCCTGGTTGGTATTATAGAAAGTCTTCATGGAAGGGGCAGCAGTGGTAAATCCCAATCTGCCAGCATATTTTCCTGTTAAAATAGCAGCTCGTGTTGGGGAACAGAGCTGGTTGGCATAGGCCCATGAAAAAGAGACACCTTCCCCGGAGAGCATATCAATATTAGGGGTTTCATAATACATTTCGGACTTATCAGTCCCCGTTAATCTTGCCGCATAGATCTGAGAATCCATATAGCCAAAATCATCAGCCAGGATCAGGATGATATTGGGTCTCGTTGATTCCTTGTTGCTGCAGCCTGGCAACATCACCAGGAGCAGTAAAGCAAAAATGAATGCTAAAGATCTTGTCATAGTATTTTAGTCTTTATCTTGTCCGTATACATCCGGGGCAACCCTGGTTTCACCCAGTATTTCAAGTGCCTGATCAAGTACAATTTCTACTTCTTCCAGCTTCCCTTCAGTCATCATAGATTGCACACTTTGCATTAGTTTTTCAACCTCGGAGGGGTCCTTGCCGGTCTCCCTCCAGTTTTGAGTGGCCGAGCGTACCTGCTTCATCTTTGCCTGGATTCGGAATTGGGGGTGATCCATAGAAAGCGCCTTCTCTTCCAGTGGTTGTCCAAGAAGAAACTTATGGTAAGCCGCCATGGCCTCCTCGCCAAACGCGCTTTCATTGAGCCTCCTTGGCATATCTTCACCCGAAGCCCCCACATTGATCCCCACCATATCACATCCATGGTTGTAGTGCCAGCCCAGGTAGGTCTCCCAGTCAACCACTGTACCGGGGAAGCCAACATTGGCTTCCACCCCTGCCCAACCCGGGTTCCCGTGTTTTTCGAGTTCATCATAGATCGCGGTGAAGTCCTGACCGAGGACCATCACCGCATAGGTGGTCCAGCCGGGACGGCTGTACTCATTGAAGGCTGTCCAGATTGGTGCATTCATCATTTCTATGGGTGCAGGTGCAGCCACGTGGGGGTAGAGTTTCTCAGCAGGGATACCCGCATCGACGAACTGCTTACACCAGAAGGCGAGGGTTTCCTGGACTATATTGGCAAGAGCAGGCCTGAATTCATCCGGCGGATTGTCTGCGCTGAATCCGCGATCCATAAGGGCCCGGTATCCCAGTGGTCCTGCCTGAACACCATCTTCCTGCATCATTTTTGTACGCTCGGGATTCGGCTCCGAATAATCATCAATACTTGGTTCTGAACCCACCACAATTCCTGCAAACAGGGCTTCCTTACCTTCGGCTTTGAGTTTTGCAAGCTCCTCGCGTATGACCGGACCAATGATCCCTGAGACTATTCGGGTCACTTCCGCCCGCACCTTCTCGCTTGTAAAGGACATGTGCGGGGGGATGCGTTCCAGAACACCCCAGTTAAGGTAACGAACCTTGTTGGGGGGACCATCCCAGCTGTGCCACTCAACGTTCATCTTATTCTCAGGGTCATAGCCTGGTGTGTCTGGATCGAACCAATTCCAAAGATCGGGACGGCTTTTCCAGAAGTAGTGGAAATCATAGTGCAACATGACTGCCATATCATGCTCAAGGGCTGCAGCAAAACAACTTCGAATGCGGTCGGGTAATTGATCTTCAAGTTCAAAGGTAGAGGTTGGCAGACCGAAACCCAGGAGGCGCGTCTTGCCATCTCCCTTCATACCAATCTGTTTGGCCAACTCCCCAGCTTTCTCAGGAGCACTCCAGAAAATGAGGTACCTGGGATCTTCAGACCTGGTTCCTTCTTCCGGCACCGTTTGCCTCCATGAAGCCCGGTTGAACCCGGGGAGGGCATTTTTTATAAAGGGACGGTTGTCTGTACCATCAGGATTTGCGATCCAGACCGCACTTTTAAAACCATTCCGTTCATCCTGACGCAATGATGTATAAATGATCTTGCTTCCATCCCTATTCCACGAAGGCTCATCGCTGATGGCGGTATCCGGTTCATTTGAAACCTTCATCCGGTTGCTGCCATCCGCATCCATTACCCAGATGGAGCCCGGTCCGACATTTTTGCCGGACCAGAACGCAATCTGATCACCTTTGGGCGACCAGGAAGGACAGTTTGCCTGGGGATAATTCTCTTTGTATGGATAGGTAAGCCTGGAAAGGTTCCCGCCATCAGAATCAATTGCCCAGATCGCATAGCTCTCTTCTTTGATCGAACAGAATGCGATTTTATTTCCATCCGGCGACCAGGTCGGGAATATACTGATGGGAGGCTTTACATCAGGAGAATAGAGCCCGTGCATATGCAATTCTATATGCCGGAGGTTCTCAAACGGACCGGGATCTTCTGGTTCGTTGTATGTCAATTGCCGTTGGTTGCTACCGTCAGGATTCATCAGGTATAGCTCCAGGATTCCCGTTCGTGTGGAATTGAAGGCGATCGTCTTGCCATCGGGCGACCAGGCCGGATGCGCATTCCTGCCTTCAAAGGTCAACTGCCTCTGATTTGATCCATCGGCATTCATGATCCAGACCTGCGCTATACCCCTTTTCATTGGATGTATCCTCCGTTTTGGGAAATCAGGATCTGCAATCTCTTCCTCTGCAAGCGGGACAAGAGTCCACTCCCCGATTGTTATGCCCCATATGCCTTTTTCACTTCCCTTGTCCGAAGTATAGGCGATGTACTTACCATCGGGCGACCAGGCCGGGAACCAGTTACGGTCATCTCCGTGGGTCAGCTGTTTTACCAATTCACCCTCAGCATTGGCCAGGTAAATGTGAAGTGATTGATTTTCTCCCGGATTCGCCAAAGCGATGGGGTTAGGATCCTCCCTTGTCGAAGTTTTGACTTTGATGCATGCAAGGTTAATGCTGCAGATTACAAGAATCGAGAGAACATAACTCAGTTTGCTTGTCAGTATTCTTTGGATATCCATGGTTCTGTTTTTTGTTGCGTAATGATAAATTCTTATCTGGATTCGACCCACATGGTTCCTATATCCATCCTTGCAAAGCCTTTCTGTGTTTTGAACAGGGTCGCATTTTCACTGCCGTCTGCCCTGCTTTTCCTGACAGATATAATACCGGGGTTATTTCCGTCTCTGTTCAATGGATCAGGATGTATAATGTACTGACCGTCATTTGACCAGCAGGGATCATCACCCTGATCCAGTGCTGAGAGACCCGATCCATCCGGGTTTATCAAATGAATGATCCAGCCCTCCTGGATCTTCCTGTCACGTTCTCCTCCGTCTCTGGCCAACTCAGTCATTTCAACGCCCCTCCACATCGCTATATTACTTCCATCCGGGGACCACGCAGGTACTTTCATCTGGATATTTGCACCAATAACGCTGTCATAACCCACTTCTGTAAGACGGATAAGTTCACTGCCGTCACTATTGACTTTCCAGATTTCAAATTTTTCGGGACCGGACCTGTCTGAAGCAAAGACGAGTTGGGAAGCATCCGGAGAGAGAGAGGGCACCCATTCGGCAAAATCTCCATCGTCCTGTGTAACTCTCTCACGGCCGGTTCCATCCTTTTTCATTTTATAAATCCTAGGTGGTATACCGGCCGGGTTCATTGAATGCGTGAAATAGATGTATTCCCCATCCGGTGTCCATGCCGGAACTATGTTCATGCCTCCATTGGTAATCTTTCGGTTTTCGCTGCCATCCAGGTTAATGTACCAAATATCCAGAGAGTTGTTCTGAAGGACGTAGGCGACTTTCTTCTCGTCAGGACAGATTGCGGGCATCCAGCTCTTATATTCATTGAAAGTCAGCTGTACGGGATTATCGCCATCTATATCCCTGATATACAGTTGGTATATCCCCTTGCTGTCCATTTCAGAAACCACCATTATTTCCTTTTGCACCAGTACCGGATCATCTGATTCCTGGCAGGCTGAATTCATCAGCAGAACCAGAACAAGTGTCCGGCTAAAAAGAGTAAAGAGAAGGGTACTCCCCAAAGGTTTCCCCTTCATTCTGTAATTTGGTTTTTGCGAAAACATATACAACATGAGTAAAAATACAGAAACAAAGTATTCAAGAGCAGGTGCGACTCCATACTATTCGAATTATCTCCAGACTTACGTTGACAGAGATATTACACATCTGAAAAATGTTCATAACAAAAAGCGTGTCAGGAGGATTTATACTCCTTTGGCGATATCCCGTAATATGATTTGAAAGAGGCAGTGAAATTTGAGGGCGTATTAAAACCCACCTGGTATGCCACCTCAGAGACCGTATACCGGTTCTCCTCCAGTAGCAGTGCAGCTGCCTTCAGTCTTGTTTCTTTCATATAATCTTTGGGTGTCTTTCCCGTCAGGTCCTTAAACCTCCTGTAGAGATGAACCCGGCTCATTCCAATTTCAGCACTGAGCTCCGTTACATTGTATTCGCTGTTACCTGTATTCTTCTCAATCTTATAATAGACCTTTTCCAGGAACTCCCTGTCAAATGGAGCAATTCCGGCGATCTTGGGTTTCCTGCTAATCCCGTCTCCAAAATGCACACGAAGCTTCTCCCGGGATTCGATCAGGTTTCGGATGCGGGCAAGCAGGTGCTGGGGAAGGAAGGGTTTTTCCAGGAAATCATCAGCCCCTTTCTCATATCCTTCCACTTTTGTGTCCAGGTCGCTTTTGGCCGATAGCAGGATCACCGGGACATGTTCCGTATTTGGATCATGTTTGATCTGCTTACACATCTCCACACCATCCATCCCGGGCATGATGATGTCACTGAGAATCAAATCGGGAACCAGTGTTTTGGCCTTCTCCAAACCGGCAATGCCATCACCTGCCTCCTCAATCCTGTAAAGGTTCCACAGCATCTTTTTTACATGCGTCCTGAGCTCCACGTGATCTTCAACGAGAAGCACGAGGGGTGCATCTTCGGACTGCTGTGGTGCTTGCTGTTCCTCCATAGCCTCGAGCATCTCCAGGCCTGGTGTACCCTCTTTTACATCCGCTTTCTTATCAGCCTCCCCTGTTGACACCTGCACTCCGGAGGCCGGAAGTGTAATGGTAAATGTACTGCCCTTCCCCGGGGCGCTATCCACGTGAATATTGCCCCCGTGCAATTCAACAATCTTATTGCAGAGGAACAGACCAATACCCGAACCGGTACCCGACACCTTATCCAGGGGAGATTGGTCGGATTGATAAAACTTTTCAAAAATGTGTGGCAGGTCCTCCTCGTTGATACCCACTCCGGTATCCTGCACCGCAATGGAGATGGTCTCTGCCTTATCGCCTGAAGCGACATGGATGATGATCTCAGATAACTCCTCCGTGAAATTCAAGGCATTACCAACCAGGTTGTACAATACCCGGTCCATCTTGTTCCAGTCAAATTCAAACAGACATGAAGATAGATCGGTCCTTAGTTCAATGCGCTTATTCTGCTCGATTACAAGAGGTTCGAAAGAGTGAACAACCTCTTTTGCCAGGCTGATCAGGTCATGCCTTCCCGGGGCAAGTTTTAACACATCCTGCTCTGCCTTCCTGAAATCAATCAGCAATTTGATCAGGCGCAGCAGTTTGATGGAATTTCGCTGTATCCCCTGAAGCTTCTGACGGTTCTCTGTACTGCCCTTAAAATTCCGAACGATCTCTTCAAGGGGTGAAATGATCAGGCTAAGCGGGATTTTAAATTCATGTGAGATATTGGTAAAGAACTGGAG
>JAAEOI010000555.1 GCA_024244665.1 Bacteroidota bacterium | reverse complement strand
TTCGAAAGTTATCTTCATTTCAAAATGATCACTCCCTTTGCTTTTATACTGACGGGCAAATTGCGGATGGTGGTGGTGATAGGCTTCGCGAAGCAATACCTCATCCTTATCATTCAGATATGTAATCCGTCCTCTGCGCGATTCAATCTCAGCTCTGATCTTTCCATTTTTTACGATTGCCTTACTCTCACTGATGGATATTTCAAGCTGAACAAGCTTCTGTGGCAGGAGGTTCCAGTCTTCATCTGAAATCCGGAGACTTTTTGTACTCCTGAAACGCAGTGCATCAGGCCCCAGAGCATCAATCCAGTAAATTTCCCCCTCATTCTCCCACTGTAAGCGGTTGTCAAATTGGGTAAAGGGTCCTGCAGTATTGTTCTGGGCACTGACTGTTGCTGTTGCAACAAGGCTCAGTACCATTACGAGAAATAACTTGCTTCTTGAATTCAACATTTTTTTCTATTTAAATTACGAATAAATCAATCCTTATCTTTTTGGGGGCTCATCACCTTGCGAACAGCTTCAAGATGACTGAATCCATATTTTATATCAGGGAGAAGATAACCCCCTTCAATCCATTCATTCCAGGAAAAAATGGTTATCAGTTTTGGTTGCTCCGGGTGTTCACCGCAATAATCCTTGGCCTTCTGCAGAAAAGATGAAAATGCTTCAGGCGATTTATTTAAGTGTACGATGTGTTCTTTTCTTTGATGCGGGAATCGTGGCGAATCGTCCCAGCCAATTGAGGCATTTGGGATAAAGGGTATGGACAGGGCCTCGTCCCAGGCTTCTCTTCTCTCCATAGCTTCAACACCCCATTGAATATAATCCTCAGGGTGAGGGCCTCCCCAATTATAATAGCTCACGCTATTTGCACTCAAGAGATCAATTCGTTTCAGTAATTCTTCATTTGGCGTATTAAATACGATTGTCTGAACATGTAAACCAGGAAAACCGGCCTTTTTTGTCTCCTCCCGGAAATACTCGATTGCCTCTCTGGCCTGTTCTACTCCCCCCAGTCCTTTGATAAAATTATTGATGCTGAATAGAGAAAACAGAGGTTCTCCATTAATCTTAAAGTAATTTGATTTCTTAAAGTACTGCTCAATTACTCTGTCAACAATTATTTCAAAATTTTCCAGATCAACGGCGCCATCCCACAGTAAGGAGGTATCATCTGTGTATTTATGGACATTCCAGTAATTGCGTCTGACATTGTGATTCGCCCACATGATATAGAACTGCATTTTGTCGTTGTTCTTCGCCTTAAGGAAGCCATTGTTTAGCGAACTTTCCAGGAAAGGACCATCATCGAACCAGTACCAATCGAAAATAAAAACATTCACACCATGATCAGTAGCTGCATCGATCCAGCGTTCCATTACTTCCGGATCATCATCGGGTTCATATCCCCATAAAGGAACCTTGGGCTGATAGTGGCCTTCAAAGCGAGGTGTGCCTTTCTTAATTACCTCCCACTCCCCGGTGCCTTCAGGCCATAGCATATCACCGAATCTTTCATCATGATGACAGGAGGGCCATACATAAGCAGCTACATTATATTCAACACTTGTTTTTGCATCAGATTCCTCACCCTTGACAGATGCTTTGGGATTACAGGAAATTAAAACACAAAAAAAGATTAATCCCATAGTAGCAAAAAAATATGCCGTCCTCAACCTGTGTCGTTTCATATAGCTTTAGGTATTTGATTTGTTAATGGACCAATTCATATAAAATCACGATTTCTCCTGTCTCTGTGTAACTCTATTCCAGAATAAAGCTAGACGGAGCAAAAGCACCCAGCTCGAATGTCAACTTATCCTCCCGAACACGAATGCCCTCCCCAATCTTCTCACCGCGCAGATTAACCGGTATAGCCAATGTCACTTTGTTCTCAGCGGGCAGCTCCACAGTAAGCTTCCCGGAGACTCCCGCCTGCTCCCAAACACGAAGCAGGGTTCCCTCACCATCAGGGTTTGCGCCAAATGCCGTTACCATAACACCCGGACGTGAAACGCTCAGACCCCTTTGCTGCACTGGTAGCTTACCCCGATAGGTATTCGCGCTGGCTGTATGTACAGGATAGCGCATTTCAAGTGAAGGTGTGATCAATGAGTTAGCCGCATCATATTGGTCGTAGGACCAAATGCGGAAGCGGTAGGTCCATTTCCCTTCGTTCCAGAAGCGGTAGTTGGTCGTCCATTGGTTGTTGAACAGGTTGAAATAGATCGAGGGCTCCGTTGGCACATAGGTCCGGTCAAACTTCCAGCAACCCGGCATGCCGATGCTCACAAGCGGCGTCTCGGGAGCACACACCCCGACACCCCTGCCCTGCTTGTCGAACACAGCCACACCCGTCCCAACCGCATACAAATAGCGGTTGGCACCGGAAATAATATCTTTGGCCGGATCCATAATAAAGCCATTTCGTCCCACCCTAAACTGTGGATCACCTACCTTGAAGGGCAGGCAAATCCAACCTGCTTCCGGCCAGATATCCGCTGGTTTTTCGATGGTCAGCTCTAAATCCACATAGGCAGCATCATCATACAGATGGACACGGGTTGTCACCGGGTAATCGATCCCTGTCTCATCCCGGGCCGCACTCATCACAAGGGTGGTGGTATTGCCACATTTTGATTTGCTGACAATCGAGTTAGCGGGTGTCATAGCCCGATAGGGTACCTCCGAAGCCGGCGGCAGGTTGGGTTTACCAATCTGCGCATAAGCCCAACTATATTCATCCCAGCCTTCTTCTGTCTTCTCACCCCGTATATAGGCCTTACAATATTCGGCCACTTCATCGGCACTGAATTTTTCATGCAGATACTGGCCAAAGCCATGCTCACCTGCACTGTCAATCAGCTCGCGACCGCTGCGTTTATCGATCAGCGAAGCAATAGCGCCCCGCCCGGGGTCCAGAACAATACTGAAGTGGTCATTCTCGAAAGTATTCCCGGCCTTTACCGGTCCGGTTGAGCTTACAGCAACTACCGGTAATGCCTTATAGCCGCCGGCCGGAATATCCTTCACCAGCGACCCGTTTATAACGGCGTCGCGTTTCCATGGCAGCGGATTGAAGGCTACTATTCGATGGGAGACAATATTTACAGCCATGGCGAGGGCCTCCATACCCTCCTGCAGAGAGCCTGAAGCAAGTTCCGAGGCATTGCGGGCATACTGGGAATGTTCCTCCCATGAGACCTGGTGACGGTCATATTTATTTGTCTTTAAGTCAGCCTTCCACTGATCACCATAAAACCAGTTACTTATCTGGCCTATATTATCCCTGGCCGGAAGGTATCTGCAAACCCAATCTACCGCACCTCCCCATGTATGCTCATAAAACAGCATACTATTCTCATACCCGTCAGCAATACTACCGGCTACATCTTCACTGGCCACTTCCCAGCTATCAAGCATTGTATGAAGTACCTCAGAGGCATAAAGGTCCGGCACTGCCTTGCGGGCAAGGAGCACACCGGCAGGATCGCACATGGGCCCATGGATCCACGAATCCGGCATATCATCGCTGATCACAGGTATATCACTCAGGTCCTCCCCGACCATACAGTCGCCAAAGTCACCAATGGTACCGATTCGAACTTTAACTCCAGGAAGCTGCTCCTGGATCGCCTTAATGTGTTCGCGTACCTTTTCAGGGCTGGGCGGAGGTTTGTTATCGCTGCCCATCATCATGGCGATCCAGGTTTTATACTTCCAGTCATCCGGAGGAATAAGGCTATTTCCATATGAAGCGCTATACATTGTCAAAAGACGCGACCCGTCGGGCCCTTCCCACCAGAACATAAAGGGTACCTCCGGTGGTGAACTACCGGGATTACATCCCAGGTGCAGGAAGTTAACCCCGGCATTCTTCAGTAAAGTCGGGGTAAATTTTGTATGTGACGGGACATCGGTCATCTTGGCCCCGGTCGGCAAGGATTTGCCGGCATCACGCGCCAGTGTGGAGGCGAAACCAAGACTGCGAACCATGCCTTCCGGCTCCATCAATTCAACCTGCATGGTAAAAGGCAAAGCATGCACTGCAAATCGACCATCCCTGAACGCATCCCTGACACGCTGCCGGCGCTGAGGAGTTTGTCCCTCCCAATCTTCAAGTATCTTCTTCATTGGCCAGCCTGGAACGGTCCACACAAACTGCTGCTCAAGCGGTAGATTTTTGTTTTTATCCACAACGTCAAGGGCTCCTTCGATGGTCCCGGTGCGATATTTATCAATGGTTTCACTGGCCAGGTGGGTATAGCCAATATCGAAATGCGATTTATAGACAAGAATGATCTCTTCAACATGAACCTTTTGGGCAGCAACACCATTGAAAGCAAATCCTGTTATCACCAATAAGTGCAGAGTCAATACAAATAAAATTCCGTTGTTCTTCATTACTTATTCCTAAAATTTCACGATTCTATTTTAAACACCCAGGCATGTTTCCCTTTAATATCCTTAGGGGGAAAAATTTTTACTCCCTCTCCTTCAGGCTTCCACTCAAGCTCTTTATCCATGCCAAGTAAAGTAATCTTCCCAAGAGAATTTACATCCAGAATATCATTTAATAAAATGATGAAGGGTGAGACAGGCTTCTCCATGGAAATGGCATAGAGGGTACCAGGTTTTTGCGTGAATCTCAGATCGGGAAAGTCCTGCTTAAACTCGACCCATGGACGGCTTCCATAAATAGCTTCGCCGTTTGTATTAAGCCATTCGCCAATGGCCAGTAAGCGTTCCTTCATTCCGTCGGGAATTGTGCCATCTGCTCTCGGTCCGATATTTAAAAGAAGATTCCCGTTTTTGCTCACAACGTCGCAGAGCAGATGAACCAATTCAGTAGAACTTGTGAAAGTCTCTCCATCCTCTTCGTCTCTGGCATATCCGTAGGAAGTTCCCATTGTTGCCGGATTTTCCCACTTCTCAGTTATGCTATCTAATCGGAGGTTGTCCATCTCCAGGCAGCCAGGTCCCTCAGGCCAGTTTTTATAAAACCCCTTGTTATTGAGATAAACCTCTTTACCCCATTCGTCTGAGGCACTGAAGAAATCACCAATCATATTCAGATAGGCATCTTTGAACTTCTGTGTTTGCGGATGATGTTTGCTTTCGTCGTCCTTATAAAAGATTGGAACATCATCGATCCACATAAAATCAGGTTTGTATTTTCTTTCAATCTCTTTCCAACGGGCAACATAGTCCTGAATAAAAGCATCACTAAGTTCGAAAGGGCCATAAAGATCAGCTGCTGAAGGCATTTGTTCGATTTCTTTGGCGATATCGGGAAGAGCTCGACTTTTGACAACATACATTTCCTCTGCAAAATAAGAGTTGTGACGTTCCCTGTGATAGGAAGGAGCATACTTCATACCCTTCTTCCGGACAGCTTCGCCAAGATCTCCGACCAGGTCCCGCATTGGGCCTGTCTTCGTGGCACACCACTCCGTAATATCCGAGTCCCAGAGTGCATAACCATCATGGTGTTCTGCTGTAATGGTAATATACTTTGCACCTGCCTGATGAAACAATTCAGCCCAGGCATCAGGGTCCCATAACTCAGCCTTGAACATGGGTATGAAATCCTTGTACCCAAACTCCGGTGGATGAGCACCGTAGGTCTCCTCTAAATAGTTATAGAAGTATTCATGATCGTGATACATATGATAGGGAGCCCACTCAGCATAATTGTCACCCTGGCGATGGCCGATCACACTGTACGGGCCCCAATGGATCATGATTCCAAATTTGGCATCATCAAACCAGAGTGGCACAGGCCTCTTCTTAAGATCTTCCCAGGTGTATTGATCTGCTGATTGATCCGTAGTCTCTTGATTCTTCCTCCCGGAACAAGCCGAGATCAGAATTACGAATAATAATGCGGATAATTGTTTTATCATAGAGCTTCGATCGATGCAAAGATGATTATTCCTCAAATCCCTGCTGTGTGACGATGGGTACATACCCTGCCTCCATGCCTGCCGGAGGGGTCAGGATCAGGGCCGGGTCAATGTCAGCCAATTTCCCGATCATTGGTGGAGGAAGGTATTCTCTTTCCTTTGTCCAGTGCCGGTGAAGCATCTCCACCCGCCTCTGCATTTCTTCACGCTCCTCTTTGCTCAAATCCGCATTGAGCAATGCTGGCTGGTCGGCAAATCGATACCAGTAGTATGTCACCGTGCTGCCATCTCCCAATTTCGCCTTGAAAGGCCCGGCTGCCGGTCCGGGAATTTTCCAGCAACTCTCTTCCTCTTCCGGAGTAATATAGGTCAGGGGGGCTCTTCTGTCGTGTTCGCCAAAGTTATACTTCTGCAGTCCGGTTTCAGCCGGTACTTCTTCGGGTGCCACAGCGATCCACTCACCAATATCGTCATTACCGGTTTTTACCAGCTTATAATATTCCGGCAGTGTAATTACAGCACCACTTCCTGTTTCTCTCCTTTTGATCAGTTCACCCTCCCATCGAACCCGTAAGGTAGCCGCATCAGTTACATTTGCATCCATGTAAGTAGTGATATCCATTAAGGCTCGTTTCTCCTTGGGTATATGTTTCCCATAAAACTTCCAGTTTGATCTGACTCCCTTTTTAAATTTTTGCATGGAAGCCCCTTCCAGATCAATGGTACTCTCAGCCGGATCGCCTCCATCAAACCAGGCTTCCACATCGTCCCACAGTGCCTTCTTGTTATAGACCATCAGGCGGTGTAATAGATCCGAATTCCCATCAG
>JAAEOI010000554.1 GCA_024244665.1 Bacteroidota bacterium | reverse complement strand
ATCTTATCAATACTGAGATTGAAGATAGTTATGAGGATTTCCTTGGTATTCTGATGAAATATCAATTAGAAGGTCGATATCCCGACTATAATCCAGTGTTACCTACAAAAGAGAAAGTAATTGAGTATCTGAATAAAACAAAGGAGATGTTGACATGGATCGAAAGGAAACTTTGAGCAAAGTCTCGGAATATATAAGGATTTTGAACGAGTCAGGTTTATTGATTGATAAAGCCTTTTCAGATCGTGAAAAAAGAAGGGATTCCAATAGTATAATTTGAAACAGTTTTTACTTTACACCCTTTCAGCTGCACTCCATTTCGCAAAAAGAGAGTATCCACCAACCATCCAGAAAAGCAAAAGCCTCTCCCCTCTCGAAATCACATGATTCTTAAGTTTGTTCCAAGATGCTGCCGGTTGATTGCCCTATGGCAAAGGGGATTGGGTTATCCTCATGGAGAATATTTGTATTGGCAAACCAGGTCTGATCCGACATGGTGGATATCAATGAATCACGATTTTTGCTGAACCGGGTGTAGCCCCCTCGAGCTTAAGGATGTATATTCCCGGTGAGATATTGGAAACATCAAGCTGGGAACTACCGCCCGGAGCTAATTCAAATTGCATGACACTTCTACCACTGCTATCCATCAGCTTGCCGGTGGCAGCATGAATCGGCTGATAAACAATAAACAGATGTGTGCTTGCAGGATTAGGATATACCCTGAGGTCTCCTCTCTTTACAGGAGATTCAACCGAATTCACAAGCCGGTTTGAGCTTCCGGGAGACAACAGCAGCTCAACTGTTAAATCTGCCCCATCTGGATACCTGCCAAATGCCAGATCCGCGTTCTGCAATCCAAAAGCAATCTGGTTGATCGGGTATATATCTTTATCGATTACTTGAGCGAGCCCGATGGATCCCCCTGACGAGGGAATGTTAAAATCGGTGTGCAGGATCCCCTGCTCCGGGTCTTTGTCTGCCCAGAAGAGTTTATATGAACCAGCACCAATACTTGTACTATCTTTTCTGTATAAAGGGATCATCGATAATTTTGGGTCATGATTTCCCAGCATAAAGTAGATCCCGCCCAGATCAACGGCAGAGTCATTGCCATTGTAGATCTCAACCCAATCATCGAATTCTCCGAAGCCATCGCTTACTGCAGTTTCATTCTTAGCCATAAACTCATTGATATACAAACCAGTGACCGGGAACCTCCGGCTATTCATCTGCCCGGGGGTGCCGCCCAGGATATGACTGGCATGCCAGTTGGCCGGTTGACTATTATCGGTCTCTTTATCGTAAAGTTCCAGGGTTGCCCCTTTCCCATTTGGACCATCGGGCCAGAGTGCTTCGGGACTGTATCTGAGTGTGTGGACCAGGCTGTAGTTATCGGTGTATAATCTAAGGGATTCTCCTTCAGAGCTCAGTCCGAAAGGCAGGTTGCCGGTCAGACCCGAAACAGAACTGTGAAGAGATTCCATCAAATCCCTGTTTTCAGCGACGACTAAGAAAGCACCTGCATCCAACACAAGATGGTCTGGGAATACAAATTCATCCTCTTCCTTCTCTCCTTTCAGAATCCAACCGGACAGGTTCACAGCTTCATCACTTGCATTAAATAGCTCAATCCAGTCTCCGGCATACAAAGCAGCATGTGGGTTGTAATTGATCTCGTTGATCAGCAATGCATTTTCTGGCCAGATGCGATTTACTATAAAAGCCCCGATATCGGCCCTGGTTCCATCAGGATCTTGCTGGTTGGGAGTTCCACGGTCAACACAGGGAGAATCTTCAAGCAGATAGAAGTCCAGATTTGATGCTACGGCAAACCGAGGATTCACTTTCAGATTATTGTATCCCCATAAAGAATCGGTGTCAGAAACTGAATAAGAGACCGTTAAAGTGGAGAGTGAATCCACCAGAATCGCCTGTTCGCCCGAACTTGCAATGATGGTATTCTCTACCTGGCCCTCTCCCCCTCCGCGACCCAGGTTCTTCTCAAAACAGGCGATACCAATCCTGTTTCCGTACAAAGTATTCTGGTTTATCCATGCATATGAACCTGAGTCCTTAATCCCAATGCCCTGTCCACAATCCACAACCAGGTTTTGACGAACTTCGACCTGAGATCCCTGTCCAACCGAGATTCCCTTATCGGAACAGCCCAGTAAGGTATTATGCCGAATAACAATCTCCTTGCATTGCTCACCAAGGTCAATTCCATCACTGTTAGATCCAAAAAAACTGAAGATTTTGTTGTGTTCAACAAGAGCTCCCCAAACGCTGTCGAGATCAATGCCATCGCAGTCTTCATAAAAATTGCCCTTAAGGTTGTTGTGTGTAATGATTGGATTTTGGCAATTCTTCAGGTTGATTAAATCTCCAGTACCATTGGATGAAAGCACACATGAATTGATACGCACAATGCTGCTCTCACACCATATGGGATTCTGTACATCAGAGATCTGAACGAAGGAAAGAGCCAGATTACTGTTGATCGCTGATATCGCTCCCTTGAAATTACCCATACCCTCGCCTGAGGAGGCGTTTTTCAGAATCAAATGCCGGATGATTGCCGAATCGGTCGAAACAGTGATGATGGCACCCCACTTCTTTTTGTCCGGGCCCGGATAGTCGTCAACAATGTTGGGGTTTACATCGATAGTTACTGGTCTGGCTTCATTACCTGAAATTCGAAAGTATCCATTGTTGATCAGTGATGCCCGGGGCATCATCCAGATCTTTACCCCTTCTCCTATGATCAGACTATCTCCGGCAGGAATATGCACATTTCCGGTGGAGAGATAGGCCTTCAGTGTATCATCAAGGATCAGTGTTCCCCGAATAGTGTCAGGAATTAAATGTAGCGGGGAAGGTTCGAATAGGGCCTCTATCACAGTATCATTGGAGAAGTGAAGCTCTATGTGTGAATCCGGATCTGTTCCGTTCCACCCCGTAAATAAATATCCAGGTTTGGGAAGTGCAGCCAGGCTCACCGGCACGTCATTGAAAAAGGTATAATGATTTATTCCTGGTTCAAGAACTTTTGAACCGCAAACAATGATCTTCCCACCCTCATTGCAAACGATCGTCAATTTCGAAGTATCAGCCAGGCTAAAATAGTTTTTCATGTGAGCGAACATATACTGGTTCCTCTGCCTGGCATAGTCCCTGAGCCGATCCATATTTTGCGACCAGATTGCCTTGGAGACAGGCGCCTCCCACCGCTGAATATGGAGGTCCATTTCATCCTTAATCTGGCTCTGCAGGCTGTCAATCACAGAAATCACCCTGCTTTCTTCAAATACTGTGTTGAGATAGAGTGCGGTCCTTTGAATGAAGGCTTCCCTGAATAATTTGTTTCCCATGAGTTTTCTGAAGAGCAAGGTGTGCCAATCATTGGAGTCTTCGCCAGGCTCCAATGCCCTTATAAAGGTATTTTGGTCATAGTTATCTCCCCCGGGCCCGGCAAAGCAGTGCTCAAGGTCGAAGGCCATCCATCGCCACTTCGAATCCCTGGTCCTCTCCTTCCAGTACTTGTTGTTCACCTGCCACTGTCTGTAACCTCCATATATCTTATAGCTCATGTAATTAGTGAACTGACTGACATCAATCTTCCCTGCGACGTATTCGTAATTTTTCTCCAGGGACAGATCATTGTTAGTTACAAAATCGAGCAATCCACGGTAGTCATTTGCATCTCCATTATTCAATCGAAGGCTGTCTTCCAGAATATCCACATAAGCAGGATTTATTCCATGATTCCCAGCCAGATACTCCTCGTTTAGTTTCTCTCGAAAATTAAAGATCCCCCAGTATTCCCCATTCATGTATACCACCACAGGCTGATAGGATTGGCTGTCCATATCCATCTCGCCTTCAATCAGTGCTGCCCCAAAACCGTCCCTGATCATTGTCAGGTTGTTGTCGTTCCCCCCGTTTCTCAATACCAAACTGTGAAAGGTGTGGAGATCCTTATTCCTGAACAGGTTGTAGTTAAGTGAATCCTGTCCATACCTGTTTCTGAAATAAATAGAAAAAGGCTTTTGATCGAATAGGAAGATCTGAGATCCGAATAATTGCAATCCAGCATTGATTTGAAAAGCCTTGCTCCCGCTCTCATTAAAATACTCCAGGTGGGAGAATACCTCCCGGTTCTTCAGGTTCCTCTGGTAGAGACCAAAATCAAATCCCCAGAGGTTATGATGGCCGGTAGAGATTGAAAGTACAGGCAGACTGGTCGCGTTATTAATGATAAATGATTCAGTTGCAACTTCTCCCGGCAGTTTGTCTGTTTCAAATACCCTGGCTTTGATCACCTGGCTGAAAAGGATAGATATGGGTTCCTTATATTCCAAAGATCCTGAATTTGGTTCCGATCCATCGGTAGAGTATCTGACCACAGCTCCCGGACCTGGCGTTGTAAGCTCAATGGTCAACGAACCAGCATATAAGCCACCCTGGATCGAAAAAACAGGTATCCCCGCTTTAACAAATTCCTCCCGGCTATACGAACTATTCTCATTTAGAGGAGTGGGTTCACCCAGATAGCGCCAGGAGCCTGCCAGATTCCTGCCATAAGAGTAATCACGCTCCTGGTCCCTAACAACAATTCTGTCCACAAGCTCCTTCTCAGCATTATACAGTAGAATTTCCTCCAAATCACTATTGATCCTGAAATTCATGTGGTACTCACTCACAGTGATCTCTTCTGCCTGAGTAAATTCCACCCAGGTCTTCTGGCCCGGACGAAGATCCCGGTTATCGGCCCAAAACAGAAGGAATCCATCAGCTGGTATCATTGTATTAGCAGGGATCTCCCACTTATCAGGCTCGTCAGGATCGTCGCTCAGATACCAACCTTTCAGATTAATGTCATTACCAGTGGGATTGAAAAGTTCCACCCAGTCAGAAAATGCCCCGAAATCGTTGTCATAATTGGATCTTGAATTAGAAGAGAGTACTTCGTTGATAACTACCTTATCAGCATATGCCTCGGCCAAAACCGTTGATCCTGAAAGAACTGTTCCCAGCAATAATAACAAAATACTTATCAGGCATCCTGATGTCCATGAATGGACCTGGATACGGCTTGCTCCTGGAAGATTCATAGTCTCTTATCGTTATCCCGGGTTTACTTTATAATCAAGAGGGGATTGCTGAGCACATGTTGCGCTCCAATGATGGTAAGGACAAACATGCCAGCTTCCAGATCAGACAGATCCAGGGAGCTCAGGTCACCATGTATCAACTTCTCATACAGAAGATATCCTGTCAGGTCATGCACCTTGACAAGCGCTGTACCCCTATAACCGCTCCTGCGGATATGAATGACACCTTGTGAAGGATTTGGATAAATCATCATCTGATCACTCTCAAATACATTTGTCCCACCAGGCTCCCCAAATTCGGCCTTGCTGGCCAGAAATGAAAAAATCCTTCTGTTATAGTAAGTCCCCGAAACGTGCATGAATGTGTTCAACTCGCTGAAATTGAATAGTTCCGTTTCCTCAACATATACGCTGGCACTTTCAAAGATTCCCGAATAGAGGAGGTCCCCCCGGTCTGAAAGCCAGATGGCCGTTGGTATATCTTCCAGGCTTCCGCTGATGCTTTTCAACTGTTTGATCTCTCCAGCCAGATTGGTTTCAAAATAGAAGATATCCTGGTAGATGGGACAGATGGAGGAGGAATCGCTATTTCGGTGAATCTGAAAACCATCCAGCTCGAGGTGGTCCAGGAGAAGTCCCCCGGCCACCAGTATCCTTTTGTTGTCCGCATAAAGATCATATGCCAGGGCTCCTGTCACCTTCCTGCCCATCAAGTTGTTCGAATCGGTATCAAAAATCCCGAAGAAAAAAGAGCTGGTGGTATCGATGGTCCCTCCGTTAAAGATCATTCTGAATTCCTCCCGGTTGCCCAGAATGAATAAGGAATCGTTTTGGCAGATCATTCTACGGACCTGATAAAAACTTGTATCCTCCACAGTCCAGCTTATTTCGCCGAAAGGATCCAGTTTACAGAAATACAGCACATCACGGTATTCCTGGTATGTAACAGGATCGGGCTCGGTATGGATTGTTTTGCTTCCTGCCAGGTAGATATTCCCATTCGTGTCGGTGCAAATATCATTCAATCTATATCTTTCCTCTGCTGAACCACTCATGAAATCAGCCATCATAAAATTGCCTTCAGCATCAAGTTTGCAATAAAATCCCTTTTCGCTGCTGGTTTTGGCAGAGAGATTGATGTCGCCGAATGACAGCTCCATACTGGATGTATAACCGGTGAAGAAAATGTTTTGATCTCCATCGCAAAATACCGCAGTCCCTTTCGACCATCTGGTTAGTTTTTCCGACATCCTCAACCAAATGAACTCCCCGGATGGATCAAACTTCGCCACATATACATTTTCCGGCCAGGCACTCAATATATCAGTATCGCCAATCCGGATCGCATTGCTGGAGAAGTGACCGGTTACATAGATGTTATTGTTACTGTCAAGGGCGATATCACTTCCAAAATCTTCTTTCATACCTCCGAATGACCTCGACCAGATAATCCCACCCAGGGGATCATACTTAATGATATACACATCTTCCCTGCCTCTGCTCTTCAATATATCTGTTGCACCGGGTTTAAACTCTTCAGAGGAAAAAGTACCTGTAATCACTATATTGTTCTCCGAATCGGTAACCACTCCTTCAATCAGAACATCCCCTTCCTCGTGGCCAAAGCTTGTTACCCAGTCCTGCGCATGGAGTGAACATGCAAATAGTGACAAGAAGAGGGCCCACAGGAGATATCTTTTCATAGCATACATATTAATAGGGATGGGATTCAAGACTACATGGTTGCTTCGCATTGAAATTAAGTTGGAACATGAAGTCCTCTGGAAACCGAGCTATGTTTCTTATTACAACTTTATCTGACATTGTTAGCTTTCCTTCTTCTTGCAAATTGTTGCCTTGTTTTCGTAAAACTAATTGATCAATCTAACATCTCGAGTAGCATCTTGTGGCCTGTTCTATGGTCACGAAATGTGGCTATATATCAGGAATCAATAATGATATTTGAATCCGGAATCGGCTTCGCCGGGCTCAACAGCTTTTTTTTTATACGACTTGAAACAGGCTGTTTACCATAGCCGCCGCCACCGGGAGTTTCAATCAGGAGGCGGTCTCCTGGCTTCATCCGGGCTGTGCAGATGGGGTCCAGAGATTCCACATCCCCATTGTTCCGGATCAGAATCTGTCGGCCTGGCTGCCCATCCTCACCTCCTTTCATCCCGTAGGGTCCGCTGTTGCGCCTCTGGGTCACCAGGGACAGTTCTGTTGGCTCAAGGAAGCGGATTTCCCGGACGATTCCCTTTCCACCCCGAAACTCACCCTTACCGCCCGAATCCGTTCTTATTTCGAATCTTTCCAGCCTTACAGGATAACGGTGCTCCATGATCTCTGAATCGGTGATGCGGGTATTGGTCATGTGGTGGTGCACTGCATCGGCGCCATGAAAAGCCGGACCTGCGCCACAGCCCCCGCAGATGGTTTCATAATAGCCATAGCTGCCATTTCCGAAAATCACATTGTTCATGGTCCCCTGGCTGGCCGCCTGCATCTGCAAGGCCTTCAGAAGGGTATCCGTCAGGCGCTGACTGATCTCTACATTACCGCCCACAAGGGCCGGGCATTTGAATGGATCATCGGGAAAGGGAGGATTCAGGAGCCCTTCGGGCAGCTTAATTTCTACGGCTTCCAGCAATCCGTCATTCAGGGGGATGTCCCTGTCCAGTAAAAGTCTGAGCACGTACATAATCACCGAATGTACGATGGCGGGATTGGCATTCAGGTTCCCGGGATGTACGGGGGCACTTCCGGTGAAGTCAATCTGATAACCTGAAACAGCCTTTTGCAGACTGACTTCCAGGCGGCTTCCGTCATCCAGCATTTCCACGGCACTGGCTGAGTCCAGGGGATGCGCAGCAATGCTTTGCAGGGTGAGCTGGCGGGCATAATCCTTCAGCCTGCCCATGAACTCCTGCACCCTCTCTACCCCGTGGACAGCGGCAAGTGCCCGCAATTCGCTGACACCCCGGACATTGGCTGCAAGAGCTCCGTTCAGGTCGGCCAGATTCTCGGCCAGGTTCCTGGTGGGATAGGGAGCCCCGGTGAGGATTTTTTCCATCCCCACCCAGTCAACCTCTCCCCGTCTGGCCAGATAAAAGGGTTTAATCACTACTCCTTCCTCGGCCAGGGACCGGGCATCAGGGGGCATCGAACCGGGGCTGATCCCTCCTATTTCAGCATGATGGGCCCTGTTTACAACAAATCCAATGCGGATGCCCTCTTCACTGTATACTGGACTTACAAGGGTGATATCGGGCAGGTGCGAGCCTCCGTATGCCGGATGGTTGGTGACGATGGTTTCCCCTTCCAGCAGTTCAAAATCCTCCAGGATGCGACGTACACAAATACCCAGGCTTCCCAGGTGTACAGGAATGTGCGGGGCGTTGGCCACCAGGTAGCCATCTGCATCCACAATGGCACAGGAGAAATCCAGCCTTTCCTTCACATTGACTGAAACAGACGCATGCTGAAGCATGGCTCCCATATTCTCGGCAATACCCATGAAACGATGCGAATACAGTTCCAGTTCGGCTTCCTGGCTCATTTGCTGCTCCGCTGCCTCTCCTGCGGCTTCTTCCTTTTCCCCTTCATAGTGCAGGAGAAGGGTTCCATGTGCATCCTTCTGGCAGGTCCAGCCCTTTTCCAGGTATGTGGAACTGTATGGATCCAGAATTAAGGAAGGTCCCCGGATGATCTCTCCCTTCTTTAGCTGGTCCCTTTCATAAATTGGATGCCCATCCCTGACATTATAATTATTTTGCTTTATATTATCTCCATCCCGGGGAGCCCGGACCCGTGGTGTGGTTTCTTTTTCTGATGCCACCACACGTATGGATTCCACCTCAATGGGCCGGTCCGGATTCCAGTGTCCGTAGATGCTTTCGTAGCTTGCCCGGAATTCTATCCGGACTTGTTCTATGCTTTGCCATTCCACCTCCAGGGTTGTTTCCTGTCCCAGGAGGCGCAGGAAGAGCTTCCTGCTCCTGATCCCGATCCTGAACCGGGCAATCCCTTCTTCCACCAGGGCGCCTGTGGCCCGCTCTTCCAGGGCAGAGAAATCACTGTCCAGATCCCGGCACTCTTCCAGCAATTCCAAAACCTGTCTTTCAGCAATGCGCTCGATGTACGCTTCCCCGATTCCATAGGCACTCAGGATGCCGGCATTTTCGGGTATGAGGACTGTTCTGATCTGAAGCAATTCCGCAATTCCGCAGGCATGCATCCCCCCTGCGCCTCCAAAGGCCACCATGGCATAAACCCCGGGAGCGTATCCTCTGGCGGTGGAGATCTTCCGAATGGCCCCGGCCATAGTTTCATTGGCTATCCTGAGGAATCCACTGAGCAAGCTCCCGCGATCGGCCTTTTGTCCGCTTTGCCTTTCAATGGACTCAGCGATTTCTGCCAGCCTGTGCTCTGCTGCTTCCGGGTACACGGGAATATTGAAGCGGGCCGGATTCAGGTGTCCCGCCAGGAGGTTCACATCAGTAAGGGTAAGAGGGCCGCCTGCACCATAGCAGGAAGGACCGGGCATGGCCCCGGCACTCTCCGGTCCCACACTCAACTTAAAGCCGTCATAAGTGCAGATAGATCCCCCACCAGCGGCCACTGTTTCGATATGCAGAGCAGCCGTGTTGATCCTGGCCCCGCCTACTTCCAGTTCAAAGCAGTAATCAGGCGCACCGTCAAAGCGGGATACGTCGGTACTGGTACCGCCCATGTCAAATGAGATGATCCTCTCGTACCCGGCAATACGGCCCGACTTTCCAGCTCCTATGACACCCCCTGCAGGTCCGCTCAGCAGACTGTCCTTTGGATGGAAAGCTCCGGCATTGACCATGCCTCCGGCACTGTTCATGAACCGAAAGCGGCTTCCCCGCATCTTCCTGGTGATCTGCCCTATGTAATCGTGAATGATGGGGCTTAGGTAAGCATTGACCTCTGCGGTCCGGGCGCGACCCAGGTATTTGATCATGGGGGAAAGCTCCGAGGAAAGGGAGAGATACTCCAGCCCTTCCTCTTCCAGGATCTTCCCGGTAATGTTTTCATGTTCCGGATTGATCCAGGAATGCATGAGGGCCACTCCCACGGAGGTGATTCCCTGTGCTTTGATTAGACTGGCAGCATGCCTGATTTCTTCCGGCCTGATGGCCTCAAGTACTTCTCCGGCAACATTCATCCTTTCATTCACATCCAGGATAAGCACTGACAATCCAGGCGATTTGTGTACATTCCTCGCAAAGATGTCAGACCTTTGCTGGTTCCCTATTTTCAGCAGGTCCCTGAATCCCTTTGTTAGCAACATGGCCGCAGGAGCACCTTTGTATTCCAGCAGGGCATTGGTGCCTTTGGTGGAGCCCAGCCGCAACTCCATTTCTGGAAATTCCTTGTGAAGGGCTGTGCCAGTAATCAGCCTTGCGCACAATATTGGTGCTTCCTCGTGGGCTGTGAGCTCGAAGAGGACTTTTTCTGCCCCTCTGAGGTCCGGCAGGGGCTTCTCCAGATATAAGATCCGTTCGGACGGAGAAAAGGCCTTTACGGCTATCTCTGGCTGTTCCATGTCCGGTAAGCGGAGATTGTAGCCAGCCAGCAGGTCCCTGTCGATGCCCCAGTTGGTGCTTACAAGTACTTCAGTGGGATTCCTGACCTCCAGGATGATCCCTCTGAGTGTACCATTGGAAAGCACCTTGCGACGAAATCTTTCACCATAAGGTGTAATTGCTAAACAATCAGTAAAGGTACCGCCTGTATCTATGTTGAGAATGAACATCTTATATTATGTGTTTACAAAACACCCAGGAGAGACAACATATTTCTCAGACCCAGGAAAATAGAAACAAGGATCACTGCAATCCCGGCCAGGTTCATGCCTACCCGGTTGCTGTGGGTTCCAAGTAAGGACTTATCATTCATCACCCGTAACAAGTAGATGGCCACCACAGGCAGCAGTATGCTGTTTGTCGCCTGTGCAAAGACAATCACCGGCACAGGTTTCAGTCCGATGGCAGAAAGAATAATGCCTGTTCCCAGGATGAACATCCATATTGCCCTGAAACGGGCCGATTTCAGGTCCTTCTTCCATCCCAGGATGCCACAGATGGCATAGGAGGCTGCCAGCGGGGCTGTGATGGCCGAGGTGAGCCCCGCAGCCACCAGGCCCGAGCTGATAAAGGCAGTGGCCCAGTTTCCAAGGAGTGGTTCAAGTTGGCGGGCCAGGTCGGAAGCATTCTGCACCTCCTGACCTGTACCGAAGAAGGTGGCCGCCGATGTGATCACAATGGACATGGATACCAGTCCTCCGAGAATTATGGAAAGCCTGATATCCAGGCGGGCTGCAGGCAGGTCTGCCGGATTCTTCCATCTTTCCTGCACTATGGCAGAATGCAGGAAGAGGTTGTAGGGAACCACAGTAGTTCCCACCAGCCCGGCCACAGTCAGAGCTGCCCCGGCCGGTATCCGTGGGATAAATATACCCTTAAAAATTTCAGGCAGAGACGGAAGTAGGAAAAACATGGTGGACAGAAAGACCACACTCATAAGGATGACCAGGCCAACCAAGACTTTTTCCAGCTTTTTATAGGAACCCAGAAGCAGCAGCACGAAAGCCACAATACCCATCACAGGGCCCCAGAGGCCCAGTGGGGCACCGCCAGGGAGCTCCAGTTTTGCTTTGCCTGCCATGGCTTCCAGTCCCAGCACTCCACCCAGGATGTTCCCCGTCTCATAGGCAGCATTTCCGATACCGATGGCTGAGATAATTAGGACAAGGGACAACACGCGGGGCAGCCCCCGCGGAAACTGCAGGCGCAGTGCCTCTCCAAGGTCCCTGCGGCCTACGATTCCAAGTCTGGCGGCCATCTCCTGCAAGAAAATGGTGGCAATTACTGAGAAAAGCAAGGCCCATAGTAGTGCATATCCGTATCCTGCCCCGGCAAGGGTGCAGGTGGTGACCGTGCCGGGCCCGATGAAGGCAGCAGTAACCAAGGCGGCCGGACCTATGGATCTAAGCTTAGATTTCATAAAAAATCGCTTGAATCTGCTAAAGATAACTTTATATGGAACCTTAAGGATTTTGTGAGCACAAGGAAGATCATCGGGCTCTAAAGTTTCCTGAATACATAGATGTTGTCTCGCTTGAGCTCAGCTGCCACACGGTCAAAGCGATAGCCTGCCTCTACCTGCCCCGATCTCACCCACAACCAAGCCTTCCTTTAGCTCAATGGAAGGGATGACTATTTCAGACGGCTGCAGGCTGGTCTGGTATTCTTCCCAGCCATCCGGATTCTGGGACAATAGTGGGCTTGATAATAGGAAACTAAGACACAGAACTAACAATGATACCGGGATATTTCGTTTCATACATTTAGATTTTATCTGAGTAGAGACAGTAAATCTAAGACCCTTCGGATCATAGCCCGGCTATTTCGTTATAAATAGATTTAACCAGGCGGGATTCATCTTCATTGAACTCCTCCAGTATTTCCGCCATGGTTTTATCCTGACGAATTGATTCTTTCACTTTTCTATGCCTTTCAACCATTGCCTGGATGTGTTTTTCAATTTCATCACGTCCAACCGGATCACTATGACCGCTTAAAAATGTTTCAGCATCCAGTGTTTCAAGCATTTCTGTTAGCGTTTTAACATACTCGAAAGAATTGCCGTTTTTATTCGAATGGATCAATTGTGGCCGACCGCTGAAATACAGGTCCCCAAGAAATGCTATCTTGTCTTTCGGATAATAAACAACAATATCACCAGAGGTGTGGCCTATGCCAAAATAATGGAGTTCAACAAGATCCTTGCCCAACCAAACATTCAAGTTCTCTTTAAACGTCAACGAGGGCGTGAAAGGATAATACTCAGGTTCTCCCCAGTCGGATTCGCGTCCGAAGTCTTTTTTGAAAAAATCATCCCGGCAATTATCGTGGGCTATAAAAGTAAACGTGTTGGGAAAATACCTGTTTCCCATGATATGGTCACTATCGCTGTGTGTATTAACAAGGAATTTGACGGGTTTGTCTGTAGTACTCCTAATAGCTTCAATTGATTGTTTAACAGATTCTTCATCCATTTTCGAATCAACAAACAAAACGCCACCTTCACCGATAATTACTCCACCATTTGAGCCGCGTCCACCGACAATTTGGTAAACACTTTCTGATATCCTCGCCAGGGTAACTGGTGAAGTTTCCCTCTCCTGTGCTGTGAGTATCACACTGGCAAACAAAATATAAATTACTGTTCCCGTGATTTTGATTGTTTTCATTCCGGATAGATTAAGTTCTGTAACAAGATAGTGCAAATTCCTTGTTTCATGAATTACAGCATATCGTTTACAGCTGGCAATACCAGGAATAAAATGAGGAAGATTATTGAAGCTAATCGACAGGATTAACCGGCACTCTCGCTTTGCTCAGTTTCATTGTATGAATAGGCGGGACAGGCCTGCTGATTGCATGAGCTCATAATGATGCCAGCTGCGATGATGATTAGTGCTATTATTGCTTTTTTCATGGCTTTTTTTTTCTTACAATAAGGTTCTTTGCATTTTCCAGTACTCTCTACAATCTACTTATACGCAGTTCTTTACTTTTTGTTTCAGTCTGTTCACAATGATAATCATTTCTTTTTAAAAACCATGATATACGGCAGTTCGTTGGAATCATAATTCCTGGCGATTCCTACGAGTTCAAACCCACAGTCAATAATATCAGAGATCTCCCTTTCGACCGTTGCCATGTTCCATCCATATTCGATGGACAGAAGCTTTCCGAAGTCAGAATCCTGATCCGGGTTGATCACATAGAGCAATCCGTTATTCTTCAACTTTTGCCTGAGACCAATGATAAATTCACGGGGATTCTTAAAATACTGGTAGGTCCACAACATCAGAATCTTATCAAAAATCTGATCGGGTAGATTGCTGTCTGTGTTTGTTCCGTTTATGGTAATAAATCTGTTGGTAAATGGCCGGCCGTGTACTTCCTGGTAAAAATCGACTACTTTCTGAATGCTTTTTGGATTACATACAAGCGAATCAATGTCCTGAATATAAAATGTAAGGTCATTATGGAAACATGAGAGCATTGCTTCCAGATAGCCGTTCCCGGCTCCCACATCAGCGATGATATCACCTTTCCTGAATGTGATGGTATCAACACATTTATCCCTCAACACCTCCTTGATCTCCTCAAGGTTATCCAGCATAGGATATCCGTCAAATGGCTGCATGGAGGCTAATACCTGACTGGATTCGTTCTCAATCTGGCGGATCACCCAGCCAGCTCTAAGTACCTCTTCCTCTTCTCCGGATTGTTCCAGGAACCTCAACTCGGGCAATACCAGGTGTTGTGGCATGCGGGATAAAGCCAGGGCAGCTTCGTTATGTACCAACCAGCCCGGGTCTGAAAGGGCTTCCAGATGCAGATCCATATAATTCCTTTCCAGCCGTTGACCCATGACATGGATGATCCGCCATCTGACTATTTCGGGTGTGTCCCGCCTGTGATAGAGCCGGATGATTCTTCCTGGAGCGAGATGACTACTTGCAATCAGACTGTCCATGGCCAGGTTAGCAGTCATCCAGTCGTCACCCAGAAGAGCTGAAATGTACAAGTCTGTAGATTCCTGGGGCTCCAGTCGGACCATGTTTTTCAGGGCCTGTTGCTTACAATACCCTTCACTGCTGATATATAGCTCTTCATATGCCTGGTATGCGAGAAAAAGACCACTGGAGCTTAGAATTCCTGCGATATTCAGCTTGAAGTATTCATTTTCCTCTTCCTGGAATATTTTCCAAAGCTCATCTGCAGCATGGGAAAGGTCATACCCTTTCAATCCCCTGGTAATATGGTTACGCAGTTCAAATGTCTCACTCCTGTTCAAAAGCAGTTGCAGTGCTGGTTCAATATATGTTGGGGAGTGAATGTCATTCAGCGTCATGGCCGCAATACGCCTTGTCCACTGCGTCTGGGAAGTGTCCCGAAGCACACTTATGAGAGACGGCACCGCGGGTTCCCCTATCGCAATAAGTTGATTGGCAATTATGTTCCAGTTGCGATCAGCACTCTTAAAGAGGACAATTAACGAGTCTACCTCTTGCTGCCTCTCCTGCGAAAAGCCCTGCTGGCTCGACCAAAATATTGTAACAATAAAGGAAAGTATAGTTATAGCTTTCATTAATCTCAGGGATTTTGAGTGAAATGCCTGGTCAGGTACCTATAAAGATCGCCCCCGGCAGCCTGGTGGATCTCTTCCAGGGAACGGAT
>JAAEOI010000553.1 GCA_024244665.1 Bacteroidota bacterium | reverse complement strand
TCTGCCGGAGAGTGGATCTATTCCGGTTGCTTCAGTGAAGGGCACAACCTTACCAAAAGACAAAACGACAAATACGATCCGCAGAAGAAGGGGCTATATCCAAAATGGGCATTCTCATGGCCGGGCAATGTAAGGGTGCTATATAACAGGGCTTCGTGTGATCTGGAAGGAAAACCGCGCGATCCTGAACGTGCACTGATATGGTGGGATGCGGCGGCAGGAAAATGGACCGGCGTTGACAAGCCTGACGTAAAGGGCATAACTTCTGCACCGTCCTCTGAGAAAGGTCTTGTCGCATTTAAGATGACAGCGGAAGGAAACGGAAGGATATTTACGGCACCTTACCATTCCACAAAGGATAATGCCGTCTGGGCAAAATCCGGCGCGAACATGGATGGTCCAATACCGGAATTCTATGAACCCATTGAGAGTCCGTCAGAGAACCTCCTGCACCCTAAAGTATCCACCAACCCAGTTGTGATCTATCCGAGGTTGAAGAATC
>JAAEOI010000552.1 GCA_024244665.1 Bacteroidota bacterium | reverse complement strand
GGGTAGGAAGGAGGGTGAGCCTTCCGAAAACGTTCATAGCAGGGATGCTATGACCGAGTCTACATGGATGTATTCACGGCGTTTTTCGGAAGGCTCACCCTTCTTCCTGCCCGGAGTGTGAGTAGAGGCTGGATTTCCAAATAATGGGGGGGAGTGAACGGTTACCACTGAGCAGGGAACAAAGCCGGCATGCTGCATGAAGTGGATAACATAGTATCCACTTCACTAATTGCCAGGAACCCCTGCTCCAGACATCGACGTACTTTGTCTTCCACAGAATGCAAATCAACACATTGGTTACACCATTGCTTCCATCAACGCTTTAATTAGATCCTTAATATCTTCTCCAACAGCCAGGCGTTTTTCTGCCTTGTGGACAAGTCGTCGCACATGGCGGGAGACGGCACTGCCTTTGTCAGAATCAATAAGTACGCTCAACCAGGCAATGGTAACCACTTCTTCTGGATAGCCTTCCTCCACTAGTTCGTTCAGCCATCCCAGTATCTCTGGATCAACTCCAAAATCTTTGAGGTCGCTCAGTGAGTCGATATCCAGTGGTCT
>JAAEOI010000551.1 GCA_024244665.1 Bacteroidota bacterium | reverse complement strand
CCGGGGGACCAGAGCTTCCTGAAAGCATTCAATTGGAAAAACTTCATTCATGGACAGATTTTACCCCCCGTACTGAAGCTTTTAGCGGGACTGCACGCTACAGGATGGAGTTTGAGAATCCGGATCCGGAAGTGACCCACTGGTTGCTGGACCTGGGTGATGTGAGGGAGAGCGCCAGGGTAAGGATCAACGGGCAATCCCTGGGTTGTTTATGGTCGGTCCCCTTTTCAGTAGAAACAAATCTGCTTCAGGAAGGGAGTAATACACTTGAAATTGAAGTGACCAACCTGTCGGCCAACCGCCTGCGTGCACTGGAACGAAGCGGTACAGAATGGAAGATATTCTATGAAATCAATATGGTCAACAGGCACTATGAGGAATTCGATGCAAGCATCTGGGATCCCATGCCCTCTGGTTTACTGGGCAAGGTCACACTAACACCTTTGAACAAAAAAGTCCCACGATAATAAATCCGAAGTAAACAGATGAAACGAAGATCATTTTTAAAAGAAGCAGGCATGGGTGCAGCCGCACTGGGTGCACTGGGAAGCCATTTACCGCTTAATGGAATGGTCCCTGATACATCCGGACCGGTATCGCTGCCCCGGGTACCTCCGGAAGGTTCGGTGCGGGTTGCCGTGGTACAGCAAAACGGAAATCCTGGTAAGGTGGAGGAGAACAGGGAAAAAGCGCTGGGATTTGCTTCAGAGGCCCTCCGGCAAAATGCCGATGTGATTCTATTCCATGAAGAGATGCTGGTGGGATATGTGGAGAACCTTCGTGAACTGGCGGAGCCACTGAACGGTCCAAGCACCCAGACCTTTCAAAAATTGCTTCAGGGCACTGAAACCAGGGTGATTTACGGATTAACCGAGCGGGATGGTGAGGACTACTTTATCTCTGCTCCCATTGTATCCGCCGCAGGTGTGGTGGCAAATTACCGGAAAACACACCTCTGGTGGAAGGCCGAAGGACTTCGTCATGAACCTACGTTTTATAAGCCAGGCAATGAACTGGTGACCTTCGACGTAAAAGGGTTTAAATGTGGCATCATGATCTGTTATGATGGCGGATTTCCGGAGATGACACGCTCTTATGCCAATCTGGGATGCTCCATGCTGTTCTGGATGAATAACAGAAGAAGCAGGGGTCATAAGGAGGTGCAGAGGCTTGCTTTTATCAATTCCATGATTATGCCCACTTCCTGCTGTTGCGGACCCAATGAGCGCGGCCAACACTGTTCGGGAGGAAGCAACATCACAGGAGCAAAAGGAGAGCTGATCGAAGATATATGGGATGAGGAGGGTATCGTCATCCAGGACCTCTACCCCGGCGAGGTGGAGGCCATAAGAAAAGAGAATCCCCTCTTTAACGGCTTGCGACCGGACATCTATTATTACGGCTAATCATATTTTCACACTTAAAATTACTCCGCCCCATGAATAAGATATATGTAATCATACTAAGCATCCTTTTCTCAGCGTATACACAATCAGAGGACTGGCAACTCACCTCACCCGATGGCCAGTTGCTTATCCAGGTGGAAGAGGGAAGCGAAAATGGCAAACTACTCTATCAGATCTTCTTTCGTTCGGATACTGGGATGGTTCCCGTTCTACTGCCCTCTCCCCTGGGGATTGAAAGGGCCGATCAGCGATTTATGGAGGGACTAAGCATTTCTTCAGGATCCGGACCCGAGACCATTCAAGAACCCTACGAACTGCTTCATGGAAAACGAAGAGAAAATCCGGGTAATGCCAATCAGCTCAAGCTCCATATTCAAAACAGCGAAGGTGCCAGGCTCACCCTGGAACTCAGGGCCTACAACCAGGGAGTGGCATTCAGGTATATTTTTCCTGAAGAAGACAGCACGGCACACACGATAACCGCCGAAAGCTCGGGCTTCCATGTCCCTGAGTCGGGAACTGCATTTATCCAACCTTATCCAGACGCCTACCCGGCTTATGAGCAGTACTATAAAAGCAATATCCCTGTGGGCACCCCCTCTCCCAATAAAGCAGGCTGGGCCTTTCCTGCGCTATTTCAGATAGAACAGGGCCGGTTCTGGATGCTTATTTCGGAGGCAGGGTTGGAGGGTTCCTATTGCGGAAGCAGGCTTCAGCAGGAAGCTCCCGGGGGAAAATACATGCTCAGGTTCCCTGATGCCAGTGAGGGGAACGGAGAGGGTGAGGTTCTCCCCTCTTCCACCCTTCCATGGCTTACACCCTGGAGGGTTATCATGGTAGGAACATCCCCTGGATCGATCGTTGAATCGACCCTGATCACCGACCTGAGCTCTCCTTCGATGGTGGAGGAGACAAGCTGGATAAAGCCGGGTCGCGCATCATGGAGCTGGTGGTCAGATGGAAGAAGCCCCAGGAATCCTGAAAAGCTAAAAGAGTTTATAGACCTGGCCGCAGAAATGTCATGGGAATACTCCCTGGTGGATGCCGGCTGGCCAAACCTGGAAGAGGATAAGCTAAAGGAGCTGGTCGACTACGCCAGTGCAAAGTCGGTGGGACTGATCCTGTGGTACCATTCGGGAGGCCATCCCAGACTGCAGCACGATGAACAGATGCAATCGGCCACGCTGAGGAGGGAGCAGTTCCGCTACATGCAAAAGTTGGGTATAAAGGGCGTTAAGGTTGATTTCTTTCTGAGCGATAAGCAGCTATGCATAGAACAGTACCACGATATTCTAAAGGATGCAGCAGAGTTCCAGCTGATGGTGAATTTTCACGGTTGCACATTGCCCAGGGGGTGGTCACGTGCTTACCCCCATCTGATGACCATGGAAGCGGTTGTGGGGGAGGAGATGTACAGAGCACATGACCACTACCCGGCGAATGCACCTGCATACAATACCATCCTTCCATTCATCCGGAATGTGGCAGGGCCCATGGATTATACACCCACTGGTTTTTCAAATAGCAAATATCCGCATCTGACCAGTGATGCCCATGAGCTGGCCCTGCCGGTTCTGTTTGAATCGGGCTGGGTACATTTTGTGGATGATGTGGACACCTACCTCAACAGGTCTGATCCCGAAAAAGAGTATCTGCGCAAGGTACCTGCAAGCTGGGATGACATCCGTTTCATAGAAGGATATCCTGGGAAGGAGGCCGTACTTGCCCGTAGAAGTGGAGGTGAGTGGTACATTGCGGGGATCAATGGGGAGGACAGAGAGAAAACAGTTCAATTTGACCTTTCATTTCTGGAACTGGACCAATATCAGATGCTGCTGCTGAATGACGGACTGATCAACAGGGAGGTAGCCTCAGAAGAAAGGGGTGTAGGGCCTTCTGACAAGCTTGAAATAAAAATGGCTCCTTACGGGGGCTTCGTTGCACGAATAACACCGTTATCAGGGCAGAATAATCCGAGACCCTGAAATACCTGGAAAAAGCTAAAAAACAATTGGATCAATGACCTTAAAAAAAATCTCACGTCGCCAGTTTTTCGCTCCCTTTGTTGCAACCGGACTGGCCATCGGAAATTACAATCTGCTGGGAATATCCAATTTTCTGTCTGGGAATAAGCCAGGCATACGGCGATTTCATGCATCTATTTCCTCCCAGGGCTGGGAAGCCAATCCCCAATTGCCCACAATCCTGAAGAATGCAGGTGTTACAGATATTTGGATGGGTGCATTTTTCTATGGTCTTTGGTATCGCCAGCCGGATGAGCTGCGAAAACAGGCCAATCAGCTTCAAAATGAAGGATTTGACGTTCATCTCATCAATGTTCCCCTGGGTCATCCCGGAGATGCTCTGGGGATGGATGAAAACACCGATTACCTGGCCACACCTCCAAACCACTGGAAAAATTCATGCACATATGAAGGGGAAATCTATTCAGGTACCTCCATTCATGCTCCCGCCGTAAAGGAGAACAGGGAGGCGCTGATCAAACTGGGGAAATCAGGACTTAACACTGTCTTTCTGGATGATGATTTCCGCGTAGCCAGGATGCCCGGACATATTGGAGGTTGCTTTTGTGATGAGTGCAGGGATGAGTTTTTAAGCAAATATGGCTATGGTCCCGGCCAATGGACGGATCTTATCGAATCGGTCGAAAATCGGAATCCCACACAGGTGCTGAGATCCTGGGTGGATTACATTTGCGACATTGAAACCAGTATGTTTAATTCCCTGAAGGATGCAGTCCCCGATATGCAACTGGGCATTATGGTGATGTACCTGGGAGCGGAAAAAGCAGGAATCGAGCTTGATCAATACGGGGATGTTCCCTTTCGGGTGGGTGAGTTTATGTTTGATGATCAAAGCTTCGGGGTAGTCAAGGGAAAAACCGATGAGCTGTTCAGTGTGCTGTTCCACCGAAGGTATGTAAGGCCTGATCTGGCCTACAGCGAAACCACTGCCTTTCCTGCAGACGCCCTTTCGGCCAAAAATATTGCAGCAAAGCTTTCAATCTCTCTGATCTCAGACACTCGCAATACCATGTTTATGAGTGGTTTAGATCCGTTCCCCATAGGTCACTGGGACCAAATAAGACCGGCCATGCAAAAGAGTGCCAAACTCCATGAGGCGATAGCCGGACATAAACCAACCGGACCATTCAAACATTTTTGGGGTTGGGACAGCAGGATTGTGGGCCGTGACAAACCCTTCAGCCTGTTTCTGGCTTCGGGCATTCCTTTTGAAGTGCTTGAAGATATCTCCAGGGATGGCTGGATCTTTCTTTCCGACGAAGATGCCAGGGCCGTGGCAGAAGGAAGGTTAGAGGCCAAAGAGAACAATCTTGTGATTCGAAAGCGGGCTAATGTTTCAGGGAGTCATTTTATACCCATGGATGAGAAGATGGGTGATCTGATGGCATTTAAACAGAAAATCATTCCTGAGCTAAAGGAGACGCCCTATGTGGATGGGGAGATTCCTGCAGTTTTTGCCTGGTATCCAAGCGCAAATAAAGCCCTACTATGGAATGTGGGCGAGACAAAACAGACCTACCAAATTAAAAGAGCCGGTCAGCTTCTGCGAACCGTCACAGTTGACGGATTGGATGTAGAGCTGATCTCTGATCTGAATATTTAAAAAAATGAAAAGTGCACTTTACATCCTTATTCTCTTGTTAGCCCTGAATAACATCAATGCGCAAAAGAGTTATGATGCCAGAATAAACGATAAAGAGGTTTTAACACCTGCGGCCAGTGAGGAACCCAAAATAAACGGACCCAAAATATATGGGGTTAGACCAGGGAAAAAATTTATTTACCGAATTCCATGTCAGGGTGAACGTCCGATTGAATTTAAAGTGAAAGGCTTAAGCCAGGGTTTAATTTTAGATTCTGAAAATGGAATTATCTCTGGTGTGGTGCCTATGGAAACAGGACCGTACAAAATGGTTTTTGTTGCGGAGAACGAGCATGGTAAGGATTCCTGTCAATTTAAACTGATCATAGGGGATAAAATTGCACTAACCCCGCCTACCGGATGGAACTCCTGGGGAGGGCAAATGTTGACCGTAACAGATGAGACAATTAGAAAGGCTGCTGATGTATTTGTTGAGAATGGATTTGCCGATGTTGGTTTTCAATATATATCGATTGATGATTGTTGGATGAAAATTCGAGAATCAGATTTCAAAACACGACCCGAAATACATAAAGAGAAGCATGAAGGATTTAATTTCGATGGGATTGTTGGGGATGTGAGAGATTCTCTTGGCAATGTCATCCCCAATAAGAATTTCCCGGATATGGGAGCGATGACGGATTATATCCATAGCTTCGGATTAAAGGCTGGAATTTACAGCGGTCCTGGCCCAAAAACCTGTCAAGGTTTTGTAGGTTCTTTTGGCTATGAAAAACATGATGCCGATCAATATGCCCAATGGGGATTTGATTTAATAAAGTACGATTTGTGTTCAGGTCGTGACTTGTTAAAATGTCTTAAAGATCAAGGTATAGAATACCCCCAGTCCGAACTTTGGAGACCAATGGCTACATATCTCCGTTTACAAGACAGAGATATTCTGTTTAATTTATGTCAATACGGATGGGATGAACCCTGGGAGTGGGCTTCAACTTTAGGTATTTCTTCATGGCGAATCGGTGGTGATTTAAACCATCATGTGGACACATATTTTAAATATGCCCTGAGAATTGCAACTGAATTGAGAGAATATAGTAAACCCGGTCAATGGAATGATCCGGACTTTATGTATATCCACAGACTTCGTGATGTCCAAAAAATGGTTAATCCAAGTAAAGAGATACCACTAAGTACCAACCAGCGTTACCAATATGTAAGCCTGTGGTCAATTGTTTGTGCCCCATTCTTCTTTTCAGCTGATATTCATGAAATAGATGAGTTTACCATCAAACTTATTACCAATTCTGATGTAATAAATATTAACCAGGACGAATTGGGCCATGTTGCGGAAGTGTTGAAGAATGAGAATGATGAAGTCATAATGTTAAAAAAATTGGTAGACGGCTCAAAGGTTTTAGCGATCTTCAATACCAATATGGAAAACGAAAAGGTGATAGATGTTGAATTGAGTTCTCTTGGTTTAAATAAAAAAGCTGATGTTTACGATGTTTGGAGACAAACAGTGCTTGGGTCTTTTAAAAAGTCACTTTCAGTACACTTAAGCCCAAACGGTGTTGGTTTGTTTATTCTTAAGTAAGAGAGGTCATTCTTTCTACTTGTCAATCTAAATAGCAAGCTCATGTCCATGAAAATACCAATGAAATTAAAAATGAGAAGACTAATTATACTTCTGCTCTGTATAATGGCATTAAGCTCCTGTCAATATAATTCCTCATCGAGTCGGGCAAAAGAAGCAGAAATTAGCGACTATAATAGTCTCAGTTTTGGCACTCTGGAACCAGGAGTAATTGATAGTTTCATGAATCACTCCAGAAGCAATCATGTTCTTGTGGAGCCTGGTTATTATGTTTGGGGGCTATCCGTAATAAAATGGAATGGAGAATACCATGCATATTATTCCAGATGGAACAGAAAGTATAAGTTTGGAGGGTGGATGACACATTGTGAAATTGCTCATGCCGTTTCCCCGGATCCCGAGGGTCCCTTTGAGTTTGTAAACGTCGTACTAAATGGCAGAAAAACCAATGGATGGGATTTAGTTAACTCACACAATCCTTATGCAGTAGTTGCTGATGGGAAAATATGCTTGTATTATATTTCAAACGACTTAAAGGCACTCGTTGAAAAAGAAGATTACAATATTGAATATCCCGACAGTATCTGGTTTACAGAAAACAGAACAATTGTAAGGAATACCCAATGCACTGGTGTTGCAATTGCGGAGAATCCGTCAGGACCATTTATTCGCTCAGAGAAAGCCGTGGTAAAACCAGATAATATCAAATTCAAAAACATAGCAGTTAACCCTGCCGTACTATTCCGCAATAAGCAATACACCATGGTTATGAAAGGTGATGATTTGGGGCATGAAGAGTGGTTTAGAATTCAATTGGCAGGAACTTCTGAAAATCCCGAAGGCCCTTTCAATTTTGCAGTTAAGCCAGTTTATGACAAAGCTCAAACGGAAGATGCCTGTATCTGGTTTGATAATTCCCTCAACAGGTATTACATGGTTTGCCATGTGTTGGGAAAAAGTGAATTGGCTCTTTTCAACTCTGAAAACGGGATTGATTGGCAGCCTGATGAAAGAAGTATATTTATGAGAAAAGAGATTTCTCTTTCAGATGGGACCGTATGGAAACCTGATCGTGTAGAACGTCCATTTGTATTAACAGATAAAACAGGAAGGCCTGTTATGATTTATGTTGCTATTGCTGATAGAAATGTGAGTGGCAATATTGCCATTCCCATAAAATATGAAATGGACGAATAGTCATCTCAAATTACTCTGAAAATGAAAATAACTACAACAACTCTAGTATATCTTCTGACCGTATCCTGTTATGGACAGTCAGACTGGAGTCCCCTTTTTAACAAAGACCTTTCCAATGCCCTGGATGAGAAAGGGGTATGGACATTCGATGGTAAAGTACTCACAGCCTCCGAAGATGCCTGTATTTTTACACAGGTGGAGTACGAGAATTTTGTGGTGGACCTTGAGTTTAAAAATGAGGAAGGCACCAACAGTGGCGTGATCGTATACTGTACCGACCGCAGCGATTGGATCCCCAATTCGGTAGAGATGCAAATAGCTGATGACTATTATTTTATGGACAAGGACTGGGTGCCCACCTACATGTGTGGTGGGGTGTTCGGGCACCTGCCTCCCAATTCCACCCTGGTAAAGAAAGCAGGTAAATGGAACCATATGAATATCCGCTGTGAAGGACAGCGCATTACCATTAAACTCAATGGAGAAATCTCCGCAGATATGGATATGTCCTTATGGACCGATGGAAGTAAAAATCCGGATGGAAGTGATATTCCAGCCTGGCTGCCCACTCCATTTGCAGAGCTTCCCACCAAAGGATACATTGGTCTTCAGGGAAAGCATGGCGAAGCTACCATCTACTTCAGAAATATAAAAATCTCAAACGAATGATAAAAAAAGCCCTGATAATCTCCCTGCTCATTGGGATCGGCAGCACATTTCAACTAGACGCACAGACCATCTTTGCCGCCGACTTCGGCCTGAAAGAAAACGAAGATGCCACTCCGGCCATCAGAAGGGCCATTGAAGCCTGTCAATTGCAAAATGCCAGAAAGCTGGTTATTCCTTCGGGTACCTATTTGCTCTATCCGGACAAAGCCATAGAAAAGTATGTGCATATATCTAACAACGACGATGGTCTGAAAAGAATAGCTTTCCCCATACACGATTTCAAAGATTTTGAGGTGGATGCCTCGGGAGCTGCCTTTGTCATGCATGGGGAGATGGTCGCATTTGATGTGCAGAATTCTGAAAACATTAGCCTGAAGAATTTCTCCATTGACTGGAACAAACCTTTTTACTTCCAGGGTCAGGTGGTGGCTGTGCATGAAGATCAAAACGCCTTTGATCTGAAGGTCCATGCCGAATGTGATTATGAGATTGTGGCCAATGAACTTATTTTCCTCGAAAAACCTGGAATGGCAGTTCGGACCTGGCGCAACTGGGCCATGCATATGAAGAAGGACCTGGGATGGGAACAGAACATAGACTGGAACATCTGGTTCGATCCGGACACACGTGCCGGGGCCTACGGGGCCTCACCTTATGCACTGAGAAGCTTTGATGAAAAGAGCGGTGTTCGATACCATGTGGAAGAGCTTGAAAAAGGCGTTCTGCGGTTTTTCAATGCTACCCCTCAATTGCCCAACATGGGATGGATTCTGGTGGTTAAAGGGAAGAAGAGTCTGAACCGAACCTCTCCTGCCATTCACCTGCTTAACTCCATGGATTTCCGGATTGAAAATGTGACCATTCACCATGCAGGTGGCATGGGTTTTATTGCAGAACGAAGTGAAAATGTAAGCCTGGAGAATCTCCAGGTGCGATTGCCTGAAAACTCTGGACGAATGGTGACCACCACTGCAGATGCCACGCACTTTGTGAATTGCAGAGGCCTGGTTTATTTTAACAACTGCTTTTTTGAGAATATGCTGGATGATGCCACCAATGTACATGGCATTTATACACGGGTCACAGGAATGGTGGACGATCACACCATAGGGCTCACCCGTGTACATGGTCAGCAACTGGGATTTCTCTTTGCCACACCCGGCGATTCCATCCGGCTTTCGGGGATGAGCAGCCTGGAGTCCTATGTGAGCCGTCAGGTAAAATCGGTCAACTATCTAAATGCCGAGTACATGGAAATTACATTTACAGAGGCAATCGACCAGGTCTTACAGGCCAACAGTGTGGCAGATAACCTCACCTGGCAGGCAGACCTGCATATGAAAAACAGCACGGTAAGAAGGAACAGGGCCAGAACCATGCTGATCTCAACGGAGGGCGATGTGCTGGTGGAGGAAAACCTGTTTCAGTCCTGCACCTTTACCAGCATCCTTTTTGAAGGAGATGGCACATTCTGGCACGAATCAGGCCCTGTACGCCAGGTGCTTATACGCAATAACCGCTTTGAAGATTTCGGATTGGGCGGTGGCAATGCACCCCTGATTCAATGTTCTCCCCGGGTGAAGTATGAGGGAGCACCCACCCATTACTATCACCACAACATTGTATTTGAAGAGAATACCTGCCAGGTTTTCGGTCGGATCCTGGTGAACCTGAATAGCGTTGATGGTTTTGTCTTCAGGGGAAATAAAATCAAAATGAGCGAAAACTATCCCCTGGCCCCTTCAGAGGGAGAGGTATTCAATTTTAAGACCAGCAAAAATATCCTGATCGAGAAGAATGAATACCTGTGGGATGAAAAAGCCACCATTAAAACCGATCAGTGGACCAGGGATATTACCCTATCCAAAAACAAAGGTTTTGCCAAATTTAAAAAATAGCATTTAATAGATCAGCAGTTCAAAAGGTTCGTACAGTCCATAGTCCATCAAGGAGTATTGATCGATCGATGGAATCTCACCCGCCGGGGAGACATTCCAGTCACCCGGACCGTTAAGCACTGATTCCCAGGTTTTAAAGAAATGACCAAAGGTGTTCTTCAGACTTCCCACCACCTTCACAGTGATCTGGTTTTCACCCTCCTTTAGCAGGTGCCCCACTTGAAGTTCATAGGGTGCCCAGCAGATCTGACCCGCCTTCTGGCCATTTACATAGACTTCGGCAGTTGTGCCCTTCCACTGCTTCAGCCGAATGGCATAATCCGCATCGGCCTCTTCAATCTGAAATGTACGGCTATAGGAAACCTTATGGGAATAGAATGGCAGCCCCTGATCCTTCCAGGAACCCATTGAATTCAGGGCACCATCCGTAATTTCAAATCCGGATTTCAGCGGATGGACCAAAAAGGGGCCAGTGATGTACACCGGCATCAGCTCGGCATAGAGCGACATCTTCGACGCCTTCAGGGTAAGGGTATTCTTCCCCGGTTTCAGGTAGTCACCCACAGGGAAATAGTGAAAGTCCTTATCAATCCAGTAGCTCTCCTCCTCCTTTTGAACCAGGTTGCCATTTATGTAGACGTCCCATAGTTCATGGCCCTCAACCACAGCCTTTATCTTTGCAAAGGCATCTGTATCCATCTCGTGTGACAGGTTGAAGTGATAACTGGCCTCAAATCCTGAGTTTTCGGGAAAGGTATCGCGCTTGACATACTCCTGACGGTACTGAATCTTGTGTTGCCAGGGATTGCCCATCTCAAGTCCATGGCTATCAAACAGGGCCAGAAGGGCATCCATAAAATAGTTATCCTTTAGCTTAAGATCTCCAGCTTTAAGATCGAGGTAGTTAAGGACCAAAATATTATCCTGATCAGTCGTGACTTCGATTTCATTCTCTGCCACAAGCGTTTTGCCCTTCCCCTGGGTGGTTTTGGAGAATGGCAAAGAAGAGGTTCTTGTGGAGATGAAATAAACGGAGCTCCCAATGGGCAGAAGATCAGCCTTGAAAGTGACTTTTTTACCCTCGGACTCGGCTTTGAGCTGGGTAATCTCTCCTGTAAGCGGGTCCAGCTGAATCACACTCTTCCCATGGGCTTCTATGGTGGCTGAAACCGATTGATCTGCCGATGAGTTGACCAACATAATCAGCTGTCCATCCTCCAGCAAACGGCGCTGGTGGTAAAGCTCTCCCCGACCGGGACTGCTTTCCTTTATGGCAAACTCTTCAAGGGCAACTGCCTTCTGAAAATCAGGATCCGAAATCTCCTGTACATGCTTGCATTGTTCGGGATACTGATTCAGCAACTCATTGACAGCACCGGAGGCCTCTCCATCCAGGTAAGGGATTTCGGTATTGAAGGAGAACACCTCTCCTCCCCCGGCAAGAAAATCGGTCAGCAGGTCATAGGTGGACTGATCCAGGTTCTCCATGCTGGCGGGTATCACCACCACTCCATACTCCCTGTTGCCGGCCCTCAGCTTATCTCCATGGACCGATCCAAAATTTTGTAAGACATGTTCCGATCCCAGGTCATACTCCACATGATTTCGTTCAAGCTGCCAGACAAAGGATTTGAAGCTTTGCTGAATGCCTTCCATTCGGGGATTTTTCACCCTCCTTGAGAAATACATCCAGGCCGTGGTATTGGGCTGTAGCACCAGGATATCATTGATCTGTTCACCCGACGACCCGGCCAGTGACATTCTGCCAATATAGTCACCCAGCAGGCGGTAATTGTCCCACCAGGGTTCATGGTAGGTAAAGGAGGGTGGATAATCAAACTTCCTCACCCCACGTAAGGTAAAATAGCTTAGGTGCTGATTGACAAAATTCACTCCCAGAACGCCCTGCCAATCGGCCAGTTGCTTGTAGGTGGCAAAATCCATTTGCCAACCTCCACCTCCATAGGTTTCACTGAGAGTTCGAAGGTGTCCGCCCTGGTTGGCTCCACTGGCCAGTTCCCGCACTGCCCGTGTATTTCCGAACTGCCCGCCCATTCCCTCTGGGACCAGCTCTCCGCCCAGCATATCAATGCCCGGCTGCTGATGCCACATGTAGAAAGCGGCCTCATCAAATCCATGGGTGGGAAAGGGCCAGCCGTGCTCCCAGTAGTGACCCGTCCAGGCCAGTCCTTTCTCTTCGCAATAGGCATACCAGGGTTTGGCCCAACGGTCGATAAAAAGTTCCAGGATCAGCTCGTAGTAATCGTGTCGTACCTTTTGCCATTGTCCTGTCTCCTCAACCAGTGATGGCAAATGGATGCGGAGGTCGTAGCCCCAGCGCTCTTCAAATGCCTCCCACAGGTCAGGGGTCCATCTAAATACCGTTGCTCCCCTATCCATGGCTGCCTCCAGGTTGGGCTCATCGGTAAATACTCCTTTAACGGTGTGCCCAAAATCCGAAGCACTCAGCTTTTCGTAACCCCGGGTCATGGTCACCTCTATAAATTTCTCCGTCACTCCCTTCTGAAGCAGGTCCACATAGGTAAATCCTCCATACCAATAGGATGTGGGAGGATAGGTTTTTTTAAACAGGTAAAACGTACCTTCATTTCCAATTTCATCTGAATGGTGATCCGTAATATCTGCGAATCCATCTTCCAGCTGTTTCAGGATCACTTCATAGTTTTCGTCAGATGGCTGAAAAACTTCCTGAACCTTCATCATCAATCCGCTTCCCTGGTTCCACGACTCGGGCATCTCTGCGGGTACATGCCCCCCGGCAAAACCACTGGGATAGGAGTTCTCATCATAGATCCACACATTCATTCCCAGCTCTTTGCCTTTCTGAACCGTATAATCGAAGAGCTCAAACCACTCATCCGAAAGGTACTCGGTAATTAATCCGGGTCTGGGATGCACAAATACTCCTCCGATACCGGCTTCTTTAAACTGCGACAGGTGAAAATCAATTCCCTCCCGGGTGATCCGGGTATTCCAGTCCCACAGGGGGGCACTCCGGTAATCTGCCGGGGGATCGGCAAACAGCTCCTCCAGCTCACTGAAGTTGCTGATGGGGCTCACTTTTTCGGGAAATGTGCCCTGGCACCCGCTCAATGAAAAGAACATTACAATGAGGTACAATAGCGCTGAATATTGATTCTTGAAGATCATTTGAAGGTTGTTTTTAGGGGAGCTCATATTGCTTCGCTTTGAATTATTCTACTCTATATTTCTATTTATACTCTTTTAGATATCCTTTAAAATCAATGCCCTGGCCTTCTCCTGATTGATAGGTAAAGGGGTTTGGATCCAGCCACCTGACTATCTCTGGAGCAATGGAATAAGCGAAAAAGTGATTCCCCGCCGGGGTATAGTGCCCTATAAAATAGCGCTTATAATATTCCTTCAGGTCCAGCTTATAGATTTCGTAATCCGCTGCGTGGACCAGGTTCATATCAAAATGATTAAATTTATTGGCTTTCAGAAAATCGACCACTACCTGATCTGTTCTGGGTTCTCCCAGAATAAGTTGCTTCATAACTGTGCCCGGATCAAAAAGAATTACCATCAGCTTTTTTCCATGGGCATCGGCAAACTCCCGGCTCTTCTGCAGCAGGTAGATTGTGGATGCAAAGCCGTAGTGGTTCAGCAGCGCTCCTGCCTCTTCTCTCATGTCTTCAGCCT
>JAAEOI010000550.1 GCA_024244665.1 Bacteroidota bacterium | reverse complement strand
CATCAGTCCCCGCTACTAGAGAAAGCCTTGATCGAAGATCCGGGCTTTTTTATTGGTGCACGTTGAAAGCTTGCTTTCATTAGTAAAGCACCCCCAAAATGGCACTCGCCCGGCGGTAACCCGGGCAACACTACCCCCACTGAAACATTTGATTTCAGGGATTTTTCAATTTGTGTTGACAAAATTGCTGACAAAACGTGGATCCCTTTGTACTATTCTAAGCAATAATTTTTGAAGTTGTACGAATATAAGATGTGCCGAGAATAGCTGGCGATAGAGGAATTACTATTTGTTTAAAAACGCATACTGCCAACGCTTATAAGGATTGTCAAATCTAACCTTGTCAGGTTCAAATCGCTTCGGATCCCAATCCTTCCCTGCCCAGGTCCGCATATCTTCATGGTCAGAGTGGCCAGGATCAGATAATATATCAATTACGTTGTAATAACCATCCACACCTCCACAGTCCTCTGGTGGACAAGCATTCTTGCCATCGATGCAGATGGGGTACTTAATCCCTTTATCCCTAAACATATACCCCTCGAGCTTCACAGTATGAAGCCAACCATCTCCATAATCATACTCGTACATTGCTTCCACTCCGAGAGCATTGAAATACGCAATTACTGCAATTTCCCATCCTGGAATCACTTCCGGTAAATCTCCGGATCCTTCGAAATCCGGTATGCCAATGCGAACTTCTTGCCTTTTACCTTTGCCTTTTATTTCAAAATGGTGTAGGTGATAATCCTGCCAGCTCATTGCATCCTGAATGGCTACATGCAGATCCCAGAAATTGTAATCAGATGGCACTTGGAGCCTTCTCCATATTTGTGGTTCGATCCCTTGAAGTTCTACTGAGAATTGAAGAATCTGATTATTCAATGAAGAATGCAACGGCATCTTTTCGTAATTCATCAGATATCCTTTATCTGTAAAGTTCTTTTCGAATTGACTTGCCATATCTTAGAGCCTTTTTCTCAATTCCTTACCCGCATTTGTCAGTCTATATCGCTGATCGCGACTTTTCGGTTTGTCAGGGATGGTCATTTCAAGAACCCCAGACTCAATTGCAGGTTGAAGATAGGTTTTGAGGAAGTTCATTCTATCGGATAGATTTAGACTATCTTGTAGTTCCTGCCTCGTCATTTCTCCTCCTATAATCAAAATCAGTTTTTCAACTTGAGGGGTGACATGAGGGGTGACATGAGGGGTGACATGAGGGGTGATGCTTTCATGTACAGGAAAACTCATACGTAAGAAGTGATCCGAGAATGAAAAGCATTCTCTTCCGTAGCTCTCCAGAATCCTTGGAACCCCGGAGCCCAGTTGCTCAACCATTCCAAGATCCTTGAAGATCCGCATCAACTCCTTATTCCTTGGCACTGAGAATCCCCGGAAAAACTCCTCCTGACTAAGACCTTCAGGTAGACCACCAGCTGATGTGATTTCTATCCTGTCTGGAAAGATCTCAAACTTAGGTGGAACCTCTCCGGTGAAATCATTATGAACGAAAGCATTTATGAAGGCCTCACGGAGGGCAACCATGTCCCAGAGCCGTGTATCTACCCTTTCTTTGGACGTGATTCTGGTTGAAGTCGGGTTCTCTAATTCAATTTTGTCAAGAACCCGCTTCGCTGCCCTGATTAAACAGGCATATCCATATTCATTGTTCTCAATAAGATT
>JAAEOI010000549.1 GCA_024244665.1 Bacteroidota bacterium | reverse complement strand
GGATCATGGGAGTGCTCCTTACTTTCGAATTGTGATGCATAGACTTTACAGAGTGTCTTTTGACCGGGTTCTTTTTCCAGGAAGGAGAAGGCGGCAGGATAGGGGCTGAGTCCCCTGATCAGGTTGTGTATCTCCCGTCCCGTTTTATCCCATTTAATCTGGCAGTCCGGTTTATGAATCTTCGGTGCACTCTTCAGTCCCTGTTGGGGGTGTGCCAGTTCATCTTGCGGTTTGGCCTCCAGGGTGCCTGCAGTGAGTTGTTCCACGGTTTTCAGTACAACTTCCGCACCCTGCTCCATGAGCCTGTCGTGAAGCTCCCCGGCACTCTCCTCATCCCCGATGGGGAGCTCCTCCTGCAGCAGGATATTTCCTGTGTCGATTTTAGCATCGATCAGGAAGGATGTAACCCCGGTGCGGGATTCGCCATTGATAATGGCGTGATTGATGGGAGCAGCACCCCTGTAATCGGGTAGAAGGGAGGCATGCAGGTTGAATGTACCCATTGAAGGTATGCGCCATACCACTTCGGGCAGCATGCGAAAGGCAACCACCACCTGCAGGTCGGGGGCCAGCTCTTCCAGGCTGGAAATGAACTCCGGGCTTTTCAGGTTTTCAGGCTGCAGGATGTTCAGCTCTTCTGAGAGTGCATACTCCTTTACTTCTGAGAAACGGATCTTTTTTCCCCGGCCAGCGGGCCTGTCAGGCGCTGTAATCACAGCCACCACATTACAACCTGCCTCCACAAGCCTCTTGAGGGGGGGCACAGCGAAACCGGGGGTCCCCATGTAGATGATTCTCAGCGACCTAATGCTCATGATTATTATCGGCCCCGTATTTTGCGATATTGAGGAAGTGTCCCATTTTATCACGTTTGGTCTCCAGGTAAAACTGGTTGTGTTCATTTGAGGAGATCTCCATGTGAATGGTCTCCGTGATGCGCATGCCATAACCCTCAAGACCCTTTTTCTTCACGGGATTGTTGGTAATCAGGCGGATGTTTTTTATACCCAATGAATGGAGCATTCCGGCCCCGATTCCATAGTCGCGTTCATCATCCTTAAAGCCCAGTTCAACATTAGCCTCCACTGTATCACGCCCCTCTTCCTGCAACTTATATGCCTTCATTTTATTGTAGAGCCCGATCCCTCTTCCCTCCTGATTCAGGTAGATAATCACACCCCGGCCCTCTTTGCTGACCATTCTCATGGCCTCATGCAGCTGGTCCCCGCAGTCACAACGTTGGCTTCCGAAGATATCGCCTGTTACACAGGAGGAGTGTACCCTAACCACTACCGGCTCATCTTCATCCCAGCTCCCCTTTGTGAGAGCCACATGTTCAAGGCCATTTGATTTCTGGATAAAGGGTGTGAGCATAAAGTCGCCGTAATCGGTGGGGAGTTTAACCTCCGATCCTTTCACAATGATACTGTCGGAATTGAGCCGGTAGGCAATCAGGTCCTTGATGGATATGATTTTCAATCCGAATTCAACGGCAATTTCCATCAGCTGTGGTAGCCGTGCCATGGAACCGTCCTCGTTCATGATCTCAACCAGTACTCCACCGGGTTTCAGGTTGGCCAGCCTTGTCAGGTCCAGGGCAGCTTCAGTATGCCCGGCTCGTCTCAGTACGCCCTGGCGCTTTGCTTTCAGGGGGAAAATGTGACCCGGCCTTCCCAAGTCGTCCGGTCTCGTTACCGGGTCAACCAGTGCCCTCAGTGTTTTTGCCCGATCCGATGCGGATATGCCAGTGGTGGTTCCGTGCCCAATCAGGTCTACCGAGACTGTGAAAGCGGTGGCGTGACTGCTCGTATTGGATGTGACCATCAT
>JAAEOI010000548.1 GCA_024244665.1 Bacteroidota bacterium | reverse complement strand
TGTTAAGCCTTTGGCTCTTCGTTCTTCGCTTCGCTCAGGTCCTTCGGTTGCACCTCTTCTTTAGCTTCAGCTTTAGCTTCTTCCTTCACCTCTGCCTTTTCAGCTTTTGGCTCTTCGTTCTTCGCTTCGCTCAGGTCCTTCGGTTGCACCTCTTCTTTAGCTTCTTCCTTCGCCTCTACCTTTTCAGCTTTGGGCTCTTCTTTGGGCTCTTCTTTCTTCTCTTCCTTCGCCTCTACCTTTTCAGCCTTTGGCTCTTCTTTAGGCTCTGCCTTTTCAGCTTTAGGCTCTGCTTTTACCTCTACCTTTTCAGGCTTGGTTCTGGTCCTTGGCTTATGCTCACCTTTCGCCTCACCCTTCGCTTCAGTCTTCTCATCTTTATTCTCGAACTTCTCCTTGTTCTTCTCAAGCTTCTTGTCAGCCTTGGCTTTAGTTTCTGAAGCTTCCTTTTCCTTCTCCATCTTTCTTTCACTCAGGCCTTCAGCGATTGTATCGCAAACGAAATCAATAATCAGTGTGATTGACTTGGATGCATCATCATTGGCAGGAATGGGGAAATCAATGTCACGGGGATCGGAGTTGGTGTCCACCATGGCAAAAACAGGAATGTTCAGCCTGTTGGCTTCACGAACCGCAATATATTCTTTATGAACGTCAACAATGAACATGGCAGCAGGAAGACGAGTAAGATCGGCAATGGATCCAAGGTTCTTCTCAAGCTTGGCGCGCTGACGTGCAATCTGAAGCCTTTCACGCTTGGAAAGATTTTCAAAAGTTCCGTCGGTGGCCATTTTATCGATGGCAGACATCTTCTTAACTGCCTTCCTGATAGTGGGGAAGTTGGTAAGCATACCACCTGGCCAACGCTCAGTCACGTATGGCATATTGATGGTTTTTACTTTCTCAGCAACAATGTCTTTCGCCTGCTTCTTAGTGGCAACGAAGAGGATTTTGCGCCCGCTCTTAGCAATTTGCTTCATGGCGTCGGAAGCCTCATTCAGCTTAATTTCAGTTTTGTTGAGATCAATGATGTGAATCCCGTTCTTCTCCATAAATATATAAGGAGCCATTGCAGGATTCCACTTTCTCTTCAGGTGACCGAAATGCACACCTGCATCCAATAATTCTTTAAAACTTGTTTTTGGCATTTTTTTAATGTTTGCTGGTCAACCAACCGGTAGCCCCATACAGGGAGTCCGGCCGGTTTCGCAATGATTAAATATGGAAATTTTATTCTAACGCTTGCTAAACTGGAATTTCTTCCTTGCTTTAGGCTGGCCTGGCTTCTTACGTTCTACAACGCGCGGATCCCTGGTTACAAAACCTTCAGCCCGGAGGGCAGATTTGTACTCGGGGTTCACCTTGATCAGAGCCCTTGAAATGCCAAGACGAAGCGCTTCAGCCTGTCCGGAAATTCCACCGCCGTCGAGGTTGACTTTGAAGTCATAATTATCCCTTAATTCAAGAAGATTAAGAGGTTGCTCAACAATATAGTGAAGTTGCTTATCGGGGAAATAGTCTTTGAAGTCCCTGTTGTTTATCGTAATCTGACCTTTGCCTTCTGTCATATATACCCTGGCAATGGCTGCTTTCCTTCTTCCGATCGTATTGATCACTTCCATGGTAATTATTTAATTTTATTTAAGTCCAGTTTCTTTGGCTGCTGAGCCTCGTGTTGGTGATTCTCACCAACAACTACAAAAAGATTCCTGAAGAGTTCGCTTCCCAGCCGGCTTTTAGGGAGCATTCCCTTTACCGCTTTTTCAAGGACTGCTTGCGGCTTTTTAGCCAGCAGATCTTCGGGAGACTCAAAGCGCTGTCCACCAGGATAACCTGAGTGACGAACGTATTGCTTCTCGGTCATCTTGTTCCCGGTGAGCTTCACTTTCTCAGCATTGATTACAATTACATTATCGCCGCAGTCCACATGTGGAGTGAAACTTGGCTTATGTTTTCCCCTGAGTACAAAGGCGATCTTTGAGGCAAGCCTTCCCAGTACTTCATCCTTAGCATCAACAACAAACCATTCCTTCTGGACGGTCTCTTTATTGGCCGAAACTGTTTTGTAACTTAATGTATCCACTTCTATCCTGTTTTGTCCTAAAATTTATGGATCGCAAAAATACAACAAAATTCTTTAAAACAAGAAGATATCAACATTAAATTTCCTGATTTGACAAGGCTCAGATTATCAGCCTTGTAGAATTGGTTGAACTTTGAAAAATCGGGGCTGCATATTCGCGCTTCCAAAAACTGATACAAAGCTATAATAATTATTTCTAAATCTGGGTTCAGACACAATACTTATGGCGGCTATATAGTTATTATTAATAGGATTGCTGTTCATCCATGCAACTGACCCGAAGACAAATTCATGAGCAGGTCTATTTCTATAGCCTGATCCTTTTGGCAATTTCATTGCCACTATCCATATTTTCTGTTACCCTGTCCCAGATTATATTGCTTGTCAACTGGCTGGCTGAGGGGAGGTACCGTGACAAGTTGTACCGGCTCAGGAAAAACCCGGCACTCTGGGTTTTTCTGCTGCTCTATTTACTGCATGCCATAGCACTATTCTGGTCGGCCGATGCGGCATACAGTTATAAAGACATGCGGGTGAAGGTCTCCCTGTTTATCATTCCGCTGGTGATGGGCACATCGCTTACCCTTCTGAGAAGCCAGATAAATCGCATACTCCTGGTGTTTACCATGGCCGTCTGCGTGGCCTCCATGGCTTCGGTCATGGCCCTGCTGGGCTGGTTGCCAGTGGAAGTTGAAGGTTACCGCGACCTCTCGCTCTTCATGAGCCACATCCGCTTCTCACTGATGGTTGTACTCTCCATCCTGATTGTGGTGTGGTTCCTCTTCCTGAACCGGGAGACCATTTCGTGGTATGAACGCCTGTGGTACCTGGCAGGGCTGATCTGGTTCCCGATTTTCCTGGTCCTTCTGAAGTCGCTTTCCGGTATTGTGATAATGGGCTTCCTTACCTTCTTCCTGCTTGCCAGAGCTATATTTGAGATCCGTGATTCTGCTATTCGCTTCATGGTGTTTGTTCCGGTGGTCATGATCCCGCTATTTTCGATCATCTATCTTGGTCACGCCATCAACAGGTACTACACCTTCGATGAGATCCATTTTGATGAAATCGATTCATTTACTGTTCTTGGAAATCCCTATAAAAACCATCCTAAGCTACGGGAGGTGGAGAATGGTCATTACGTCTGGCTCCACATTTGTGACAGGGAGATGGAGGAGGAGTGGAACAAAGTGAGCGACATTAACTTCAAGGGAAAGACCTCCAATGGAAACACAATTGAGGGTACCCTTATCAGGTTTCTTACATCCAAGGGACTGCGTAAGGATGCCGCCGGTGTCAGGCAACTGTCCAAAGCAGAAATCGAGGCTGTTGAGATGGGGGTGGCCAACCACATCTATCTGCAGCGGTTCAGGCTATACCCCAGGATCTACGAAGTGATCTGGGAAATTGACCGCTACAGGCTGGGGTACAGCCCCAACGAAAAATCGATGGTCCAGAGATATCTCTACCTGGATGCAGGGTGGAAGATTGCCCGTGATAACCTTCTTTTTGGCGTGGGAAACGGTGATGTGAAAGCTGAATTCGTGAAGTACTATGACAGCATTAACTCTCCCCTGGATAAACAGTGGAGGAGGAGGGCACATAACCAGTACCTGACTTTCCTGATCTCTTTTGGGATCCCTGGCTTGCTGATCTGCCTTGCGGCCCTGGTGGCCCCGGTTTTCATTGCCGGAAGGCAGCACTCGTACCTGGCCATTGGCTTTTTGATCCTGATGCTGCTTTCCATGGTAAATGAAGATACCCTGGAGACCTCTGCTGGAGCTTCATTCGTGGCATTCTTCTATTCCTTGTTTCTTTTCGGCCCCGATTTTCCCTGGCTGAAGTACAAATTATTCAGGAGGAATGCACGGAAGGCTTGACAGGGCATTTTTTCGCCGCGATGTTCTTGAGGTTGCCCCGGAGCTTTTGGGTAAACGGCTCGTGATGGCTGACGCTGACGGCAGTAAATCTATTTATATCATTACGGAAACCGAGGCATACAGGGGAGTGGACGACCTGGCCTGTCATGCCAGTAAGGGCCGGACCAGGCGGACCGAGGTGATGTTTGGTGATGGCGGACATGTATATATGTACCTGATCTATGGTATGTACTGGATGATGAATGTGGTCACTTCAATGGAAGGTACACCTCAGGCAGTGCTGATCAGGGGGCTTAGCGAGGTCAGCGGCCCCGGCAGAGTAACCCGGCTGATCGGGGTGGATAAGAGTTTTAACGGGGAGGACCTGGTGACTTCGGGCCGAATCGGGATTGAGGAGAGCGAAAATCTTCCTTCTTATACAAGTGCTCCGAGGGTGGGGATCGATTATGCCGGGGAGCCCTGGAAGAGTAAGCCCTGGCGCTTTCTTATGAATCTTTAACCTTTAGAGAAGCCTGCCCCTTGACCTCAAACCTATAATTATTATATATTTGCATACTTTTTAGTCACCACATACTCTGAATGAATGGAAAATTTCCGACGCTATAACCTCATACTCGGATGGGGCGTTTTTTTGGTATCTCTTATCGTATACCTGTTAACAATGGAACCCACAGCCAGTTTCTGGGACTGTGGCGAATTTATTGCAACTGCCTATAAGATGGAGGTCGGGCACCCCCCTGGAGCCCCGTTCTTTATGGTATTGGGACGATTCTTCACTCTTTTTGCGGGTGGAGATGTCACCAAGGTAGCGGCCTCCATAAATGTCCTTTCGGCCACTGCCAGTGCATTCACAATATTGTTCCTGTTCTGGACCCTGACCCACCTGGTGAGGAAGTTTTTCTCTTCCGATGAGTCCAGGAGCCCAGTGGCCATGGTTGCCATATTCGGTGCTGCCCTGGTTGGTTCACTGGCTTATACATTCTCGGATTCTTTCTGGTTTTCGGCTGTTGAGGCGGAGGTCTACTCCACTTCATCGCTATTTACTGCCGTGGTATTCTGGGCGATCCTTAAGTGGGAGAATGTGGCCGATGAACCCGGATCCAATAAATGGCTGATCCTGATTGCATACCTGATGGGACTCTCCATCGGTGTTCACCTGTTGAACCTGCTGGCCATTCCGGCCATCATCATGGTTTACTATTTCAGAAAATACACACCCTCCGTAAAGGGAGTTATTGCAGCCATGGCTGTTTCAGTGGGTATACTCGGGGTTATCAATTACATGTTGATTCCCGGACTTACTGCCATTGCAGGGAAGTTTGAGTTACTGTTTGTAAACGGTATGGGATTGCCCTTTAATTCCGGGGTTGTGGTCTATGCCTTACTGCTCTTCGGGGCAATGATATTCGGGATCTATTATACCCATAAGAAGGGGGAAGTATTATGGAATTCAATCATCCTGGTACTGTTTGTCCTTGTGGTCGGATACTCATCCTATGCCGTTATCGTAATTCGTTCCGCAGCCAATACGCCGCTTGACGAGAGTAACCCTGACACGGTTTTCTCCCTGCTGAGCTACCTGAACCGTGAGCAATATGGTGACAATCCACTGGTATATGGAGCCTTCTTCAATTCAAGGCCCACATCGGTTGAGGATGGGAAACCCAGTTACTACAAGGGCGAGGACAAGTATTTCAAGGTGAACAAAAACCGGGAATATAAGTACAACAGTGATGCCAAGGGGGTTTTCCCGAGGATGTGGAGTACACAGGACCGGCATGCCAATGAATATATCTACTGGGCGAAGATGGATGAGGCTGATCTGTATGACCTGCGCAGGGATGCCCAGGGCAATCCTGTTCAGGGACGTATGGGTGAATATAGTTACGACCGCAGCAAGCCCATCTCAATCCCCTCATTTGGTCAGAACATGCGCTTTTTCTTCCGCTACCAGATCGGGTATATGTACATGCGTTATTTCATGTGGAACTTTGCCGGAAGGCAGAACGATATCCAGGGGCATGGTGAGCTGACCAAAGGGAACTGGATCAGCGGAATCAAATTCATCGACCAGGCAAGGCTGGGCCCCCAGAGTAATCAGCCGGCCTCTATTACCGATAGTAAGGCCAACAATAAGTACTACCTGCTGCCCATGCTGCTGGGGCTGGCAGGAGCTTTTTTCCACTACAAGAAACACCAGAAGGATTTCTGGGTTGTCGGACTCCTCTTCGTTCTGACCGGCCTTGCCATCCTGGTCTACCTAAACCAGTATCCACTTCAACCAAGGGAACGGGATTATGCCTACTCGGGCTCATTCTATGCCTTTGCAATCTGGATTGGGATCGGTGTAGCCGGACTAATTGAATGGGCATCGAAAAAGAAGAAAAGTGTTGTCACCGCTGGAGTACTGGTGACAGCTTCCCTGATCCTGGTGCCCGGGATCATGGCCAAAGAAAACTGGGACGATCACGATCGTTCTGGCCGTTTTACGGCACCTGCATTTGCGAAGAACTTCCTCAATTCCTGTCTGCCGGGCGGAATCATGTTTACTAACGGTGATAATGACACTTTCCCTCTTTGGTACGTCCAGGAGGTGGAAGGGTATCGCACCGATGTGAGGATCGTGAACCTGAGTTACCTGACGGCCGATTGGTACATTGAGCAGATGAAGATGACCTTCTACGATTCTGAAGCTCTGCCCATTAGCATGACCAAAGAGCAGTACCTGCAGGGCAAGCGCGACTACGCCTACCTGGTGGATAATGCTGGTGTGCTGATCAAGGAGAAATACGATGTGAACCGGGAGAAATACGAAGATGAGGTGATGGATATCTATGCGAACAGCCTCGATATTCTGGAATCATCGCTGCTGCAGCAGAACCATGCCAATGACTACAATGCGATCCTGGCACTGGAGGCAAATATGGATCCGCTGAAGTTTTACGGCTACCTGAGGACCTTCAATTCAGCTGAAATTGCACAGCGTATCGAACTGGATGAAGAGGCCATGAAGGCTGAAACAGCCAGGATGGAGCGATTAATGAAAACCATCGATAGCGATTATGCTCCACTGAAAGAGGCCTTTGCATTTATGCTGACCGAAGATCCGCGTTTCAAGCAGGGCCAGTATTTTATTCCCGCAAAGAAATTTGTCATTCCGGCCGATCAGGCCTCCCTGCCCGATTGGGTGGTTCCCGAGCAATTTGAGGACAGCAAGGTGGATCAGGTGAGGTTCTCCCTTTCGAATACGGTTTTATACAAGAACCTGCTTACGGTGATAGATCTGATGGCAAATAACGATTGGGAACGCCCCATCTACTATTCAACCACTGTATCGTCCGATAACTACCTGAACCTTCAGAACAATTTCATCAGGGAGGGACTGGCATTGAGGGTTGCACCTGTAAGCTCCCCCAACTCCAACTACCTGGGTGCCATAAAGTCGGATGATATGTACCAGAAGTTGATGCAGGAGTTTGACTGGGGCGGTATTGATACCCCGGGGATTTACATGGATGAGAATAACCTGAGGATGACCATTCACTACCGTTATGCATTTGCCGTACTGGCCGGAGCCCTTGTGGATGAAGGCAAAATTGACAGTGCAAAAATGGTCCTGGATGAGTGCGTGCAACATATGCCCGAAGAAACGGTCCCTTATAATGCTGGCATCACGCCGATCATACAGGGATATTTCAGTACAGGTGATACCGCCACAGCAACTGCAATGGTGGAGAAATATGAAGCCAAACTGGTGTCTGAATTGGAGTATTATAAGGCCTTATCGATGAGCAGAAAACCAAGGTTCATCAAGAATGGCAACGACTTCCTGGCAGCTGTAAGGGACATCAACGCCTTAAGGAGCATGTGCCTTGGATATGGTGAGACGGATGCAGCAAGAAGGCTCGAAGAGAGGCTTTCGGTTTATGGGCAAGATTATGAGCGGCTATTCCGTTAATATAGATGAATGCTGTCCGTTAATATGTATGTATGCTGATTGTAAGGCCACCTTCTTTACTGACACGTGCCCTTCACAGGATGACGTGGGACTTCCACGGAGATCAACAGGATGTGTATCTCACCTTTGATGATGGTCCCACCCCCGGGGTGACTCCCTGGGTCCTTGACAGGCTTGATGAGGCAGGCGCAAAAGCCACCTTCTTCTGCCTGGGGCGTAATGTGGATAAACACCCCGATCTGCTTAAGCAAATCAGGGATGCCGGTCACAGCATTGGCAACCACAGCTACAGCCACCTGAAAGGATTCCGCTCCAGTATTAAGCGTTATATGGATGATATCGAGCTTGCAGGCAACCTGATTGATTCAAAGCTGTTCCGTCCGCCCTACGGCAGGATTCTGCCCGGACAGGTAAAAGCGGTGCTTGAACACTACGACATGATCATGTGGGATGTGCTGAGCATCGACTACAACACATCTTTAGATGGCGACCGTGTTCTTCAGAACGTGATCCGGAACGTAAAGCCCGGCTCCATCATCGTCTTCCACGACTCTGACAAGGCCAGCGACAATCTCTACTATGCACTTCCACGTACCCTGGAATTTCTCTCAGAAAAGGGCTTCAACCTGAAGGCGATTCCTTCCAACGGGCTGCCCAGGGTGGATCATGCGGGGAACTAGGCCATCCACTGCACATAAACCAGGAGCCCGACGATGATCCACATGATCAGTTCATGGGTCCAATGGCCTCGTTTCCTGTGGAAGAAGTTGGAGAGCATATATGAAACCGGGAAGGTGAAATAGACCAGGGAGGCAGGTTCAAATCTTGATACCACGGCAAAGAAGACGATTCCGGCAATGAACATGTAGAAAAGTACCTGGTAGATATCCTGTACTACAGTCTTCTTGGATTGGAAGCGGTTGATCATATATATGCTTGCCACGAATACCAGCAGCAGGAAGAATCCGTAGAATATGAATACGCTGAAGTGCCATGAGTGAAATACCTGGTCATAGCTGCGTTCAAATGCGAGGTTCTTGCCGATAACTTCCATGAATTGAGCGCCATTTCCCATTACTCCCAGGTACCATGTAAAGAGAAACAGAGCGAGGAGCAGGTATGCGATGACCGGATAGAGCAGTTCTCTCCATGTCACTGTCCTGAGGGTTACCAATGAGATCCAGATTAATGGCAGGAACCAGATCAGCTTCAGGTAGAACATGCTGCCCACGGCCAGAACGATCCCGGCGGTGAACACCGAATAGGTATCAGCGGGTTTATCGCTTACATCAAACAGGATGGCAAAACTGAACAGGTAGAATACCGAGCCTACCAGGGCCGGGCTTACCTGCCGGGTTTCGGGCAGTGCTGCAGAGAAAATGATAAAGAAGAGAGCCGGCATGAACGACCTGATCTCCAGCAGAACATACCTTGCACCGATCCGGATCAGCATGTATCCAAGAAGCAACATGAAAGCCAGGGCGATGATCCGATTCAGGATGGGACTGTTGTGAACCGATCCGAAAATCAGGTTATAGAAGGGCATTGCCGTGAAGCCGGAGACCTCTTCTGCCCGGACCATCGAAATGATAAACAGGGCCAGGGTAAGGATAAATATCCCCACCATGCCTGCCATCCGGTTATTCTTGAAGAGTCGCAGCAAAATCATTGGCAGGGGAGGCTAGAGATCAAACCCGATGTCGCGCCGGTAATACCTGCCCTCAAATTCGATCTTTTCCGCATTGGTATAGGACTTTTCCAGGGCCTCATTCATGGTCTCTCCAAACGAACTGACTGCAATAACGCGTCCTCCGTTGGTAAGTACTTTTCCGTCTTCTGGCAGGGTGCCGGCATGGAACACCACACTGCCATCCACCTTATCCAGCCCTGTTATCTCTTTTCCCTTCTCATAGCTGCCCGGGTATCCGCCCGAAACCAGCATGACTGTGGTGACAGTACGCTCATCAAACTCCACCTTCAGATCCTTCAGCCTGTTTTCGGCAGTGGCTTTCAGAATCTCTACGAAATCGGTCTTGATGCGGGGCAGTACTACCTCCGATTCAGGATCGCCCATTCGGACATTGTATTCAATTACATAAGGATCTCCATCCTTATTCATAAGCCCGATAAAGATGAAACCTTTATAGTCTATCTCTTCAGCTTTCAAACCGCTGATAGTAGGTTTCACGATGCGCTCTTCAACTTTCTTCATGAATTCATCGTCAGCAAAGGGAACCGGCGAAACAGCCCCCATACCGCCCGTATTAAGCCCTGCATCACCCTCCCCGATGCGTTTGTAGTCCTTGGCCGAGGGAAGGATCACATAGCCCTCTCCGTCGGTCAGGACAAACACCGACAATTCAATACCAGCAAGGTGCTCCTCAACCACCACCCTCTTTGACGCTTTCCCAAATTTTCCATGAAGCATACTGTGCAGCTCACGTTTCGCTTCCTCAAGATCATCAATAATCAGAACCCCTTTCCCGGCAGCAAGTCCGTCGGCCTTCAGCACATATGGCGGCTTAAGCTGAGAGAGGAAATAGTACCCTTCGGCAACCGTATAATCAATAAAGGTCCTGAACTCCCCGGTGGGAATCTCATTGTCCTTCATAAACACCTTTGCAAAATCCTTACTGCCCTCCAGTTCAGCCCCCGCCTTCGACGGACCAATCACTGCCACACCCTTCAATTCAGGATCATCTTTAAAGAAATCGGCCACCCCGGCCACCAGGGGAGCTTCGGGCCCCACAAGTACCAGTTCAATCCCCTCATCGATCACCAGCTTCCTGATACCCTCAAAATCTTCCACCCCGATGGGTACATTGGTCCCCAGTTCAGCGGTCCCCGCATTCCCGGGTGCAATAAAAAGTTTCTCAAGTTGAGGGCTCTTTGCAATGGCCCATGCCATGGCATGTTCCCGGCCCCCTCCTCCAATGATCAGAATTTTCATGTTTTAACAGAGTTTTTCAGTAACAATTTCGGTCCTGCTAAAGGTACGATTTTGTCATTAATCTCGTAGCTTCAGGATATCATCCTCATCACTGTTTTTTGACTATGCCAAAAAAGGGGAAAGGAAAAGGCTGCCCCAAACGAGACAGCCTTTAATATTGTTATATGAATATTCAGTTCTATTCAACCACGATGGCCGACTTGAGAGCCTGCCCGTTTACCCGCAGCATGTACATACCAGAGGCCAGGTCAGACACATCAATCGTTTCCCTGAGCACTCCACCCGTGGTATAGGCCTGCCTTCTCATCACTACCTGACCTGCCAGGCTCAACACCTCCATCGAAACCTCAGCAGCCCCCAAAGGCATCTCAATCGTAATCAAATCGGCCGACGGATTCGGGAACACCCTCAACTCCACTCCACCAAACTCATCAATCCCCACCCCCGACACATAATCCTTAATCTCAATGGTATCAGTCGCCACCGGCCCACACTGACCAAGATCATTCACCTCTACAACATAAAACCCCGAGTCCCCTGGAGCAAAATCAAATTTCCCTAATACCTGGGGAACACCGCCTGGCTGCAGCGTATAAGTGTAAGGCGCAGAACCACCAATTGCACTAACCACAATCGACCCATCACCATCAGCCGTAATATCAGCCACACTCACCACCTCAATCCCCAACGAATCGGGTTGGGTAAGAGCCACCAAATCCCCCACTTCGGTACAATTTTCCTTATCAATCACCAACACCTGGTATTCCCCGGCAGTTAATTCCGGGAAATAAGGAGCATCCAGATACTTCAAGCCGTTATCAACGGAGTACTGCCATGGCCCGCCAAATCCACCACTTGCAGCAATCTGTATGGCTCCGGTACTGTCACCATAGCAACCTGTAACATGTGTGTAGATGGTGTTGTCGATGGAGATTGGGTCGCAGCCAATTACTCCAACAATCAGGTAATCGGATAATCCGTCGGAAGTGTAAATATCCTCTCCAATAACTAGTAACTCTGAGTTAGAGATCATTACAGTATACAATTTATCTCCATTCTGAAAAATACCCCGGGATTCCTCTTTGCTGTCATCTTGTCCTCCAAAACTATTGGCTTCCCTGAAATTGCCATCGGCGTCAAGGGAACCCGTAAACATGTCAAAGTCTGCTGGACCTGTTGTAGATAATTCAATGCCTCCCCAATGAAGGGTATCTGCAAATCTTCCCGACAAGTAGACCTTGTCATCAAAATACTCCAATGCAAATACTCTGTCATCC
>JAAEOI010000547.1 GCA_024244665.1 Bacteroidota bacterium | reverse complement strand
CTTCACGTTTTGGATTCTTCCTCTGAGTCGATGGCTTGCCCTTGCCGTATTGACTTCTGAGATAGCGAAACTAACCGATGGTGGAATACAGGGTTCGGAAATGGTAATAGTTTTTGATTCACTATCACTTCCGCATTCGTTGTTCGCATTGATAACGATCGTGTGGGAGCCCGGATCGAGGTTGAAATTTGCAGATACCCGACCATTAGCAAGGTTAAACCGGAAATTCGTTTGAGGAGTGCCGTCCACCATGAGGGCGACATTGCTCTTGCTGCTAACGTTTTGGAAGCTTGCATTAAGCCGATGTGTCATGTTTTCGGCCGAGACTTCTGAAATGTTCATCTTTACTGAAGGCAATTGGCAGGGCGCTTTGATAACGACGGTTCTGGAATCACGGTTGCTGCCACATTCATTCATTCCAACAAGCAAAATATTGTGTGATCCGGGTTCAAGGTTCAGGCTTGCAGTAAGCAGTCCTGAGGTGGGACTAAACTGGAAGTCAGTCAGAAAAGTGCCGTTTATCATGAGGTGTATATTGTCCCTCATGCCTACGTTTTGAAGTCTTGCACTAAGTAAATGTGTAGCATTCTCGGAAGAGACCTCCTGTATGTCCATGTTTACTGAAGGTGTTATACATGGAGCTTCAATGTGGATGGTTTTGAATTCACTCACACTTCCACACCCATTCCTTGCATTGATGTTTATGGTATGAGTTCCGGGATCAAGGTTGAGGCTTGCCTGGATTTCTCCGTAGGAAGAATTGAATCTCAGGTTGTTGTATGGTCTTCCATTCACAGAAAGGAAAATGTCTCCCTTATACTGAACATTGCGTACAGTTCCACTTAACAGGTATGTTCCGGATTCTGTGACAGAGAATGATATCACGGGCTTTGGACAGGGTTGGAATTCGACAGCCTGGGTTTCTTTGATAATTATCCTGGAATCACTGTCCGATCCAAACCTGTTCTGAGCACTGATATTTATATTGGTAGTACTGGCATTTAAGGAGACATCTGCAATCAATCGCTTTGTCGTCCGGTCAAATGAGAAAGCATTTGTATTTATTCCGTTTATACTAAAGCTGATATCCCTGTGTGTTTCAACATTACTGATCTCAGCTAGAATCTCTGCCGTAGATTCATAGTTTATGGACCGGGGATCAAAGGGTTGAAGAATTTTCACCTCGGGTGGGAAGCCCTCTTCAGTCCTTACAACATAGGTAATGTTCGTCTTGTCCGCTACTGTCCCGTCTGCATTTGGTTCAGCCTGAATGGTGGAAGGAGGATTGACAGACTTGCTGTAGTTAAGTACTAAATCATCACTGTCGCTTCCTGCACTGTTTTGACAGGAAATTACCAGGGAATTACTGCCCATCCGCAGATTTGTGTTGATCTCAACGCTACTAATTGAGGAATAAAACAGAAAGTCCTGGTTTTGCCCGTTCAGCTTTACCGAGATATCCTCTTTGCGTGTAATATTAAAAATCCGGGCAGTGACTTTAACACTGCTTTCAGAAGTTTCATAGGGATTGGCATAAGGAGTAGCAATATCAACCTGCGGAGGGAAAACCACTACTGAGGGTACGGGATCGGAATCAGGAACAGGATTGTTGCTTTTTCCAGAGGATCCTCCGCCAAGAGTCCATCTAAATACAAGGCTGGTATAATTGTTCCAATCCAAAGAAGATCCCTTTAAAATCTGATTATCAATGTCAATACCAAAAGTGCTGCTATGCTCACTCAATGAGAAATTCATTTTATGTTCCACTCCCATGGCAAAATGGGGTGTGAACTCATATCCCAAATAGATCCCTGCAGTAGGTAAAATTGCAGCACTACTCTGCAAGCGGGTTTCGAAATCTTTATCCGTCAGTTGATCAAGATCTGCCAGAATCTCAGAAGGATCCCTGTTTGGAAGGATTGAAGAGTAATCATAAGCATTATTGGATGCATCGAGCAGATCGGTCGAAGTTATACCATGCGTAATCCCCGCTCCGACAAATCCACTGAAAATGATCCCTGTACGTTCACGAAGGCGATTAAGGGTTAAAGCAAATTCCAGGTCGTAGTTAAAATGTGTATACCGGATATTGTCATAGCTGCCAATACTATTCACTCTGTGGTCATAGGCCTCGTTATACCCGGCAAGGAAACGAAATCTCCAGTCCAGGGCCAAAAAGGCGTTTTCCTGCTGATAGATTGAACTTCCCAGCATGAAATCAAAACCGACACCTATTGAGTTCTTTATGTCGGATGACTGGTAGGAACCCCCGAGGCCAAATCCTATTTTCTGAGCATTAACGGGAAGCAGTGATATCGCAAGCAATCCCAGTAAAAGAATCCTAGATGTCGCGGTTTTCATGTTAAGCAATTTAAGCACTAATTCAGTACATCGAATTGCAAGCAGCAGTTATTTATTGACAGACAAAGCGCCTTGCGCATTCGGTAGCACTAAATAGTTAATCCTGAAAAACCCATTGGTTTTCCAGGTTCAAGGTTTTAATATTCGTATAGTGTACCAAGGTTCCATAAAAATATAGGTACAAAACAACAGTTTCTGCCTTGATCCTCCTCAATATCTTCATCATATTGAAGCCTGTAGCTGCCAGTAGGGATTCTCTTTCCACCGGTAAACTACACTTTCATCGCTCTCATTAAACATCCTTTTCAGTAACACAACTCCAACTATTTTTCGGATAGGTATCGACGGCATACCATTGTCAATGCATTAATATGTTTGTCAGGTTGGACTAATTATACAGGCAATGTCACCGTAAATTCAGTTCCCTTTTCAGCTGTGCTTTCAAACTCGATTGT
>JAAEOI010000546.1 GCA_024244665.1 Bacteroidota bacterium | reverse complement strand
TGATTTTGAAGAGAACTTCGCCATGAAGGATCGGATCGTCCTGGGTTTTTCACTATATCAGGGTGGAAATCCCTTTAAGAGTGAAGTTGACATCGAAGGAGTTACCTGCGATCGTTCCTTCCCTAACCGAGGTGCGTTCGGACGCAACTACGATGCGCAAAACGGCAATATTGAATTGGCCGCCGATGGACCAAGTGGCAAAGCCGCGGTGTTCAATCCCGGGAGTCAGATGGCCGTTTACGGAGCGGGGCCTCACAGCTATGGAAATGTGGTATCTTACGCATTGTGGCTTAAGACCACCTCGGAAGAGGATATGGTCCTCATCAACACAGGAAGGGGAGGCTTAAAGCATGGACTTTGGAACCTGAATCTGAGGAATGCCAGACCGGAGCTCCTGATGGCGGACGATGCACGTTTGCTTGCCGGTGGACAGAAACTCAACGACGGAAAGTGGCACCATATTGCCATGTCCATGCCCGGGAAAGACTGCAAGCTCTCCGAAATCCAGCTCTACGTCGATGGCAAGGCCGTCAGATCCGAAGTTGTCGGCAAGGACCAGGCGATCAATGTCAGCATGGTCAATAAGGTCAGTGTCGGGGGGGGAGGACACGGGGGTGGCAGGTCTTCCTACGAAAAGTTATTGCAAGCTAATTTTGGTGTCAAACCATTTGAAGGTTCTCTGGACGAAATATACGTCTGGGCACGAGCGCTTAATGCCGAAGAAGTTGCAGAGCTGGCGAAATAAAATGAATGAAAATACTATGAAATGGAAAACCAACATAGTGCTGCTTGCCCTGGCGATATTTTCAGGGGCCTGTTCAGAAAAGATCACGACTGAATTCCATGGCACTAACCTGAGGTGTGAATACATGAAGGAGGCCATAGTTACTAAATCGTCGCCCCGTTTTAGCTGGGAGTTGGCCTCCACTGAGAGTGAGCAATGGCAAACTGCCTGGCAGCTCATTGTCAGTGATCAAAAAGCAATGCTGGACGCAGGCAAAGGTATGGTCTGGAACAGTGGTAAAAGAGAAGGGAATCAATCTTTTAGCGTAAAATGGCATGGGGGCAGGCTGGAGTCTTATACAAAGTATTTTTGGAAAGTCAGGGTGTGGGACCGGGATGGAAAGGTTTCAAACTGGAGCGAAACAGAAAGCTTTATTACCGGAGCCTTCGATCCCTCGGATTGGATAGCCAGTTGGATAGGTGACCAGGCGGAAGCTCCTCTCGAGTATCCTTTGCTATATAAGCATATCGGTTACCTGAGTGCATATACCGACAGGGCAGCTGAAGAAAAATGGGTGCAAATTGACCTGGGGAAAACTAAATCATTTGATAAAATCAGGATTTATCCTTCCCACAACAATATCAGGGAGCTCGAGGACTACTATTTCCCGCTTGCCTACCGGATTGACTTGAGCCGCGATGGAGAAAACTGGGAGACAGCTGCGACAAAAGCTCCTACCCGGACACCAGGAGGGGATCCGGTCGATATTTCACTGGGCGATGTCCGGGCTCGCTACCTGCGTTTTGTGGCGACAGAGTTGCAGAAATATGATCATCGCATATATGATTATGAAGACAAGGGTGATCCTGGAAAACTGTTTGCTTTCTCGCTTGCCGAACTGCAAATATTTGGTGCAGATGAGGTAATGTCCCAGGGATGCAAGGTTTCATATAAAGATGCGCTGATAAAAATTGACCGCGAAGACGGCTATGATCCTGATATGCTTACGGACGGTATTACCCGTACACCACCCCCTCCTGGAAGCAGGCCGATTCCGCCCTCTCCTTTGCTCCGGAAGGCATTCAAGCTAAAAGCCAAACCGGTGCAGGCCATCGCGTATGTTTCGGCACTGGGAATATATGATCTGATGCTGAATGGCCATTCACCCGACGGGCGAGTACTGGCTCCCGAGTGGACCGACTATCATAAGCGGGTGCAATACCAGGTTTTGGATGTAAGCCATCTTCTGGATCAGGGGACCAATGTGATCGGTGTGCAGCTTGCCGACGGATGGTACGCCGGTATGCTCGGGCCAACCCGCTGGAGTGCATATTTTCCCAAAAGAGGAGCCTATGGACTGAACCGCCGCTTCTTTTTCCAGATGGAATTGGTATATGCGGATGGTGAGAAAGAGACCATTGTCAGTGATGACTCCTGGAAGATATATAGAGACGGGCCCATCCGCATGGCTGATCATTTTTTAGGTGAAACCTACGATGCAAATAGGGAAGTTGAAGGATGGAAAACCAAAGATTTCGATGATTCGGCGTGGGAAAGAGCTGAAGCAGATCACCAGGTGGATGTCCACCTGGTTCCACAGGTCAACCAGGCCATACGGGTTATTGAAACCCTGGAAGCAAAAAGTGTGGTGAAAACAAAAGAGGGTCATCTGATTTTTGATGTGGGGGAAAATATTGCAGGATGGTGTAATATTCAGCTTGTAGGAAGTCCGGGGGACCGGATCGTACTAAGGCACGGTGAGATCCTTGATGAGGATGGGGCACTTTATACAGAAAATCTGGGTGCAGCCATTCAAACCGACACTGTTATTCTGGGTCCTACAGGAAAATTGGATTATGAACCACTATTTACCTACCATGGGTTTAGATTTGTAGAGGTGCAGGGCATGGACAGAATTCCGGATAAAAGTATACTGCATGCCAGGGTTACTGCTTCGGATCTGCCCCGGACAGGATCCTTTTCTTGTTCCAACCCGATGCTCAATCAGCTCTACAAAAACATCAACAGGTCGCATATAAGCAATATGCAGGGAGTACCCACCGACTGTCCCCAGCGTGATGAAAGGTGTGGATGGTTGGGTGATGTGGCTGTTTTTGCCCAGACCTCCATGTTTAACCGGGATATGGCCGCCTTTTACAACAAATGGATGATAGACGTTCTGGATGCCCAATCTGAACGGGGTACATTTCCGGATTTTGCTCCGCAACCCTTTGCCTATGAAAAGCATTTTACAAATGCACCGGGATGGGCCGATGCAGCCATTGCGCTTCCTCTGCTTATGCATTCGAATTACGGAGATCTGGAGATTATCGGGGACCATTTTGATGCATACGAAAGATATATTGAGAATATCAGGGAAAACAATCCGGGCCTGATCTGGGAAAGTGGACTGGGATTGGATTATGGTGACTGGCTTAATGGAAATACATTGAAAGCGGAAGGGTTTCCGGAAACAGGGGCACAAGTACCTTCGTCTGTGTTTTCCACCTTAATGTTCTACAGGTCTGTAAACAGACTCGCCAGTATGGCAGAGTTAAGCGGAAGGAGTAAAAAAGCCAATTATTATTCAGAGCTGGCCAGCGAAATTCAGGAGGCATTTTTGATGCATTTTGTTGATGAAGATGGGAAAATTGAAGGTGATGCACAGGCCTGTTATGCCATGGCCCTGAATTTTGGAATCTTCCCGGAACATCTGGAAGAGCTATTTGAAAAAAGAATGATCGACAAGTTCATCCCCTATGGCGGACGTTTGAATACCGGCTTTCATTCTACAATATGTCTTATGAAGGAGCTTATAAAAAGGGGGTATATAGAAAAAGCTTTTAATTTGCTTGAGACAAAAGAGTTCCCCTCCTGGGGCTACTCCATCGAACAGGGCGCTACCTCTATGTGGGAGCGATGGGACGCTTATGTGAAAGGACGTGGCTTTCAGGATGCAAGAATGAACTCCTTCAATCATTATTCCTTCGGGGCAATAGGAGAGATGCTGTATGAAAACATCCTTGGTATTCAACCCGATAATGATTCGCCCGGATTCAAGCATTTTATACTCAAACCACTTCCCGGCGGGACTCTAACACGGGCCGAAGGGAGTTACCATTCCATGAGTGGTAAAATTGAAGCTGCATGGGAACTTGAGAATGGCCGGTTTGAATATCGGTTTACTATTCCTCCCAATACCAGCTCTACAGTACATATCCCATGCAAAAGCATCGGGAATGCCTGGCTTGACGGGAAGAAGCTGTCGGATGCCTTAGAACCTGGTCAGGCAGAATTCAAGGATGGATATGCAATTTTCAAGCTTCAATCAGGTAGCTACCTGGCGGCTTCAGATTATTAAAACAGAAGATATGAAAAAAGGACTATTTTTTACTGCCGTACTATTCTTCATGGTTTTACCAGGTGTGTTCAGCCAGGAAAAGCCACAGAATTTGATACAGATTGAAAATGCCAGGCCCGGTACGCGGGACTGGATGCTGACCAACACCTATATCGACCCGGATACCTGGTGGCGTTCCCCGCGTATCGAGGGATACTGTTCGGAGATGAGCGTGCGGGCAGGCGATACTTTGAAAATCATGGTAAGCACCAATCCGGTTACCGAATTCAGCCTGGAGATATTCCGCACCGGTTACTACGGCGGCGATGGTGGGCGGAGCATGAAACGTTTTGATTCGCTCCAGGGTACGACCCAGCCTGATCCGCCTGTCGGTAATAATCTTCTGCGTGAATGCCAATGGGAGCCTTCGGTGGAATTTGTGATTCCCGACGACTGGGTGAGCGGTGTCTACCTGGGCAAATTGAGCACCAAAACCCTGCGCGATGTATACCAGAGCAGGCTCACCGCCAATAAGGATGGCCTGCAGAGTTATGTTATTTTCATCGTCCGTGACGACAGGCCCTGCGAGCTGCTGTTCCAGTGCAGCGATCTGAGCTGGGCCGCCTACAACAGCTGGCCCGACGACAGGTGGTCGCTTTACCATAACGACAAGGAAGTCTACAATCCCAATGGCAGGAAAAAGTGGAGCACTGACGCTGCCGAAACAGGTTGGGCGAGTTTTGACCGTCCCTACGCCAATTTTTGCCAGGATCACCTGGTCGACAGGCCCTCCTCGGTGGGGTCGGGCGAATTCCTGCTCTGGGAATTTCCCCTTTCTTACTGGATGGAGAAGCAGGGCTACGATGTGTCGTATATCTCCAACCTGGATGTGCATGTGGATCCACTATCGGGTCTGCTGCGGGCCAAAGGCTTTATCTCGGTGGGTCATGACGAGTACTGGTCGATGGAGATGTTCGACAAGGTAAGTGCGGCCCGTGACGGGGGACTAAACCTGGCCTTCCTGAGTGGGAATTCGGTCTGGGGTGTGGTGCCCCTGCTGCCCTCTTCCACGGGACAGCCCCACCGGATCATCCACCGCAAAGGTTTGTTCACTGGTGAATTTACAGCCGAGCAACTTAAGGAGCCAATGATACAGCAGGTCATTCAAAGTATGGGCAAGTATCCTCCGGGACCGAGTGGGGCACAGCTCATGGGTGGCTTAACTGCCGGCATAAGCGGCGGTGACTGGATCTGCCGGAACCATGAGCACTGGCTGTATGAAGGCACCGGTTTACAAGAAAGCGAAGAGATCAGCGATTTGATCGGCTGGGAATATCACGGCTTTCCAGCCATGGATCTGCCCGGCATGGAGGTCCTGGCCTATTCCCCTATAACACATCCAAATGGGAATCCCCTGCCGCCTCATGTGGCAACGATGTACAATGGGGCAAAGGGCAATGTAGTGTTTAACGCCGGGACGATCTGGTTTGCACAAAAATTATCATCCCCCCCGGGTCACGTTCTGCCCTCATGGCTTACACAGGTATCGGGCCCGGATCCGAGCGTACAGCGCATGACAGAGAACCTATTTGAACGATTTATTCAATAAGGCCATGATGAAAGACTCAAAAGTAGAAACGTCCCACGATTTCAAACTTCCAGCGGCTGCCGTTTGGAACCTGATCGCAGGCTTCCATACCCTACCCGATTATCACACTTCTGTTCCGGAGAGTCGCTTGAGTCACGGTGGTGCCGTTCGCTATCTCACCATTTCCGAAGAAGCGGGAGGGGGCACCGTTGTAGAGCGACTGGTGAATTATGATGACGAAGCGATGACCTTCAGTTACAAAATCATCGAACTGATCGACAGCCCAATGCCTTTTCGAAACTACCAGGCCTGGGTCAGGCTCGAGCCCACTGGCGAGAAATCGTGCAGGCTCTTCTGGAGCATGAATAATCTTCATATAATCGCCCTTTGGGTCCAGGACTCTAATCAGGCTGACTATCCTCTCGGTGTCTTCAAATTCGATTTCACCCGGCTTGGTGTGGATTAATCCAGTGGATCAGTGAATTGAAATCAATTGGCTATGGGGGAATGGCGATGAGCGTGACCACGGAAAAAGATCTTGCAGAGCTGAAGCGTTATCTTTCGGCAATCGGCGATGACCCATTCAAGGTCTACGCCGGTTACGTCGCTGTCTTCCTGGATCGCTTGATTGAAAATCATTTTGCTAATTTTATCAATATTGCAGGAAACAGAAAATGAAATTATTCTAAAGGGCTTAATATGAAGAGGAAGAATTATTTGAAATTGAGTGCATTTCTATTCCTTTTTAGCATACCGGCTGTGCAGGCTCAGCAAAAGCCAAATTTTATCGTGATCCTTGTGGATGATATGGGTTTTGGTGACATGGGTGCTTATCGGGAATTGTACCAGGGCGGAGATGATAAATCCATCGCCCATCTCCACACCCCGGAGCTGGACGACCTGGCCCACGACGGGATTATCTGTACCCGTGCCTACATGGCTTCCTGGTGTGCTCCCAGCAGGCAAATGCTGCTGAGTGGATGCTGGATCAACCGCAAGAGCGCCATTGATCCGGATTTCCCCTGGATTGGCCGGCGCCTGCGCCAGGAAGGATATACAACGGGCATGTACGGGAAATGCCACGGGGCGCTTGCCAACGCGAGGAACACCTACTACCTTGATGAGGTGCGAACTGAATTTGACCAGGGCTTGTTCCTGCGGGGGGGCATGCGTGGGTTTTATCTAAAGAAGGATGAAATCCTGCCGGGACATATTTTTGAAAAGGATGCCTCCTACAGGGCAAAAGGGAATGAATACATCACTGATATATACACTGAAGGGGCGACGGACTTTATCAGACGCAATTCAGACAGCCCCTTTTTCCTCTACCTGGCCTATACGGCACCACATCAGCCCATTCAAGGCAAGCCGGAGGATCTGAAAATGTTGTTCCCCGAAGTATTTGGACCATTGGCAGACAGCAGTATCCGGGAAAGAAAAATTCCAGAAGGAATGACAGGGACCGATTGGAATAAATATGTGTATGCTTCCATGGTTTACTCTGTCGACCGTGGGCTGAGCCAGATCCGGCAGGCTTTGAAAGAAACGGGAGTGGAGGAAAATACAGTCATCATTTTTACCAGTGACAATGGTGCCATCGTGGGCAGTAATTACCCTTTTTCGGGTCATAAATGGGATGTGTATGAAGGAGGGATCCGGGTACCCTTTATCGTCTGGTCCCATGCCATTTCCAATAGTGATCTGAAGGGAAGCGTATACGACGGACTGGTAAGTGCAGCTGATGTGGCTCCTACCTTGATGGCAATGACAGGGAAAAATGATCTGGAGGACTTTGACGGGAATAACATCATGCCCTATATTACCGGATCGGAATCCCCGCTGCCGGAAAGCCAGGTATTCTTTTATCGGGAACCCCTTGGTCACCACCAGGTAACAAATGCTGAATCGCTCTATCCGGGAGAGAAAAGAGGAATGCACATCCTCCTGGAAGCTTTCATTCAGGGGGAACAGAAATACCTTCGTTTTTGGGATTGGGAGAAGGATAAGGATTATGTGAGGGGCATGGCTCTGCCCGATGTCAGGGGGGTAGCTGATCCGGGAAAAAAACTGGCTGAGGATATACAAGGTATTACATCGGGTGAATGGACAATATTATCTGAAGAAGAATCTGCCGGGTTGAAGATAAAGCGCAATGATTTTTTGGAAGAGAATGAAACAGATTTCCACATCAGGTGGAGCGGTGCACCCCCCAGGAAAATGAATTAAGACATGAAGAATATCTTTCCCCGCAATTGTGTTTTTATTATCCTTCTTGCAGGATTACTGTGCTCATGCAGCAATCAAAGTCAGAAATCCAGTAATGATACAAACAGACCCAATGTCATCCTGTTTTTGTGCGATGACCTGGGCTATGGCGATCTGAGCCACCTGGGTCAGCAGCGCTTCGCCACGCCCAACATCGACCGGCTGGCGAAAGAAGGGATGAGCTTCACCGATTTTTATGCCGGATGTTCCGTTTGTGCCCCTTCCAGGGTCAGCCTGCTCACCGGGAAGCATACAGGCCATACTTCGGTACGGAACTGGAAGCACGGTTTGGCGGTGGGCGACCATGAAATGACCCTGGCCAGGGTCATGAAAGAGGCGGGATATGCGACGGCCCAGATTGGCAAGTGGGACTGCGGTCACCCGGTCCCCACAGATGATCCCCAAAGAAAGGGCTTTGATTATTTCTATGGATACCTGAACTCCTGGCATGCCCACAATCCCTATCCCGAGTTCCTCTACCGCAATGGAGAGAAGGTGCCTTTGCGCAATAAGCTGCAGCTCGACGAAAACGGGGAGAATCCCTGGAGACACATGCCCGAAGGTCCGGGTGTGGCCGAAGTGAAGGAAGATTATGTTCCTTTCCTCCTTGACCGTGAAGGATTGGAATTCATTGATCAGAACAAGGACAGGCCCTTCTTCCTGGTTTTGTCACACATTACCCCGCACGCCAATAACCAGAAAAAACCGGACGGCATGGAAGTGCCCTCTTATGGTCCCTTTGAAGATAAGGACTGGCCGGATCCGGAAAAGGGATTTGCCTCTATGGTGCATAACCTGGACCAGTCCGTGGCAAAAATTTTGGCCAGCCTGGTCGAGCATGGCATCGATGAAAATACCATGTTCATCTTCTGCAGCGACAATGGTCCGCACAATCAGGGCGGGCATGATGTGGAGTTTTTTAACAGCAACGGCGATTTTCGTGGGGCAAAGACGGATCTTTAC
>JAAEOI010000545.1 GCA_024244665.1 Bacteroidota bacterium | reverse complement strand
GTAGTATCATCCTCGTCTGAATCGCCCAGGGCAACAACAAACTCATCCACCAGCGGAAGAATTGACTCTATGGCAGTCCGCATAGGGTAGTAAAGTTTATGGGCATTCTTGCCCATTGAGAATCCGCTGATTTTCATGGCTATCAGGTCATTTGCATTTTGTGCAGTTTATAATATACCCCCGTTGGCTTCTTCATGAGCTCATCATGGGTACCCCTTTCCACGATCTTCCCCTCATCCATAACCAGAATCTGATCGGCATGCTTGATGGTGGAGAGCCGGTGGGCAATCACAATAGAGGTTCGGCTTTTCATCAGGTTGATAATGGCTTCCTGTACCAGCCGTTCCGACTCTGTATCCAGAGCCGAGGTGGCCTCATCAAGAATCAGGATGGGTGGATTTGCCATCACCGCCCGGGCAATACTCACCCTCTGTTTCTGTCCGCCGCTGAGCTTGCTGCCGCCATCACCAACCCCGGCTTCGTAGCCTTCTTCATTCTCAATGATAAACTCATGGGCATTGGCAACTTTGGCCGCATTGATAATCTCATCTTCCCCGGGCTGCCTGCTAATCCCGAAAGCAATGTTGTTCCTGAAGGAATCATTGAAAAGGATGGACTGCTGACTCACAATCCCCATAAGACTGCGAACAGGCTTAAGGGCATAATCGGTCAGCGGAATACCGTCAATCAGGATTTCCCCCTGCTCCACATCCATAAACCTGGGCAGAAGATCCACCAGGGTAGACTTCCCCGAACCCGATTTCCCCACCAGGGCAATGGTTTCTCCCTTTCTGATGGTAAAGGAAACATCTTTCAACACATACTCCTTATCGTACTTGAAGGAGACATTCCTGTACTCAACTGACTCTTTAAACTGGTCCACCTGCAGGGCATCCTCTTTCTCTTCGATCTTAATGTCAGCATCCAGCAGCTGATCGATGCGGTCGACCGAAGCCAGGCCCTTCTGGATATTGAACCACGCAGAACTGAAGGCCTTTGCCGGGGTAATGATCTGAGAGAAGATGATCAGAAAGAAGATCAGGTTCTCCCCATCCAGTCCGGCCCCGCCCTTTATCACCATATATCCGCCGTAGGTCAGGATTAACATCATCACAATGGTGCCCAGGAACTCACTTATGGGACTGGCAAGGTAGCGTCGCCGGAAAACCTTGCGAAAAAGGAGGGCAAAATGCTGGTTGGTCTCCATAAATTTCGAGGTCATTCGCTCCTCTCCGTTAAAGGCCTTAATAATGCGCAATCCCGAGAGGGTTTCTTCCACCTGAGCCAGCAGGATTCCAAGCTTCTGCTGCCCTTTAAAGGTGGTTCTCCTCAGCTTACGGGCAATGCGCCCGATGAGCAACCCCGATACGGGGAGCAGTACCAGGACGATGATCGTAAGCTGGAAGGAAATGGAAAAAAGGAAAATCAGGTATATGACAATGGTGATGGGATCCCTGAACAACATCTGCAGGGAAGAGATCACCGAGGTCTCCACCTCCTGTACATCGTTGGAGATCCGGGCAAGGACATCCCCCTTACGCGCCTCGGAATAGAATGAGAGGGGAAGTGTGATAACTTTCCCGTAAATGTCATTTCTCATATCCCGTACCACGAAAGCGCGAATGGGTGCCAGCACGAAATTGGCCCCGAAAAGAAAGCCATTCTTCATCAGGCTGAATATAACCACAAGGATACTTACCATCATCAGGGCTCCACCCTCACCGTGCTTCGCCATGATCATGCTCATGTAGTAGTTGAGCATGTGCATGAGATAGTCAACGTTTAGCTGGAAAGGAATGGGATCGTTCACCAGCTCCTGGATCTCGAAAAGAACCCTCAGGAAGGGCACCACCATGGCAAAGGAAAAAAGTCCGAAGAAAGCCCCAAGAATATTGTAGATAACATTCTGGCCAACCAGCCATTTATAAGGAATCAGGTACCTTAGTAATTGTAAAAATCTTCTCATTCAGTCTGCCTCCAATATAGGAACGGGAGAAACTATAATCCTGTATAATTCCAGGGGGTTATTTTTAAAAGCTCTTCTCTGACCTCCTGACTGACTGCCAGTGTCCCGATAAACTTCTTGATAGTCTCCTGTGTTACCGCCTCATTGGTACGGGTCAGGTCCAGCAGGGTCTCGTATGGATTGGGATAATTTTCGCGCCGTAATATCGACTGGATCGCTTCGGCCACCACTGGCCAGTGCTTGTCCAGATCGGCCCGGATGGCCTTCTCGTTCACAATCAGTTTGCCCAGGCCCTTGATCATAGAGTGCATGGCAATGATGGTGTGCCCCAGTGGAACGCCCAGGTTCCTCAATACCGTCGAGTCGGTCAGATCGCGCTGCAGGCGGGAGACCGGCAATTTGGCGGCAAGGTGGGCAAACAGGGCATTGGCCAGGCCAAGGTTCCCCTCTGCATTTTCAAAGTCGATGGGATTCACCTTGTGCGGCATGGCCGATGACCCAATCTCCCCCTTCTTGATTTTCTGCTTGAAGTACTCCATGGAGATATAGGTCCATATGTCGCGCGCCAGGTCCAGGAATATGGTATTGATCCGTTCAAAGGCATGGAACATGGCAGCCAGGTTGTCGTAGTGATCGATCTGGGTAGTAGGCCATGAACGCTTCAGTCCCAGCACCTCACCCACAAAACGCTCACCGAACTGGAACCAGTCAATCTCCGGATATGTAACCACATGGGCATTCATGTTGCCGGTGGCTCCGCCGAATTTGGCAGGAAGCGGAATCTCTTCAAGCTGTTCCAGCTGAACATCGAGCCTTTCGATAAAAACCCGGATCTCTTTGCCCAGCCTGGTGGGTGAAGCGGGTTGTCCGTGCGTACGGGCCAGCATGGGAATAGCATCCCACTCAGTAGCCAGCTTCTCCAGCACACCGGTGACTTCATCCAGCAGAGGGTAGTAAGCGGTCTTCATGGCATCCTTCAACGACAGCGGGGTGGCCGTATTATTGATGTCCTGGGAGGTAAGTCCAAAATGAATAAACTCCCTGAAGGTATCCATGCCCAGCAATTCGAACTGCTCCTTCACGAAATACTCCACAGCCTTTACATCGTGGTTGGTTACCTTTTCAATATCTTTTATCTTCTGTGCATCCCCAACTGAAAAAGACTTATAGATATTCCTGAGTTGGGGAAAAATTTCGGCCGGAACGCCTTTCAAAGCGGGGATCCCTGAATCACAGAGTGCTATGAAATATTCCACCTCCACCTGTACCCGGTATTTGATCAGCCCGTACTCCGAAAAATAGCCGGAGAGGGGTTCTGCCTTGGACCTGTATCGGCCATCCACTGGAGAGATAGCCGTTAATTGGTTGAACTGCATGTATGACGAATTGATTAACGCCACAAATTTAGCAGAAAATATTCGTACTTTTGAGTATAATCCGTCATTATGAAGCGATACCTCAATATACCCGTACTGCTGATCCTCGCACTTTTACTCAGCAGCCAGTCCCTTGCACCCGACAGCACTGCAAATCCGGGCACCATCCCCGAAAACCTAAGCGAAACCCTCAGCGAATCGGACGATACCATCCTGGTCTACACTTACAGCATTATGGACAACATCGCCGCACCCACCTGGCGGATTACACAGGAGGCCTTCAAGGAGGCCGCCGAACTGGGAGCAGATGTGATCATCCTCCACCTCAACACATACGGTGGCGAGGTAAGCATGGCCGACTCCATCCGGACAAAGCTGCTCAACTCGCCAGTACCGGTACATGTCTTTATCGACGATAATGCGGCCTCGGCCGGGGCCCTGATCTCCATTGCCTGCGACAGCATCTATATGAAACCCGGGGGCAAGATCGGTGCCGCCACGGTGGTGAACCAGACCGGGGAGCAGGTACCCGACAAGTATCAGTCGTATATGCGCGCTACCATGCGCGCCACAGCCGAGGCCCACGGTAAGGATACCGTGATCTCAGGTGGAGATACACTGCTTGTCTGGCACCGCGATCCTGCTATTGCCGAAGCTATGGTGGACCCAAAACTCTTCGTGGAGAATGTAAGCGATACCGGCCAGGTACTCACATTCACTGCCACTGAAGCCATGGAGAAAGGATACTGCGAGGGGATTAAAGACAATATGGAGGAGGTAATTGAGTCGCTTGGCATCAAAGAATACACACTTAAATCATACTCTCAGTCGGGAATGGACAAAGTGATCGGTTTCCTGATCAATCCAATGATCAGCGGAGTCCTGATCATGATCATCATCGGCGGAATCTACTTTGAACTTCAGTCACCCGGCATCGGCTTCCCACTGATTGCATCCATAATGGCTGCCTTGCTCTATTTTGCCCCGCTCTATCTTGAAGGAATGGCCGAAAACTGGGAGATGATCATATTCGCCGTGGGGATTATCCTTATCATGGTCGAAGTATTTGCCATTCCGGGCTTCGGGGTGGCAGGGGTGGCCGGCATCATTGCCATGGTCACCGGTCTCACACTGAGCCTGGTGGACAACATTGTATTTGAGAATCCTGAATTTACCGGCGAGGGACTGGGATTGTTGATGCGAGCCCTGAGCCTTGTGCTGGTAGCCATGCTCTTTGGCCTGATCTTCTCGCTGTGGGCGACCCGGAAACTGCTCACCACAACCGCTTTTTCCAAGCTCGCGTTAAAGACCGAACAGCAGGTTGCGGACGGGTTCATTGGCGTGGAGACCGAAGGGAGAACACTGGTGGGTGAGAGCGGGGTGGCGCACACGGTTCTCCGGCCTTCGGGCAAAGTGATGATCAGCAACAAACTGTTCGATGCCAAGTCCGAATACGGTTTCATTGAACGGGGCGAAACGGTCAAAGTGATCCGCTATGAAACCGGTCAGGTCTACGTGGTCAAGGCATAGCGCTTATGCAGTCTGTTATGTCCGTGATGAATCCTGAAATGCTGATTCGCGACTACAACCCAGCCGACTACTCCCGTGTAGAGGCCCTGTGGAAAGAGACCGGCATTTACACTGTGGAAAGGGGCGATACTTCGGAGATCATTCTCCGGTGCAACAAAGCGGGGGGGAAATTCCTGGTCCTGGAGGATCGGTCCGACAACTCGGTGGCGGGCACATCGTGGATGACATGGGACGGACGCCGGGTGCTCCTTCACCACTTTGCCATCCGGCCCTCGCTGCAGAACCAGGGATATGGCCGCAAACTGGCCATTGAATCCCTTGCCTTTGCCAGGGAGCTTAACTGCCCCATGAAACTGGAGGTGCACCGCGACAACGTACCCGCAGTAAAACTTTACAGGAGCCTTGAGTTCCTGGTTTTTGAAGACTATGACATCTATCTGATAATCGATCCATGAAATCACTGCTTTTCCTCTTAAGCATTCCCCTTCTAATGACTGCCGTAAAAACAAACGCACAGGCTTCGGTGTGGGAAAGCTGGGATACGGAGGTGGTCAGGAGCCTCCACACCGGCAACAGCATCCCCTACCTCACCGAAGAGGAGCAGAAGGTGATTCTTTTCATGAACATGGCCCGGCACGATGGCCCCCTTTTTGCGGAGACTTTTGTAAAAACATACGTGGAAGAGAACCAGGTGGAAAAGAGCAGCTACCTGAGGTCGCTTTACAAAGACCTGGCAAAGGTATCAGGGCTCTCACCCCTGTATCCGGAAGAGGACCTGACCTCTGTTGCCCAGGGGCATGCCTTGAAATCGGGTGAAACGGGACATGTGGGGCACAGGAATATGAAAAAGCGCTTTGCTCCCCTGGAGAGAAATCCGTACTACGCCTGGGGTGAGAATTGCTCCTATGGATACGGGGAGGCCGTTGGTATTGTGATTATCCTGCTTATTGACGAGGGCATCGAGGGTGTGGGCCACCGTAAAAACATACTCAACGAGAGTTTCAATTCGGTGGGGGTTGCAATCCGGCCCCACACCAGCTACCGGGTCAACTGTGTCATGGACTTCGGGAAGAAAAACCGTTCCGACCTCAACAGGATACCCTTTTAAGTTACTCTTCCTCCGCCGCCGCATCGGGCAGGTGCTTGTTCCACTGCCTGTAGGCAAAGAAGGAAAGGAGGGTCAGGACAGCCAATGCAATGTAGACAGCCACCGGGACTTTAAAGGCCGATCCGCTTGCATAGGAATGGATCCCGCCCAGGAAATAGTTCACCCCGAAATAGGTCATCATCACCGATGAGTAGCTGACGAAAGATGCCATGTTAAAGGCAAAGGTTCCCCTCAGCCCCGGAATCCGGTGCATGTGCGTCACAAAGGCATAAACCAGCACGGTTATCAGCGCCCAGGTCTCCTTGGGATCCCAGCCCCAGTAACGGCCCCACGACTCGTTGGCCCAGACACCGCCCAGGAAGACCCCGGCGGTCATGAAATAGAGCCCCACGATGAGGGTCATTTGGTTCACATCGCTCACCGAGTTTATCACCTCCTGGATGCGTCCCTTATTGGAAGGTGTCAGTGATGCATAGAGCACCACGTTCATCAGTCCCATGATGGAGGCGAGCCCCAGGAAACCATATCCGGCCATGATCACTGCCACGTGGATGGTGAGCCAGGGTGATTTCAGTACCGGTACCAGGTTGGTGATCTCCGGATTCATGTTGCTCATTCCGGCCACCATCAGTGAAAGGGCTGCCAGGATGGCAGTGAGGGCCATGGCATAACCCGAACGTTTCACGAAGATCAGTCCGGCCAGGATGGTTACCCAGGCCACGAAAATCATCGATTCATACCCGTTGCTCATGGGAGCATGGCCACTGATATACCACCGTACTACCAGCACCAGAGTATGGATAGCAAAGGCAACAGCCAGGTGGATGATGCCGATGTTAAAGAGGTAGCTGTAGAGTTTTTTGGGACGGAAAACCAGCAGGAACTGCAGTGCCATGAGGATGACCCCGAACAGCCCGTAAAATTTGGCCAGCCTCGGGAACAGATTAATCCGGTTGTACTTGATCTCCAGTTTTTTCTTCGACTCTGCAGGGAGCAACGTTTCATTCTGCACCTGGTTCTGCTTCAGGATATCCAGCTTCGTTTTTGAGGCTCCATAATCACCGGCACGTACAGCATCCATACATTGCAGGAAGAGGGTGGATACCTCCTCATGCTCACCCTCCGCATGATCCGATACGACCTCCAACAGGGACAACCACTTATGATTCTCCGAGTTCTTATCAGGGAAGATGGTGATCAGGGCACCCGACTGAACCAGGTACATGGCATTGACCCGGTCGTCCAGCTTGATCACCTCCTTGTCAAGGTCGGTCTGACTGGCAACCTCCTTGGAGAAGGCGGCATTGACCAGGTCCGACAGGAGGTATGCACCTGTCGTTTCATCCATAAGGTGGTTGAAGCTGATCATCTCTCCCTTGTAACCAATGGTACGGTGCAGTTCCGGGTTCTTCACTTTGAACAGGGGCTCAGCCTTCCATGCATCGGGGTAAAGTATCAGACCAAGCATCACCTGGTCGGCCGTATAGTCGTTGAAACTGCTTTTCTTGGTAATCTTCCTTACCACCTCGCTGGAGAGGGTGTTCATAGGCTCAAAACGCCCCCCCTTGCTCTGCACCCAGAGGCTGCCAAACTCTTCAGCCACCTCCTTTGGGGGTACCTGCTGGGAGAATGCGGGCATCGCTGCACCCAGGATAAGAGCACCCACAAGCAGTGTCTTCACCGCAGAATTGGTCCGACTGGCAAATTTGGAAAAACGAGTGTTCTTCACAAACATGGCCAGTATCATTCCGGCAATCAGCAAGAGGTAACCGGTATAGGTCACATAGGTACCGGCGAGATCCTTGTTTACCGAGAGTACGGTTCCCTTCTCATCGGTGTCATAGGAGGACTGATAGAATCTGAATCCCCTGTGTTTCAATACATTATTCATAAATATCCTGTAATCCTGCTGGAAGTCCATCTCCTTGTCCACCAGTACCACTTCACTGGCAAAGGAGGAGGGACTGTGAGATCCGGGGTAGCGCTCCACCTGGAAATCTTTCAGAAAGAGCGAGAAAGGAAGCTGCAGCTCCTTCGACCCGTAAGTTATGCTGTATTTAAGATCACCCATCTGGCCGGATACCGGCTCACCAATCCTCCGGACCATTCCGGGTACGTTCACCTCGGAGCTCATTCCCCTGAATTTTATCTCCATGCTTACCGCCGAAATGTATCCCGTCTCGCCGGCCGGAGCCCTCACCAGCCTCTTCACGGCAGAGGGGATAAATCCCTGGAGAGCAAGGCGCAGGTTCCCCATTCCATAGAGGGAGCCCTCCATAATGGGAACAGCCTCCCAGGCCTGGTATTCGATCTCATCTGCCCCGCTCATCTGCATGGAGGTCACAGCAAAGGGTGCATGCAAAAAGACCTGGTTCCCATCCGAGACAAACCTCAGCAGCGCCGTGGTATCGTTGTTGTTAAATGAGACAGTAAAGCCCAGGACAGATCTCGAAGACCCCGATGTGAGTCCCACCGAATTCTGTTGCTCGGTCACCAGTGCCACCTGCAGGTAGGGTACGCCACCGGGGGAGGCCACCCACTGCTCAATGCCATTGGACATGTAGCCGGTGGAGCGGATCTTCACCTTTTCAACCCCAAGGCTTGTACTCATCCTGTAATCTTTCGGGGTCAGTTCCGAAATCATCACCTCCTTCTCACTCTCCACCTTCTGGCCGTTGGCCTCAAAGACCACCTGGACGTAACCGTTGTCGCTCAGCATGGTATTGGAGATTGACTGCTCACGGATGTGCATGATCCCCTCATAACTGATAAAACGGGTAATGGCCGCCCCTGCCAGGATCACGATAAAGGCCAGGTGAAATACAAGTACCACCAGCTTCCTCCGTGTGAAAAATCTCATTTTAAACATCACCCCTGCTATATTGATGGCCATTACCAGCATCAGGAGCTCAAACCAGTGGGTTCCGTATATCACCGCCCAGGAAGTGGAAGCTCCGTAAGCACTCTCCACAAAAGTTGCAATGGCCAGGACCACGATGAACAGAACCAGCAGGATACCCATGAAGGGCATGGAAACCAGGAATGAAAATTTCTTATGCATATGACGATGTATAGGTTGAAATACCCGGTTGCAAATATATCAAAAACTTACATATATAACAGCGACCCCACCTGGTATACTGCAAAACTTGCAAGCCAGGCAATGGCTGTTGTGTAGAAGAGTACAAAGGCTGCCCATTTCCAGCTGCCGGATTCTCTTCCAACCGCTGCTATCACCGCCACGCAGGGGAGGTAAAAAAGAACAAATATCAAAAAGGAGAATCCCGAAAGCGAGGTAAAAACCTGCTCGCCTGCTCGTTTGCCGGTAGTATATTTCTGTTCCCTGATTCTGCTCTCCAGGGAGGTGGACTCGCCAGACGGTGCATTTTCATTGGCCTGGTAAAGCACACCCATGGTGCTCACCACGATCTCCTTGCCTGCAAACCCGGTAACCAGTGCAATCCCCATCTTCCAGTCAAATCCCAGCGGCCTTATCACCGGCTCGATGGCAATCCCAAAACGGCCAATGAAGGAGTGCTCCTGCCTTTCGGCCTCCTGCTCCATAGACAGCATGTCAATCTTTTCACGGTCCTGCTCCCCGGCCATCATCGCGCTGTAATCCTTTGAGTAATCCACATCACGTGGAAAGTAACCCAGGGCCCATATAATTACCGAGGCCACAAGGATTACCCCGCCCATCTTCTTCAGGTAGTGGGAGCCCTTCCCCCACATGTGACGTAGAATCACCCTGATCCCCGGGTTCCGGTAGACCGGCAGCTCCATCACGAAGGGAGCCTCCTTGTTGCGGAAAAGGATCTTCTTGAAAAGGATCGACATGATCATGGAAAAGAAAATCCCGATCATGTAGAGCAGGAAGATTACGTGACCCGCATTATCGGGGAAAACCGCTCCGGCTATCAGCACATAAACCGGAAGGCGTGCGCTGCACGACATAAAAGGAATAATCAGCATGGTGAGAAGCCGGTCGTTCCGGTTCTCCAGGGTGCGGGTGGCTATGATGGCCGGAACGTTACATCCAAAGCCCATAATCAGCGGGATAAAGGACTTCCCGTGCAGTCCGAACAGGTGCATCACTTTGTCCATGATAAATGCGGTCCGGGCCATGTATCCCGTATCCTCCATAAGTGAGATAAAAAAGAAGAGGATCAGGATGTTGGGCAGAAATACAATGACGCCTCCAACACCTCCCACAATTCCGTCCACCAGCAGGTCCCTCAGGACCCCCTCATGCATGTGCATCCTTAAGAATTCACTGAGTAGGTCAACCCCGGACGCAATCCATTCCATGGGGTAGTTCCCCAGGGTAAAAGTGGCCTGAAACATGATCCACAGGAAGCCAAGAAAAATGGGAAGGCCCAGGTATTTGCTGGTCAGGATCCGGTCGATCTGTTTCGACCGTGAGAATCCAGGATCGGTTCCACTTCGAGTCATGGTCTCTTTCATGGCACCGGCCACAAAACCATAGCGGGCATTGGTGACAAGGGTTTCGCTGTCGGCTTTGAAGAGTGACTCCAGCTTCTGGATCTCCTTTTCGGATCGTTCGCGTATTTCGTGAAAATTCTTCGTCTCCGAGAGCAAGTGGGCACAATTGTTGTCCCGTTCAATCATCTTCAGAGAGATAAAGCGTGAAGAGTAGTGGTCGGTGATAGAGGGATTCTCCCTGACCATATGCTGCAGTTTCAGAACCGACGCTTCAATCTCCTCCCCGTAGTTGATGTGGATGTGGCGAATGGCAGGATCCTCCTCCTCCACAACCCTGATCACATGGTTAAAGAGACGGAACACGCCCTTTCCCCGGTGACTGATGGTTGGGACAACCCGGATGCCCAGAAGCTTGCTCAGCAAATCCACATCCAGTTTATCCTTCCGTTCCAGCAGGTCATCGTACATGTTCAGTGCCACCACCACGGTAACATCCATATCGATGAGCTGACTGGTAAGGTAGAGGTTTCGTTCAAGGTTATTGGCATCCACCACATTCACAACCACATCGGGTTTCTCCTTGAGGATGTGCTCCCTCACATAACGCTCTTCGCTGGTGTAATCGGATAATGAATAAGTTCCGGGAAGATCGGTGATCCGGAAGGTATAGCCCCTGTGGTTAAAGGTGGCTACTTTGGAATCCACTGTTACTCCGGCATAGTTTCCCGTGTGCTCCCGGGAACGTGAGACCCGGTTGAAAAGGGTGGTTTTCCCGGAATTCGGATTCCCCACCAGTGCCACATCGATGGTCCGGCCGGGCCTTGGCTCTCCAGGACCCTTCTGTACAGTATCGGAGATTCTTGAGAGAGAGGATGTAAGCGGTCCGGTGAATTCCACTTCCCCGGATACCACCTCGATCAGGCCGGCCTCACTCCTACGGAGCGTAACATTGCTGTCCATGATCCGGTACTCCACCGGGTCCCTGAGCGGGGCCGATTTCAAAACGGTGACCTGCTTACCCCGGATGAATCCCATCTCTGTGATCCGCTTTCTGAAAGCGCCCCTCCCCCTGATGCGGGTGATTATAGCTGAATCGCCTGTATGCAGATCGCTAAGAGTCACCTCTACTCTATCCTTCCCTTAAAAGTGTATCCCAGTCCCTCGATGGTATCCTTCACCTGAGAATCGGAAAGGCCTTCGGCCTGAACCCTGACCTGGTTGTTTCCCGGATCGGCTACCACTTCGGTGATCGCACCCATGTTACTCAGCCCCTTCTCAACACTGGCCTTGCAGTGGTTGCAGGTCATTCCCTCCACCCTGTAGGTATAAAATTGCGTTCCCATATTTTCCATCTTTACTTTTTCTTCCTTACGCATTCTTTGTCTCACCACCAGCTTCATGATGTAGCCATTCAGGATCAGTAATACCAGAGCTCCGGAAGCGACCCACTGAAACCACCCTGCAGAGTGCTCATGTATATGTTCTGTTTTCCCTGGTGTCATCCAGCCCGTGATCCACTCCCGTGGAATCAGTTCGTTCACCAGAGTTCCAAAGAGCAGAGCTCCCCCGATAATGCTGATCAGGTAGACCCACAACGACCTCCTACCCATGGCATTCCCTATCACGGCCATTGTGGCAATGTTAGTGGCCGGGCCGGCCATGAGCAATACCAGAGCTGCCCCAGGGGAGAGCCCCTTCATGATCAGTACGGCAGCTATGGGAATGGAGCCTGTAGCACAGATGTAAAGCGGCACCGAAGCCGCCAGCATCATTATCATCGACAGGTACTCATTGGAGATACTGGCCGTGAAAAAATCGGATGGGATGAGTACCGAGAGCAGTGCTGCGGCCAGCATCCCGATAATCAGCCATTTTGATATATCCTGCAGGAGCTCCACAAATCCATACCTGAACAGCTCCTTCACCGACCGCTCCTGTACCGGTTCCGGCTCCGATTTGCTCTGCAGTTCGCTTCGCGGTTCAGCTTTATGGTCCTGTCCCTTTTTCCCATTTTCCTTCCGGTCCGCCCAGTTGGCCAGCACTCCGCCGCCCACTCCAGTAAAAAGCGCTACCACCGGCCTGATAATGGCAAGCGGCAGTCCCAGCATCGCATAGGTGGCCAGGATCGAATCGACCCCGGTCTGGGGAGTGGAGATCAGGAATGAGGTTGTTGAACCCCTGGATGCGCCGTTTTTGAAGAAACCGATCCCCGTGGGCAGCACCCCGCAGGAGCATAAGGGCAGAGGAACCCCCAGCAGCGATGCATTCAGCACCGACCGAAAATTGCCTCCTCCCATGTACCTGGTAATAATCCGGGTGGGAAAGGCCACCCGGAGCAAACCCGCAAAAAAGAATCCCAGTAACAAATAGGGTGACATCTCATTCACTAGTCCGGCCAGCTCTGTTCCAAATGTCTTTATCAATTCTGTCATTATTTTAATCTCCCCGGCTTGTTAATCCCATAAAGTGTTAACAAAAAAGTGTGGTTAATGCTCAATAAGGTGTAAAAGTAACACAAGCTGAGTTGCCACTGATCCCTATAAATGGGTATTTTGCAGAAAATAAGCCAAAACCTGATAGTCATGAAAAGAAGAACTCTACTCATCGTGGTCCTGATCTTTGTCTCCCTGGCGGGTATCACACAGCCACCCACCTATATTCTGAAAAGAGAGGCTTACAAACCCGGTGTCAGCTCCATCAACTTCTCGCCCGACGGGAAGCTGCTACTGGCAGGGTACGCAGACGGGAGCTTCAGAGTACTGGATCCGGGCACCTTCAATGCATCACTGGTGGTAAAGGATGCCCACCCCAAGCCTGTCACCGCCCTGGATATGCCGCCAAAAATGGATTTTATCATGACCGCAGGGAGCAAGCAGATCAAGGTATGGGGTCGGGACGGCAAACAGAAGGGAAACTTTAACGGTCACGCCACCACCATCTGGAACGTCGATATCAGCCCTGACGGCAAACACGCTGTTTCCACCGCCTTCAATAAAACATTCCTGCTGTGGGATGTCTACAACGGGGCAATTGCTGCCCACATGCGCGGACACAGTGATGTGACCCTCACTGCATGCATCAGCCCCGACAACAAACTGATCGCAAGCGGCAGTAACGACAGGTCTGTATTGATCTGGGACCTCGCTACCCGGGAGGTGATCCATACCCTGCACGGGCCCACCAATGATCTATACGACGTGGCTTTCAGCCCCGACAGTCGCAACGTGGCGGTGGCATCTGCCGAAAAGAGTATCCGGGTTTATAACATTGAGAAACCTGACCTGGTTCATGTGCTTACAGGGCACAAAAAAGTGGTACGAAAGGTGGCTTACAGTCCCGACGGAATCTACCTGCTGAGTGCTTCGGAGGATCGTACCCTGATCCTGTGGGATGCCATCAGTGGCGAGCAGATCCATCTCTTCCCCGATAATGAAGGGGAGGTACTGGATGTGGAATTTCATCCCGACGGCCTTTCGTTTTACTCTGTCTCCCGTCTGGGCGACCTGACCCGTTGGGAGATGAACCCCGAGATCTTCGTACTCCGCTACTTCGAAAATCCCTACCGGGAGGAGCTGTCGTCCGATTCATTGTTCCTCCCCCGCGCAAAGGGTGAAAACAAAAAAGGGTACCTAGCCCGTCAGCTTGAGGCTGCAAAAAAGAAAACAGAGATTGTTGACAGATACTATCAGCAATACCTTGAGCAACACAAAGGCAAGGAGGCTGCCCAATAACATCCTGACAAAAAGGGGGAAAGTCTCCCCTTCATATTACCTTTGTCCCGGATATGAACTCCATCTATTCCATATCGGGCAAACAGCTTTTCCTGAACATCAAGAACAGGGATGTACTCAGTACTCAGTGTTCAGTGCTCAGTACTCAGTAGACAGTACTCAGTACACATTTATTTACCCATTTACCATGCTACCATACGCAGAACCATATAAGATCAAGATGATCGAATCCATGCATCCCAGTACGGCTGTGGATCGCGCAAAATGGATCAAAGAGGCCAGCTACAATATGTTTAACCTGAAGAGCGAACAGGTCTTTATCGACCTGCTCACCGACTCCGGAACCGGTGCCATGAGCCAGGAGCAGTGGGCAGCCATGATGACCGGCGATGAGTCCTACGCGGGAAGCAAGTCCTTCGACCGGCTGCATGAGACCGTCACTTCACTTACCGGGTTCCCCTACGTGATCCCCACCCACCAGGGCCGAGCCGCCGAGAATGTACTCTTCTCGGTTATGGTAAAAGAGGGTAATGTGGTGCCGGGTAATGCGCACTTCGACACCACCAAGGGCCACATTGAGTTCAGGAAGGCCTCGGCTTTCGACTGCACCATCGATGAGGCGGGCGACACCAGGATCAACCACCCCTTCAAGGGGAACCTGGACCTGAATAAGCTGGAAAATGTATTCCAGGTCTACGGCAAGGAGCGGATTCCCATGATCATCGTCACCATCACCTGCAACTCCACCGGCGGACAACCGGTGAGTATGAAGAACCTGAGGGAAGTTCGTGAATTTGCAGATTCCAACGGAGTCCCGGTTATCTTCGATTCCGCACGTTTTGCAGAGAACGCCTACTTCATCAAAACCCGTGAGAAAGGCTACGAGAATATCTCCATCAAGGAGATTGTCAGAGAGATGTTTTCGTTAGCCGACGGGATGACTATGAGCAGTAAAAAGGACGGCATTGTGAACATGGGCGGATTCATCGCCCTCAAAAGCAAGGCCACCTACCGGGAGGCCACCACCTTCAACATCATGTTCGAAGGCTACATCACCTACGGGGGTATGTCGGGCCGTGACATGGCCGCACTGGCACAGGGATTGGAGGAGGCGACCACCTTTGGCTTCCTGGAGAGCCGGATCAACCAGGTCCACTACCTGGGCCAGAAACTCCACGACGCAGGGATCCCGGTGCAGGAACCCTTTGGCGGGCACGCCATCTTTGTGGATGCCACCCGCTTCCTGCCCATTGTTCCCCGGGAGGAGTACATCGCACAGACCCTGGCGGTTGAGCTCTACCAGGAGTCAGGAGTGCGGGCTGTGGAGATCGGAACACTGCTTGCCGACCGAGATCCTGAAACCCGGGAGAACCGCTATCCCAAGCTGGAGATGCTTCGCCTCACCATCCCCCGGAGGGTCTACACCCGCAACCATATGGATTATGTTGCTGCCGCCCTTCAAAATGTTTACAAGCGCAGGGAGAAGATCACCTCGGGATACAAAATCAGGTACGAAGCACCCATCATGAGGCACTTCACTGTAGAACTGGAAAAGATCTAGTATCTGATGGATAATACTCACAAACACTAATATTTTGTAGCGATCCTCAGTAAAGCTTCCCTCTGACCATAAAAATACCGATCTTTGCCGCCCTATTCATCACAATGAAAGACTTAACCCAGGGTAGTGAAGGCAGGGGCATCTTGAAGTTTGCCGCCCCCATGCTGCTTGGACACATGTTTCAACAGCTCTATACCTTTGTGGACCAGATCATCGTGGGCCGTGTCCTGGGCAAGGAAGCTCTGGCTTCGGTGGGAGCATCGTTTCCAATTATCTTCACACTGATTGCCCTGATCATAGGTATCGCCACCGGTGGAACCATTGTGATCTCACAGTTTTTCGGGGCTAAGGATTTCAAAAAAGTCAAGCGGGCTATCGATACCATCTTCATCGTCATGGCTATAACCGCTGTTGTCATGACCGTGGTGGGACTGACCTTTTCGGAGGATATCTTCCGGCTGATCAAACTGCCCGAAGAGTTGATGGATTCCGCTAACTCCTACTTTACCATCTACGTATCGGGGCTGGTGGTTTTTTTTGGGTACAACAGTGTTGCGGCCATCCTGCGGGGACTGGGCGATTCAATTACCCCGCTGTATTTCATGGTATTGGCCACAGTGCTTAACATCGGTCTCGACCTGCTCTTCATTATCAGACTGGGCTGGGGTGTTGAAGGCGCAGCCCTGGCAACCATTATCGCCCAGGGAGTGGCTTTCATGGTAGCGGTATTTTACCTGAACAGCAACCATGAACTGATCAGATTTAACATTCGTGAATTTGCATTCGACTGGGAAATTTTCAAACAGAGCCTCCGGATCGGGCTTCCCACAGGCATGCAGCAAACCTTTGTGGCAATCGGCATGCTGGCACTCATGAGCATTGTGAACGGGTTCGGCACTGATGTTGTGGCCGCTTACACAGCGGCAGGAAGGCTTGACAGCCTGGCCATCATCCCCTCCATGGTCTTCGCAACAGCTCTCTCCACCTTCGTTGGCCAGAACATAGGTGCAGGCAAGCTGGACCGGGTCAAAAAAGGGCTTTCACGGACCCTGCTTATGGCATCACTTGTAGCCATCGGGATCACCGCACTGATCATTATCTTTAAAACACCCCTGATGGGGCTCTTCACAACCGACCAGGAGGTGATCCGGATCGGGGGAGACTACCTGACCATCGTCACCTCCTTTTACCTCCTGTTTACGGGCATGTTCATCTACTCCGGTGTGATGAGGGGTGCCGGGGATACCCTCATCCCCATGTTTATCACCCTCTTCTCCCTCTGGATTATCCGGATACCAGTTGCTGTCTTCCTTAGCCAGGAGTCAATCCACTTCCTGGGATTCAACATCAGGGGAGCCGGTCTGGGCGCTGAAGGGATCTGGTGGTCCATACCTTCCGGATGGGGCATGGGCATGGTCCTCTCAATCATCTACTACCGCACCGGAAGATGGAAAAATAAGTCGGTGGTCAAAGCCAAAGTTGAACCGGCCACTGTTACCCGATAGTATCTTCCGCTTTCAAATTCATGTTTTTTTGTCCCTCTTTGTGACAGTTATTACAATATTTAACGATTTAATTTTGATTTGGAGCACCCGATTGGCTAACTTGGTTTGATATTTGTGCATGAAACACAAACTATCTACTAAGCTACCGGGATGTTTGGACGAATTGTCTCCTTTTTCACCCTGACCCTGATCTGCCTGTCAACACTACACGGACAGGAAGAATATATCCGCTTCAAAAGAATTACCATTAACGACGGACTGTCACTCAGTTCGGTATACAATATCGCCCAGGATTCCAAGGGTTTCATGTGGTTCGGCACCGAGGACGGACTGAATAAATATGATGGTCAATCCATTACAGTTTATGGAGCAACCACAGATCAGCACTACATTCTGGCCAATAAATGGATCGAGCAAATTTACGAGGATAAGGCCGGGATGATCTGGCTTGGCTCCAGGGGAGGGCTGACTATGTACAACCCAAGTAAAGGGATTTTCAATACCCTGAAGCATGAACCCGGATCGATCCAGTCGCTCTCAAACGATACCATTTCGGCCCTCATAGCTGATCTTCGGAACGATGTCTGGGTTGGCACTTTCGGGGGGCTCAACCGGGTGGACAGGTTTACCGGGGAGGTAACCCGGGTGACTCCAGTGGAACCGGAGTTGGAAGGTCTCACCTCCCTCATCAGCGAATTTGCCCTTGACAGGTCTGGCACTCTGTGGATCGGAACGCACAGGGGCCTCTACACCCAGGATCGTAAATCAGGGCTCTTTTTTAATGAAACAGCCAACGGAATTATTACTCCCCGGACTGCTGTCTACTGCATGACGCAGAGTACCGGGTCATTATGGCTTGGGACAGATATGGGACTGGTGGAGGTGGACCTGTCGGGCCTGGGAGAACACCAGATTATCCCAGCACTTCCGGGGCAGATGCTTTCAGAAATCCGTGGGCTCCTGGTGGACCGCCTGGAACAGGTGTGGGTCCAGACCTCCGAAGGGCTGTTCTGCTACAGGGGCCAGCAGGAGGGATTGATCAAGGTTCTGGAGGGAGGAAATAGCACCCATTCACTAGTCCTCAACCCGGTGGAGCCCCTGCTGGAAGACCAGGAAGGCTCCCTCTGGTACGGATCTTTTGGCGATGGGGTATTTAAGATCAACCCGGCAACCCTTGCATACAACCAATATACGCATAACCCGGCCGATCCCAACAGCCTCTCCGAAAATTCGGTGAATTGCATCTATGAGGACCGTTCCGGGGTACTCTGGTTCGGCACCTTCGGAGCAGGGATAAGTATTCTTGATCCAAAGGCCAACCAGTTTACGCTCTTCAAGAACAACCCTTTCACTACAAACAGCCTGGCCTCTTCCTTTATCTGGACGATCTGCGAAACTTCAAATAACAATATCTGGTTCGGAACCAACGCATATGGAATCAGCTGCTATAACAAGGAACATGGCACATTCCGGCATTTCGACCACGATCCTTTCGATCCCTCCTCCCTCTCCAATTCTTCGGTCCGCAAGGTATACCAGGATAGTAAGGACCGTATCTGGATCGGAACTGACGGGGGAGGACTGAACCTGTTTCAGCCCGGGAGCCTTTCCTTCAGGCACTATCAGCACGACCCCGGCAACCCCGCTTCCATCTCTGACAACTCGGTCAGGGCCATCTACGAGGACCCCCTGGGCAGGATATGGGTGGGAACCCGGCACGGACTCAACCTCTTCGATCCGGAGAGTGGGGAGTTCAAAAATTATCTTCACGATGACAATGACCCCTCTTCCATCTCCCATGATTTCATCTATTCGAGCATGTTCCTGGATGATGATGAGCACCTGTGGATCGGAACCTATGGAGGAGGCCTAAGCAGGATGGATACGGAAAATGAAACTTTTACAAATTTCATTCACGATCCGGAGGATCCAAATACCATCTCCGATAACATCGTCTTCTCCATTTACCAGGATGAGATGAGAAGGTTTTGGATCGGTACCAACAGCGGACTTAATATGTTTTACCCGGGCACTGGCTCCTTCCGCCGCTTCGGAGTTGGGGAAGGTCTGGCCAGCGAGGTAATATACAGCGTTCTTCCCGACAATGAGAACCGCGTATGGCTCAGCTCCAACCGGGGAATCATCCGCTTCGGACTGGAGGATTTCAATGTGAAGAACTTCGACATGAACGATGGTCTGCAGAGCAACGAATTCAATGGTGGAGCCTACTACAGGGGAGACGACGGCAAGCTCTATTTCGGGGGTGTATACGGGCTCAATATCATTGATCCCGATTTCCTGGAACCGGTCCGAAAGGTTCCCCAGGTAACCCTCACCAGTCTTGAGGTACTGGGCAAAAAAGTACAGATTGCCGGAATCGACCTGGAAGATCAGTTCAAGGAGACTCCCCTCAGCATCATCGAATATGATGGTGAGTTTTACTCAAGCGAAAATGCCTCCTACCTGGAAGAGATTGTCCTCGACTATAACCTCCGGCATATCTCCATGGAGTTCGCCGCACTGAATAACATGCAGTCGGAGAAGCTCAACTACTCCTATATTATGGAGAACCTGGAATCTGAGTGGACCCGGGCCGGGAAACGTAACTATGTCTCCTACGCCAACCTGAAGGCTGGCACCTACATCCTGAAAGTGGTGGCTGAAAATAGTGACGGTTTCAGAAGCGACACTCCTATGGAGCTGAAGATTGTGGTCACCCCTCCCATGTGGCAGCTGTGGTGGTTCATTCTCCTGGAGGTCCTCGTGTCTAGCGGACTTGCAGTGCTGGTTGTCATCTACCTGGTCAAATCACGCACCAACCGCCTGTTGAAATACCAGAACCAGCAGATCAGTCTGGCTAATGAGGCCCTTCGCAAGTCTGAAAAAAACCTGATGGAGCTCAATGCCACCAAGGATAAATTCTTCTCCATCATCTCACACGACCTTAAGAATCCCTTCTCCAGCCTGCTCTCCATCAGTGAACTAATGGTGGAAAATTTTAACGATACAGATGTTGACGATCACAGGGCCGGGTTCAGTAAGATCAACAAGTCGGTGAAACACCTGCTCGATTTGCTGGAGAATCTGCTCACCTGGTCCAGGTCGCAAAGGGGCCGGATCAAATATGAACCAGTCAGATTCAACCTCTCCTCTCTGATCCAGGAGAACATCAACCTTCATAAGCTATCGGCCGAGAAGAAAGGGATCATACTCCAATCATCCGATCAGGATCAGATTTATGCTTATGGGGACCGTGATATGATCAACAGCGTAATCCGCAATCTGGTTACCAACGCAGTCAAGTTCACCGACAAAGACAAGAAGGTGGCAATAAAAGTGGAGTCAACTGAAGAACTCCACGAGGTGAGTGTTATGGATGAGGGCATCGGCATCCCCGGTGAATATATCGGGAAACTGTTCCGGATCGATGAGAAATACAAAGCTGTTGGTACCGCCGGTGAAAAAGGGACCGGGCTGGGACTGATTATCTGCCGGGAATTCGTGGAAAAAAACGGAGGAGAAATTTCGGTCCAAAGTGAACCGGGTGTGGGCTCCACCTTCAGCTTCACCCTCCCCATGTCCAATTAAGTCACTATATTTGAATCATGATCAGATCAATGACAGGCTATGGTAAGGCCGAATCCCTTTTACCCGATAAAAAACTGACCATCGAGATCAGATCGCTCAACAGCAAACAGCTGGACACCAATGCCAGGATACCCTCCCTCTACAAGGAGAAGGAACTTGAGATCAGGAAACTGATCGCAAGCACCCTGGAACGTGGGAAGGTGGAGTGCAGTTTCTTCTATGAACTCTCGGAAGAGGCCTCATCGGGGACCATCAACGAGCCGGTGGTAAAGGATTACTTTGAGCAGCTGAACAGGATTTCAACTGAGCTTGGAGTGAATGCATCCCAGGATCTTCTGTCCATTGTGATGCGAATGCCCGACACCATCCGGAACTACCGGACAGAACTGGAGGATGAGGAGTGGAATTCGGTAAAGGAGAGCCTGCAGCAGGCGCTCCTGCAGGTGAACGGCTTCAGACACCAGGAGGGTGAATCCCTTGACAAGGACCTTCGTGAACGGGTTGAGGCCATCTCGGCCAGGTTGTCAGACATTGAAAAAATGGAGGGTGAGCGTATTGCCCGAATCCGGGAGCGCATCGGGACCAATCTCTCCGAATTTCTTGGAAAGGAGGAGATGGATGAGAACCGCTTCGAGCAGGAGCTGATCTTTTACATGGAGAAGCTTGACATATCGGAAGAGAAAGTACGGCTGGCCAACCACTGCAGCTATTTCCTGGAGACCATGGATAATGATTGCCCGGTGGGTAAAAAACTGGGATTCATATCCCAGGAGATGGGCCGTGAGATCAACACCCTGGGATCCAAGGCTAACCATGTCGAGATCCAGCGCCTGGTGGTGGTGATGAAGGATGAGCTGGAGCGCATCAAGGAACAGATCCTCAACGTACTCTAAAATAATACGGCTCAACTATGGAGGGTAAACTGCTTATATTCTGCGCCCCGTCGGGTTCCGGAAAATCTACCATCGTACAACACCTGATGAAACTTGGGCTCGGACTTGCATTCAGCATCTCCGCCACCTCCAGGAAACCGAGGCAGGGCGAGGTTCACGGAAGGGAGTACCACTATATCACTCCCCAACTGTTCAGAGAGAAAATCGAAAACAATGAGTTCATTGAGTGGGAAGAGGTCTACCCTGACCAGTATTATGGCACCCTTAAAAGCGAGGTGGACCGCATCTGGGACGAAGGGCACCATGCTCTGTTCGATATCGATGTAGTCGGCGGACTGAACCTGAAAAAGGCTTACGGTGGAAAGGCCCTGTCGATTTTTGTGGAACCTCCTTCAATAGAGGTCATGGAAGAGCGGCTCCGTTCCAGGGGAACCGATGATGAGGAATCTCTTCAAAAAAGAGTTGGGAAAGCTGAATATGAACTCAGTTTTGCCCCGGAATTTGACTATATCCTGGTCAATGACTCCCTTGAAAAAGCACTTAAGGATGCCGAAACTATGGTACGTGATTTCCTTTCAAAATCCGTCTGAAGGTGGAGTTTAATCGCATCATAAAAACAGGACTCTATTTCGGCTCCTTCAACCCTGTTCATATCGGGCACCTGGCCATTGCCAACTACATGATTGAATATAGTGATCTGGACCAGCTCTGGTTCGTGGTGAGCCCCCAGAATCCCCTGAAAGAGAAAAAATCGCTGCTCGGTGACCACCACAGGCTGGAAATGGTCCGGCTTGCCCTGGAAGACGACGACAGGTTCCGGGTATCGGATATTGAATTCAAACTCTCCACCCCCTCCTACACCATCGATACCCTCACCTACCTGGGAGAAAAGCACCCCGGTCACAACTTCCACCTGGTCATGGGAGCCGACCAGATTCGAACCTTTCAAAAATGGAAAAATGCAGACCTGATCAGCCGGAACTACCACCGGCTCATCTACCCTCGTCCCGGAGTTGACCCGGAATCACTGAAATCCATCCCCAACACCACCGTGGTCAACGCACCCCTGATGGAGATCTCCTCAAGCTCTATCCGCAAGGCCATCAGTGAAGGCAAGGACATCCGCCACCTGGTCCCGGCCCCGGCCTACACATACATGCGCGAGATGCACTTCTACGAAAAGTAGATTGTTTTATTTAGATAGGCTTTCCTATGGAGTGATATTAAACGACGATGCCTATAAAACACCTGCGGTGTTTTTAAGCGAGGAGATTAATATCACGTAGTTGTTAACTTCGCCTCCTTAACAAGCTCCATCCCCCGCTTAATAGCAGCTTCGTTCTTGGGGATCAGGTGATGGTGCCGTTCGGGCAGCGATTTCTTAAGTCCCTTGACCACATTCTCAAAATCGACCACCGGATTCACCCTGATGTAGGCGCCCATAACCACCATATTGAAGGTGATGGGGGATTTCGTCCGGGCCGCCTCTGCAGCTGCTTCCACCTGGAAGATCCGGATATCGTCACGTTCAGGATGGTGAGTAATACCATTTGGATCATAGATAATCAGTCCGCCGGGCTTCACCCTGGACTCAAACTTATCGACCGACTGCTGGTTAAGCAGGATGGCTGTATCGTAACTCTGCAGGACAGGTGAACTTACGCGGTCATCGCTGAGGATCACCGTTACATTGGCGGTTCCCCCGCGCATTTCAGGACCGTATGAGGGCATCCAGCTGACCTCCTGTTCCTGCATAATCCCCGAATATGCCAGGATCTTGCCCATAGAGAGGACTCCCTGTCCACCGAAACCTGCAATAATGATCTCTTCCGTCATATCTATTACATTTTACTACCTAACTATATAACTACCTTACAGCCACTAAGTGGCACTTACCCACTTACCTATTTACTATTTACCATCTACCAACTTCCCTTCCACCTTTATATCCCCCATTGGATAGAATTTGAACATGTTCTCTTCCATCCATTGGTTGGAATCGTTGGGGGTCATCTTCCAGCCCGAGTTGCAGTTGGATACAAACTCGATCATTGACACTCCTTTGTTCAGTTTCTGGTTCTCAAAGGCATGCCTGATCGCCTTTTTGGCCTTCCTGACCGGACCCGGCTTATGAACCGAATGTCGGGCAACATAGTAGGTGCCCGGTAGCTGGGCTACCATCTCAGTAATCTTATAGGGCGGTCCCATGGTCTCGGTGTTCCGTCCAAAGGGTGAAGTGGAGGACTTCATCCCCTCCAGTGTGGTGGGAGCCATCTGTCCGCCGGTCATCCCATAGATTCCGTTGTTCACGAAGAAAATGGCAATGTTCTCACCCCGGTTGCATGCATGGATGGTCTCAGCCGTTCCGATGGCAGCCAGGTCACCATCCCCCTGGTAGGTAAAGACATACTTTTCGGGCCAGAGGCGCTTGATCCCTGTGGCAAGGGCCGGAGCCCGGCCATGGGCAGCCTGGGTAAAGTCGACATCCATAAAATCGTATGCGATTACAGCGCAACCCACCGGGGCAATCCCTATGGTATCCGACTGGATCCCCATCTCCTCAATCACCTCCATGATGAGCCGGTGAATGGTTCCGTGGCCACAACCCGGACAGTACGACAGAGTGGTATCGGTCATTAATGGAGTGCGGTTATATACCCTATTCTCCTCTCTTATGATCTCTTTGATATCCATTTAGAATCCTCCTATGAATTTTTCTTCCACAGCATTTAATACATCTTCGGGCGAATGGATCCTTCCACCAAGCATACCGTAGTGATGTACGGGCACCTTACCGCTCACCGCCAGTCTTACATCCTCAACCATCTGACCGGCACTCAGTTCCACAGACATCATCACCTTTACCCTGCGGGCCATTTTAGCAATCTCCACGCTGGGGAAAGGGAAGAGAGTCTGGGGTCTCAGCAGTCCGATTTTCTTGCCCCGACTCCTGGCAATATCCACAACCTTCTGGCAGATCCTTGCACTGGATCCGTATGCAACAAGCAGGAATTCCGCATCGTCGCACTCAATCTTCTCAAACATCACGTCCTGCTCCATGCTCCTGTACTTCTCCTGCAGCTTCAGGTTGTGCTCATACTGAAGGTCAGGATCCAGGTTCAGTGAGGTAATGATATTCCGTTCCCTGTCCGGCGTTTTCCCAGTGGTCACCCACGACTGGTCAAACACTTTTGTACGCTCCTTCTGAGGTGGCAGCTCTACCTTCTCCATCATCTGTCCGATGAGCCCGTCAGTTAAAATTAACGCCGGGTTCCGGTATTTGAAAGCCAGTTCAAAACCGAGGTCCACAAAATCGGCCATCTCCTGTACAGAGGCAGGTGCCAGGACAATCAGTTTATAATCACCGTGTCCTCCACCTTTAACCGATTGAAAATAATCGGCCTGGGAGGGCTGAATTGTTCCAAGGCCGGGGCCTCCCCTGACTACGTTGACGATCAGACAGGGCAGCTCTGCTCCTGCACAGTAGCTGATTCCCTCCTGCATCAGGCTGATGCCTGGACTGGAAGATGAGGTCATCACCTTCTTTCCTGTTCCCGCCGCACCATATACCATGTTAATGGAAGCCACTTCGCTTTCAGCCTGCAGGACCACCATCCCGGTACGTTCTTCGGGACGCTGGAGCATCAGGTACTCCATCACTTCCGACTGAGGGGTAATGGGATATCCAAAGTAGCCATCCACACCAGCTCTGATGGCCGCTTCGGCAATGGCTTCATTCCCCTTCATTAATGCCAGTTCCTTCATAAATTACTGTTTAGTTTTGTTTAACCCGGTAGACAGTGATCACACCATCGGGGCAGACCACTGCGCAGTTGGTGCATCCGGTACAACTCTCCGGGTTCTCCATATAGGCGTAGTGGTATCCTTTCCCATTTACATCAGCTTCCATTCCGATCGTCTGCTTGGGACAATTCACCATGCAGACCTCGCACCCCTTGCACCTTTCCACATCCACTACGATGGCTCCTATTGATTTTGCCATGTTATGCTTTTTTTATTGAATAAGTATCAAATGTAATAATTCTCACAATCCATAAAAGCCAAAGGGATAGAAGTCCTTATTCCGGGATCGGATGATCCTCTTTGAAACACTTTAGCCGCTCCTCCAGGACAGGCAATTGATGACTCCTTACCTGTGAGACACAGGCCCTTAAACCTTCAGTCCTGGCACTTCCGGTAATTCCCAGCGATATGGCGCTTATGCCGTAGTAGAGCAGCTTTTCTACCAGCTGGGGGCCCTCAAAACCGGGATATGACAGGGTGAAATAGAATCCATCGGCAATGGGTTCATCCAGGTCCATATCATATACGATCTTAAATCCATATTTCCTGAACATAGCCTTCATGATGGCGGCTCTCCTGCCATACACCCTCACCTCATCGATGTAATTGTATGACCCGTTGTTGACTGCCTCAAAAATAGCAGCCAGAGCATACTGAGCCGTGTGGGAAGCTCCCGATGAAAGGGAATAGAGCGCTCCGAATACCATGGCATGTCCAAATTTTTCGGAGGTGTAGTAGCGCTTTAGATCCGGGTAGCGTCTTTCAAAAAGTTCAGGTGCAATAATCATCATGCCGATACGCTGGCCGGCATAGCTGAATGCCTTAGAGCTGGAGACCAGCAGGATGTAGTTGTCAGTATATTTCGCAACGGTTGGCTGGTAGGGCGGCCTCCCGGGCTGAGACAGGTCCTTTCGGAAATCCATACCAAAATAGGCAAGGTCCTCGATTATCGTTATATCATACTTCCTGGAAATCTCACCAATAACCTTCAGCTCCTCCTGGTTAAGGCAGATCCATGAGGGGTTGTTTGGATTTGAGTAGAGGATGGATGAGTAGTGGCCCTTCTCAATCTCTTCCTCCATCTTAGCCTTCAGTTTATCCCCGCGGTAGTCGTAAAGGTCAAATGAACCGTACTCATGCCCCAGCACGAGGCACTGCTGCTTCTGAACCGGAAAGCCGGGATCAAGGAAGAGCGTCCCGGTGCGCTTTTGATCAGAACGGTTTACAACCATAAAAGAGGCCATTCCGCCCATCATCGATCCCACGGTGGGAATACAATGCAGCGGTTCCACATCCACATCCAGGAACATTTTAATAAACTGGGCTGCCGATTCCTTCAGGGGTTTGATTCCCTCAATATTGGGATACTGGGATGCAACTCCCTTCCTGAGTGCAATCATCTCAGCTTCAGTCCCCACGAAGGTGGGGTCCAGGCCAGGCACTCCCATCTCCATCCGGATAAACTTCTCACCTGTGATACTCTCGATATCATTCACGATCTTCACCAGCTCCCTGATGGTAGATTTTCCGGCGGGATAAATGCCAAAGGCATCAATTACTTCATTGACAATTTCTGCTTTAATGGGTGTTGATCTCATTTTATGCAGGTTTCAAATCCAGTGTGAAAATAGATAATGAGAAGGGAATCCGTTGTGTCCAACAGCATACATTGGATGTGTTATACAACTTTTTTCTGAATCCTGATGCGGGCATCTACCGCTACCAGTTTGCTCCCTCTTCCCAGGATTGGATTCACATCCATTTCGACAATCTCCCCGGCATACTCCAGCATGTTGGAAAGCCTGACCAGAATACCGGCAAATGCCTCTTTACTGATGCCCTCCTGGCCCCTGACACCATCCATGATCATTGAACCCTTCAGGGATTGAATCAACCTGTGGCTCTCTTCAATGGTAAGGGGAGCCAGGCCCGATGCCACATCCTTCAGGACCTCCACCAGGATCCCTCCCAGGCCACAGAGTACCACATGGCCGAAGGCCGGTTCGTATTTCGCCCCCACAAACAATTCAATCCCCTCCAGCATAGGTTGCAACAGTACACTTTCCGCATCGTCGATCTGCATCATCCGCTTGAAATGATCCCTGAGTTCATCCTCATTATCAATCCCAAGGGCCACACCACCCACATCCGATTTATGTACCGGACCCACCACCTTCATTACCAGTGGATACCCGGTATCAGCCGCCAGCTTTTTGAGGGCAGCTTCATCGACCGCTACACCCTCCTTTACCCTGGGAATCGCGGCCGCATCGAGGATCTTCCCGATTGAGGCCGGATCCAGATAACCCTCTTCTGCCTCATCAATCACTTTTCGTAGGGTTTGAATATCAATCCCCTCGGAGCTGGCCGAGCTCCAGACAGGAGCCCGGGTACTTTGGATCCTTGTGAGGGCCTCACCCAGTAATACCTCGTCGGGAAAGTTTGCATGCCCGTAGGACAGGAACTCTTTTACCTCCTCAATGGCTGTGGTGGTTGAGGGAAGCACTGGATAAATAGGTTTGGAACAACTCAGGATCTTCTCATGAAGTACCTTGTAAACATCAAAGACGGGTACAAGCCCGGGAGTTCCGAAAATCACTACAATCCCGTCAATGTCAGGGAAGAATTTTTCGCAATAGTCGATGCAGATTCCCACCTGTTCGGCATTTCCGGTGGCCAGCACATCGATTGGATTTGCAGCAGAGGAACCGGGAAAAAGGTGGGTAAGCAACTCATCGGCCTTTGGGCCCTCCAGATGTGGAACATCCAGCCCGCCTTTGGCCAGGACATCAGTAAGCATGACTGCAGGTCCGCCCGCGTGTGTAATAATGGCCAGGTTCCTCCCTTCCAATGGAGCGTTTAGCATTACCGAAGCCACAGTTGTCAGATCCTCCCTTCCGAAACAGCGGACGATTCCCGCCTTTCGGAACAGTGCATCTACAGCCACATCCGAGCTGGCCAGTGCACCGGTATGTGAAGTAGCAGCCCTGCTTCCGGCATCGGTGGTCCCCGCCTTTATTGCAGCAATCTGACATCCCTTCCTTATAAGGGAAGTGGCATGCTTAAGCAGGCTTTGGGGATCCTTGATGGTTTCAAAATAGAGAATCTTCACCTTTGAAGAGACACCCTCAACGTATGTCTCATCAAAATAGCCCAGGACATCCTCCACTCCCAGAGCTGCAGAGTTCCCAACTGAAAAAACATGAGCAAACTTGAGCCCTTTCTGAAGGCCTGCTTCCATGATAAAGACAGCCGTGGCACCACTTCCCGTAATAAAATCACATCCCTGAGGATCGAGGCGTGGAATAGGAAGGGTAAATACTCCCTGGAAAGCCGGTGTCAATACCCCGATGCAGTTGGGCCCGATAAGTGCGGCTTCATTGGCCCTGCACACCTCTGCAATCTCCTTTTCAATGCGGGCTCCGGCTTCATTCTCCTCACTGAATCCGGCTGAAACTATGATAAAGGCCTTTGTGTTTTTGGTCTCCGCCAGCTCCATCACCGTTGCAGGACAAAGGAATGCGGGTACTGCCAGTATGGCCAGATCGACCGGAGGTAGCTCCTTTACTTTACGAAAAGAGGGTAAGCCCTGGATAGTATCCTCCTTTGGGTTGATGGCATAGAGGCTGCCATTAAAGGTGCCGTTTTTGATATTATGAAATAGTTTCCCCCCTGGTTTGGCAATATTATTGGAAGCGCCAACCACTACAATACTCTTGGGATCAATAAGTTGTTGATTAACCATTTAGATCAGTTTAACTGATCTAAAGATAAGAAAGCTGCTTTGTGTCCAGACAGGAACAGGAGTGTCTTAGAACATACACTCCAAAAAAGAAAATAAAAGAAGGCAAGTTGCTACTCTCCCTAAAACCCTCAAAAGATTCACAACTTGCCTTGCACCCCAACAATTACTTTTCACCTAATCTAACATGAAAAGGGCAAATATGTTCAGTTTTTTTCTCGATTTAACAAAAAAACAGCTGTTTTTAACATTTAACCGGCCAGCACCGATTTGACTTTCACACCCGGGAGGCGGCCTAATTTACCAGTAAGAGAGCCCATCCGATCGGTATCTCCCTCAAGGACAAGGGAGATCACATTTGTGGTACGTTCCCTGAGAGGGATGCCTTGCCGCCCCAGAATCATATCGGCGTGGTCAGAAATAATACTGTTGATGCGGTTGATGTCACCCTCCCCGCTCACCAGTATAACAACAGCCCCGATTCTTTGTTCCATAGGACAAATATATTAATAAATAAGCTCTTCAACAGCCTTGATCTCCTTCTCCAGCAGCTCTTCCTCCTTCTCCGGCAGCTCTTC
>JAAEOI010000544.1 GCA_024244665.1 Bacteroidota bacterium | reverse complement strand
TGCCCGGGCGTGTAACCTATCTATGGTTCTACCCGAAAGAAGAAGACATAGGAGACAAGGATAACCTGGTCACCTGTACCGAATATTGCGGCATCATGCACTCGTATATGATCGGGCGCGTTGAAGTGATGCCACCTGCTGAATTCAACCAATGGTACTCCGAGGAAGGAAGCAGGCTATCTCGGAAAAAGAGCAACGCCACTGGAGAATCCATGGTAACAGTAACCGACAAAAAAATTGAGCAGGGGGTTTAACAGCTATGGGTAAAGTTCTTAAAGAGTGGATATTTACCACCGATCATAAGCGTGTAGGAATCCTATATCTTATCGGATCCATTGCTGCCTTTTGTATCGCGGGAATCATGGCTCTCCTGATCCGGGCTGAGCTGACTTACATTGGTCCAACTATCACCGATGATCCCTCCACCTATAACGTCTGGCTATACTTCCACGGAGCCGCGATGATTCTCGGCTTTCAGATTCCGGCCCTCACCGGGTTCATGGCGAACTATTTCATACCCCTGATGATAGGCGCGAGAGACGTTGCTTTTCCCCGTCTGAATGCATTCAGCGTCTGGTTGTTCTTCATGGGCATCGTCCTGGCGCTGATGACATTTGTAGTGCCTGATCCACCGGATGTGATGTGGACGGGTTATCCTCCGTATTCGGTGATTACGACGGGCAATACGGC
>JAAEOI010000543.1 GCA_024244665.1 Bacteroidota bacterium | reverse complement strand
CCAGTAGTCCACACCGGCTCCCCCCATTGGATCCACCCCGATCCTGAGCCCGGCTGATGCGATAGCCTTCATATCAATTATGTTTTCCAGATCATTTACGTATGGTGCTACATAATCGTATTCATGTGTAGTATCTGCCTTTAGCGCACGTTTAACAGGCATGCGTTTTACATCCTTCAAGCCTTGCATAAGTATTTCGTTGGCACGGTTCTGTATAATATTTGTAGTTTCAGTGTCCGCCGGTCCGCCTGTTGGTGGATTGTATTTGAAGCCTCCGTCATCTGGTGGGTTGTGGGACGGTGTGATGACCACTCCGTCAGCAAGTCCTGATTTTCTGTTTTGATTATATGTTAAAATAGCGTGAGAAATAACAGGTGTTGGAGTATAGCCTGACCCTGTCTGTATCATAATATCTATGTTATTGGCGGCAAAGACTTCGATAGCCGTGGAAAATGCGGCTTCGGACAGTGCGTGGGTATCCTTACCTACATAAAGCGGTCCCGTAATATTTCCGAATTTTCTCAGTTCGCATATAGACTGGCAGATGGCCAGGACATGATCCTCATTAAAAGAGTTTTTAAGTGAAGATCCTCGATGCCAGGAGGTACCGAATGAGACCAGATTATGTAGATTTTCGATATCTGGCTTGTATGTATAGTACGATGAAAGGAGTCGAGGTATATTTGTGAGAAGCTCAGGTGGAACCCTTTTACCTGCCAGTTTATGTGCGCTCATAATATCCTTT
>JAAEOI010000542.1 GCA_024244665.1 Bacteroidota bacterium | reverse complement strand
TGCCCGGGTGAATATCCCTGATGCGACTTTTGGCCGTGATGAAACCAGGATCCAGCCCGATCCCTTGCCAAAAAATTCGCTGATGCTTGTGTCCCGGGAATAGGAAATAAGGATCACTCCCCCAATGGTGAGAACGATTCCGACTGCCTCCACCGCGTTGAAACGTTCCCCCAGGAATTTGATTCCAAGGATGGTGACAAAGATGGGGGTGAGGTTGGATAGAAAGGAGATCGTGGTGGGATTATCTGACAATTGAATGGCCAGGAAGAGCATGGTGGCGGATCCCAGTTCCAGCAATCCGATGATCACAAGTGAAATGTTTGAGGAGCGGCTCAGTTGTGGAATTTTCCTGATCATCCCTGTAATGACCAGGAATGGTACAATGTAGATCAGTGCAAACCCGAACCAGTAAAACTGGAACTGGAAGTAGTTCACCTCGAGCAGGGCTGCTTTTGAGAATATATATACATTCGCCATTCCCAGAGTGGCCAGAAATGCCAGTATAGTCCCTTTGACGGTGGAATTGATCCGGGAAAAAAGATTATTCATATTCAGAGGTAAAAAAAACCGGGGAAGATCCCCGGTCCTTTAACATCATGACTTTAGTTTTGTTTATATCCTGGATTTAATCCTGACAGTTTCTTTTTCAAATCCTGGTTTCCCCAGCAGGGCAAACATATTCTTTTTGTAAGCTTCAACTCCGGGCTGATTAAATGGATTGATTCCCAGCATATAGCCGCTGATCGCACAGGCGCTTTCAAAGAAATAGAGCAATTCGCCCAGGTGGAATTCATCCAGGCGCGGCACGGTGATCCGCATATTGGGTACCCCGCCATCCAGGTGGGCCAGGGTGGTACCCAGCTCAGCCATCTTGTTCACGTGGTCGATTTTCTCACCTTTCAGGTAGTTCAGGGTGTCGAGGTTTGCTTCATCCTCAGGGACAAGCACTTTGTGTTTTGTCTCTTCCACACTGAGGACCGTTTCAAAAAGGATCCGCTCTCCCTCCTGGATATACTGCCCCATGGAATGCAGGTCGGATGAGTTATCGACCGATGACGGATAGATACCTTTCCCCTCTTTTCCTTCACTTTCACCATACAACTGCTTCCACCATTCAGCAACATAGTGAAGTTTACTATTGTAGTTAACCAGGATCTCAATCTTTTTCCCCGAACGGTAGAGCACGTTCCTGGTGGCAGCATAGAGAGCAGCAGGATTCTCATCAAAGGGGACATCCGTTCCGCATGTATCCTGCATCTCTCTGGCACCTTTTACAAGCTGGCGGATATCTACTCCGCAAACAGCCAGCGGGATGAGTCCCACGGGTGTGAGGACTGAGAATCTTCCGCCCACGTTATCGGGGATCACAAAGCTTCGGTATCCCTTTTCATCGGCAAGCTGCCTTAATGCACCTTTGCTCTGATCCGTAACTGCGATAATCCGTTTCCCTGCTTCTTCTGCACCTACCCTGGCTTCCAGATGATCCTTGAGAAGACGAAATGCAATGGCCGGTTCAGTGGTGGTTCCCGATTTTGAGATGACCACGATTGAATAGCTTTTTTCATCAAGCAGCTTCATCAATTCGTGCATGTAATCTTCCCCGATGTTGTGACCGGCAAAAAGCATGTGTGGCGCGCCTCCCTCATTTTTCAGGTGGGCAAAATTGTCGGCCATGGCATCATTTACTGCCCTGGCGCCCAGGTAGGATCCCCCGATCCCCACCACAACGAGGAGATCACTCTTCTCCCTCAGGCTGAGGGCCGCTTCTTCAATCTCATCCAGCTCCCGGTCAGTAATCTCATTGGGAAGGTTCAGCCATCCCAGGTAATCATTACCTGCCCCGCTTCCTTCATGAAGTACCCTCATAGCTTTGATGGTCTCCTTTTCCATTCCCCCGATGGAATCAGGGGAGATAAAGTCATATACCCGTGATATATCCAGTTTCATATCTCTGTTTTTATTCGAAAATTAGTCTGGACAAAAGTAAAGATATAATCCCTATATTAGCTTAAAGTGTGTTTTTTCGGAGTTCAAACCTATAATAAACAATTCCCTTACTCCATGAGATCTAAGCAAATAAACATTGTTATATTATTTTTATCTATCACTATTGTTTCTGTCAGCGGACAAAAAAAAGGGCTTAATACCATCAACAGTCACGACTTGAAAATGCATATGGAGTTCCTTGCCTCCGATGAGCTGGAGGGAAGGAATACCGGTGAACAGGGCCTGCAGGTTGCTGCGCGCTACCTGGGTGTCCAGGCTCAACAGCTTGGACTGGAACAGGCTGATGCCGGGAAGGGATATTTCCAGTACTACACCATTGAGGAGAAATCTTACGACAGGGAGAACTGCCATATTACCATCAGCAGGGCCGGACAACCTGACCTGGTCAACCGGGATACATTTTACATGCTCTCTTTGGGAGGCGAAGATCATGTTTCCCTGGAGGGAGAGGTGGTATTTGCCGGGTACGGGATCACAAGCGAAGAGAAGAATTACAACGACCTGGCGGACATCGATATCTCCGGAAAAATTGTATTGATCATGAACGGGGCGCCCTGGGATGAGGGGGGCAATAGTTTTAGGGGCATGCAGGTTAAAATGGCGGCGCTTTATGAGAATATGCCTAAGACTGTATTGATTGTGCAGGATCCCAAATCTGGTTATAATTCTGTTGAGGAGGCCATTCCAGGGATTGCAAATTCCATGGGAAGGAGCAGGAGAATGAAGGGAGAGAACAGCGGGAGCAGGTTCAAAAGGAATCCCAGTATTGTTTTCATCAACACGAGAGTGGCGGATCAGCTGCTGGCAGGTAGCGGTGAAAACCTGAAGGATCTTCAAATGGAGATTGAAAAAAGCCTCACTCCCAAATCTTTCGCCCTGGACAGCGTGGATATCCGGATCGAAATGAACATGCAGGTTAAAGATATTGTGGTTTCCAATGTTTTTGGCCTGATTGAAGGAAGTGATCCTGAACTGAAGGATGAGGTGGTGATCTATGTGGCACATTACGACCATGTTGGGACCGACGGGAACGGTGGGGTATACAACGGTGCTGATGACAACGCCTCGGGTACAGTTGCCCTGATTGAAATTGCTGAAGCCTTTATGAAGGAGAAGAAGCGCCCTGCAAGGAGCGTGGGGATCCTATGGGTCTCTGCAGAGGAGATCGGCTTGTTTGGATCAAAGTACTTTTCCGACCACCCGCTGGTGCCAAAGCAGAAGATTGCAGCTGTGATCAACCTGGATATGGTGGGGCGCACAAAAAACAACGAGGATGATCTGAATGGCCACGACGGACTTACCATTGTGGGAGGTGATACTGTGAAGGTGATCGGCGGACTGCAAAGCAAGGTCCTTATGGAGATCAACAGGGAGAGCCTGGAGGAGATGGAGATGGTGGGTAATTACGAGTTCAATGACCTGAGCCATCCGGAGCGCTATTTCTACCGGAGCGACCACATCAATTTTGCCAGGAAGGATATTCCTGTGCTCTACTATTCAACAGGGACACACAAGGATTACCACAAGGTCACCGATGAACTGAAGCTGATCGATTATGACAAATTCCTGAAAATGACCCGCTTATCCTATAAAGCAGGGTACAATGTGGCCGACTACGGTGAGCCCATTGAAGTGGACAATCCCATGTCTACCTGGTAAAATCTATAATTCTTCCAGGTAGATATTCCTGAACTGCATGGGTGACCCTTCCGATTGCAGAAGGATGTTCCCTTCGGTGAGGGTCATCGCGGTTCCTGTATGCTGAAGTACACCGTTTACAAATGCCTCCAGCTTACCGTCCAGGGAGGTTATGTCGTAGCTGTTCCATTCACCCACAGGTTTTTCGCTCACCTCTTCGAATTTAGGAAGGACCTTATACCTGCTCTCTCCCGGGCCAATCAGGTAGCTGGAATCTTTGACGGTGATGCCTGATCCTTCTCCGATAAGGACCACATCCCCGGCATTACCGGTCTTGAGCTGGCACTCAATGGCCAGGGGCCAGATCATATCTTCTCCCGTAACATGGATCAGCACACCACTGTTGGTAGGCTCTTCGGTCCACCGCCACTCCACATGAAGCTTGAAGTTGTTGTAGGTTTCTTTTGTACGGATATAACCGTCGGGTTTTCCTGCGGTATTGATGATGCCGTCCTCCACCCAGAACAGATCACCCGGCTCAACATCAGATGAACTGACAAAGATGTTCCAGTTATCGAGGTTGTCTCCGTTGAATAACTTTATCTCCTTGTCTGTTTTGAAGGCAAGCAGGCAAAAGGCAAGGGAAAGAAAAATGGCAGGTTTAAAAATTGTTTTCATGAGTACGTTGCTCTTTAAAGGTTTGCGTGGAGCAATGTACAAAAAAACTGTCCCGGAAAGTCAGTATTTCTCTGGGATGAAGGTCTGGTCCGACAAGGGAGGCCTTACGTAGCCATCCATATTTATGGGTGGGAGTTGTATTTTTTTATGTTTGATTTCACTATATGGAATCAGGGTCAGCAGATGGTGGATGCAGTTGAGCCTGGCTTTTCTTTTGTTGTCTGCATTAACCACAAACCAGGGGGATATTTTTGTGTCTGTATAGGCAAACATTTCATCCTTTGCCCTGCTGTACTCGATCCATTTGCTCCTCGATTCGAGATCCATATCGCTGAATTTCCACCTTTTCAGGGGGTCCTTAATGCGTTCACTAAACCTGTGCTCCTGCTCCTCATCGCTGACCGAGAACCAGTATTTAATAAGGATAATTCCCGAATGGATCAACATCTCCTCAAAACGTGGGCAGGAACGAAGAAATTCCCAGTACTCATCATCGCTGCAAAAACCCATCACCTGTTCAACTCCTGCACGATTGTACCAGCTCCGGTCCAACAGGACGATCTCTCCTTTTGAAGGGAGATGTGCCACGTAACGCTGAAAGTACCACTGGGTTTTCTCTTTTTCGGTAGGAACGCCCAGAGCCACCACCCGTGCGATCCTGGGATTCAGGCGCTGGGTAATCCTTTTGATCACTCCTCCCTTCCCTGCTGCATCCCTTCCCTCAAAAATTACCACCACCCGCAAGCCTTCAGCCTTTACCCACTCATGAAGTTTAACCAGTTCAAGCTGCAACTGCTCAAGTTCTTCGAAATAGAGCTTCTTGTCAATTTTGTTTTTTTTACTCATAATTTTCAAGGGTATAGAGTAAATGTAAAACAAAAATGATCAGAAGTCAATCTTATCTGCCGGGGTTTATCCAACAAAAATTGGCTCCATCTTCCGAAAGGTAGATCATCCACTATCATTTCATTTCAGTTCCCTCCTGGGCAAAAACAGCATTTATGTTAAACTATTTTGTCCCGAAAAGCCTGTCGCCTGCATCACCCAGGCCCGGAATGATGTAACCCAGTTCATTGAGCCCTTCATCCAGGGATGCAAGGTAGATGTCAACCTCGGGATGATCTGTTACAATCCTCTTAACACCTTCCGGTGAACCGACAATGCAGACCAGTTTGATAAACCGGGCTCCCTCTTTTTTCAGTGTGCTGATTGCCGAACTTGCACTTCCACCTGTTGCAAGCATTGGATCCAGGACCATGACAACAGCCTCCCCGACGTTTCCCGGGAACTTTGCATAATAGTTCATTGGTTCAAGAGTTTTGTGATCCCTGTACAAGCCCACGTGCCCTACTTTAGCAGTGGGGATCAGGTTGGTGATGCCGTCAACCATACCAAGTCCTGCCCGTAGCACCGGTACCAGGACAACCTCCCTGGCCAGTTCCCAGGTGGTACATTTTTGCAGGGGGGTTTCGATCTCAAGCTCTCGGACTGGAAGGTCCCTGGTGATTTCATAGGCCATCAATCCGGCAATTTCATCCAGGTTCTCTCTGAAATCTTTTGTTCCGGTCTCCTTCTTCCGTATCAGCGTAAGTTTGTGCTGGATCAGGGGGTGTTCAACAACAGTTAGCATATTTTTCGTGACTATCTTCTAAAAACTGAAGGGTCGATCTCCCTCTCACTGCCTCTGAAGGCGGCAACAAAAGCCTGGTTATAGCCTGAAGACTTGCAACTCGTACGGAAAGAGAGAGCATCCTGAAGAACAGTAAACTCACCCACGGTAACCCGGTATGCACCTTTGTAGTAGTATTCCCATGTGGGGTGAGTTGATCCGGAGATGGTCACCGACGGCTGACTGCGGGCTTTGGAATTTGAAATGATCTGCACCCTGAATACAAGCTGGTTTGGATCGCTTACCGGTACCTGCTCTGATTCTGGTTCCGTTTCTGCTACCACCTGGATGGGTTCTGGTTCCGGTTCCTCTATTACGGGTGCCACCACAGGCACAATTATTTCCAGCTCCGGCTCCAGCTCCGGCTCCAGCTCCGGCTCCTGTTCCTGTTCCGGTTCCTGTTCCGGTTCGGGTTCTGGTTCTGGTTCGGGTTCTGGTTCAGGTTCGGGTTCGGGTTCGGGTTCAGGTTCGGGTTCAGGTTCATTCTCACTGATCAGGGGTAGTGCGGTCAGGCTGAACCCGGCCTCAACCTCCAGTTCAGAGGCTGCCCCAAATTTTGCAGAGGTATAGCCCGATTGAAGCATATCTTCCAGGAGGAGCGAAATATCCTGATTTTTTGTGTCGATTCCTGCAACGATAAAGGCACTATTGTTCAGGCTCAGCCTGAGTACCTCCTGACTCATCTCCCTCTCATCACCATCCGATGAGAACACAGCGAGCTTCCTGCCCGGGTGGATGGAGAAGCCTATCTCATCTTTTTCAGTGTTCACAAAATCGGTCAGGTTCTGGGGTTTGTCCCAGCCGTCCCCGTTAAAAAAGCAGACATAGATATCATAACCCCCGTACCCCAGATGGCCCGATGAGGAGAAAAAGAGGTTATTGTGCTGGTCCAGAAAGGGATAAAACTCATGGCCGCTGGTATTGATTTCCGATCCGAGAGAGATCGGGGTCATCCATCCACTTTTGTTTTTCCTGGAAATAAAGAGATCCAGTCCCCCGCTCGACGGGGTAAGATCTGTTGCCATGATCATAAACTCTCCGTTAGTTGAGATGGCCGGATGCATGAACCTGGTTGGGCCCGCGGTAAAGGGTAGCTGGTTAAAGGTGGTGACCTCACCGTTTATGATGTTGGCCTCGAAGATCTTTTCCGGCATTCTTTTGCCAGTAATCTCTACTCTTTTTGTGAAATAGACAGTCTGGAAGTCCCTTGAATAGGCGGTCCCGGCAGGGGAGTAGGGGAAGGGATCATTACTGAACAGCGGTCTGCTGCTCTCCAGTGCGATATATTCCAGGGGAACAAAATAGGATGTGATCTGCCCGAAGGTGATGTGATCGGGAAGCATATTCTGATGAAATTTCGTATTGGAAAGGAATACTATTCCGTTCATGTGGAAGGTTACATCATTGGTGGGTCCGTGAATTTCCAGTCCAATCGTATCCCTGATCAGGAGTTCATCCACCCTGATAGAATCATCCTGGGCCCGGGCCTGGAATGCCAGGGTGAGGAGTAAACAAAACAGTAGGATCAGAGAATTCAACCGTGTTATATGTGACATATACTGCTTCATGAACAATAGATATTACCAGTGCCTGTACTTCAAAAAGAAGGGGTCACTTTTTCCCAGGTTCAGGCCTACAGAGACTTCGAAAATAATATTCTCATCACTGAGAAAGCCAATCCTGGGGAACTCAAGGAAGACTCCGGTATAAAATTTCGGAAACTGGTATTGAAAGAATAGAGCGAAGATGTCCAGGTCTTTCATATAGGTTCCCAAGTAAAAATTCTTCAGGTAAACCTTCAGATAAGGTATCAGCTCCTTGATGGGATCATTAATCGTCTCATCGTTGACGGAGAGCAGGAGTGAGGGTTCGATTACAATTCCCAGCTTCTTGCTTATTAAAAATTTATACCCTCCGAAAAAATGAAACTGCCTGTCAAAGTCGGAGTAGTTCAGGGTGCTGTCCCCGTCAGTGTTTGGGACAATCAGTGTTGTTGCCGATAAGCCTGCAAATACATGCGGCCCGTAATAGTAGACTCCGACATCCACGTTGGGCCTGAACTTCGTTGAAAGTGAGTCGGAGATGGATTCGGCAGACTCTTTAGGTACTGCAAAAACCCCTTTCACAGTGGCACCAGCCGAAAGGTTATGAAGATTCTGATCGTCCAGGGAAAAATGATAGGCACCGGCCAGCGCAACTCCCGAGTTCCAGGAGAGATTGAACTGTTCCTGGAATACATAAGCACCGAATCCCAGGTGTGAGTATTTACCATCGGGCGAAGCAATTCGCTTGTGAACATTGAGAATCTGGCTGTCGGGCGACTTAAGTGCAATTGTAGTGAGGCTGATGTTTGTGAAGTCTTTGCTGCCCACGAAAGCCGGGTTCAATACCATGGGATGGTATACCGGGATCGACAGTATCTTTGACGGAGTACTCTGCCCGTTTAGGGAAACTCCTGCCAATCCGCCCAGTAACAAAGCCAGGCTGATTGCAGCGGCCTGACTCCCTTTGCTAAATATAATGGTCAATCCCATAAGCAATAGGAAAGGTAATACAAAAATAACAATTTGTCATAAAATGGGTTCACTCGACCAGCTCAGAAACTATAAACTGGGATTCTTGGTAAAAATCCCCTTCAGAAACAAGTTTGTTATTGGATTCTTCCCCGTCATTATTAATATCCGCAAAAGCTTTGATGCTTCCGGAAGCAATTACAATAAACCGGTCATGGCCAGTGGTATCAGCCGATACGGTGTATACCTGGGAAAGCCCTCCTCCACTGAGTGAATTGCCATCGATAATGGTCCCGCTGTTGGTGTTCCAGATGGCCAGTTCGCCTGTAAACTCATAAATAATGGGAATATTCCCGACGCTCAGAACCTGTGGATTTACTGTGATCAGGCCCGTTGCATATATCTTCTTGTCCTTAACATGTGCAGTGATCTGGGCAGATGGATTGATCATCACGATGGGTTCCTCCTCCAGGTTCAGGCAACTGGAAAAGACCAGCAAAGAGAGGAAGAGTATGGCAGTTGGTATTCTCATTTTCATTTTCAATTCCATTTACATCTGCAATTTAACTATTTTATTCGGAATGTTCCTGAACAATTGTTTCAGGGAATTCATTATCTTACCCATCCTCATTTTAACTAAATACAGACCATTATGAAACAATCGCTTGTCTTGCCCGTTCCCATTATCTTCCTGTTTCTTGTGTTTCAGTCGTTTATTTCCAATCCTCCTCCAGGCCCTGAATTCCCGGCCGAGATAGAGGAGGTACTGGAGAAATCATGTAATGTCTGCCATTCAAAGGATGCCTCCAATAAGAAGTCAGCTCTTGCTTTAAACTTTAGCAAATGGGATGATTACAAACTCACCAAAAGGATCTCCAAGCTGGATGAGATTTGTGAAGTTATTAAAGAGGGCAGTATGCCGCCTGAAAAGTACCTGAAGGGGAATCCCGAAAAAGCACTATCGGATGAGCAGAAGGAGCTGGTTTGTAATTGGGCAGAAGAGGAGTCTGCGAAGCTGATGGAGGGGAATTGATACGGAAAGGAATAAAAATAGCCGGACTGATCCTGACAGGTGGACTTATTGTGATGCAATTTGTTCAGCCGGAACAAAACCGCTTTGAGGGTTCCCCGGAGCACGATATGCTGACCAGCCTGTCAGCCCCTGTTCACTTGGCTGCCCTTTTGAAAAACTCCTGCTATGATTGTCACTCCGAAAATTCCCGGTATCCCTGGTACAGTAAAATTTCTCCTGTGTCATGGTACCTGTCCGGGCATATTCAGCGCGGGAAGGAGGCCGTCAATTTCAGTAATTTTAATCAGCTTGATCCACGAAAGAAGATCTCGGTACTTTCCGGTATATGTGAGGTGGTTGAATCGGGCACTATGCCTTTGCCAAGTTTCCTGATTATACACGGGGATGCAGGGTTGGATGAGGATGAGATGGAGACTATCTGCCATTGGTCCGAATCTGAATCCATGAGAATCATGAATTCAGACCGTGATCCCTGATCTCTGTTAAAAATGTGAAATTTTGACGGAAGTCCTGTTTTTCATGATACCTTTAGTTGGAATGCCTGTTGAAACTATGTCACCGTAATCAGGCGATTGGTAAAATTAGTCATTGAAATGCCTTCGATCATTTGACTTAGAATGATTTATGGGCTATTTTTAATTAATAGCTGAAAGTAGAACTAAAGTTTAGAAACTATGAAACAAATGAAAAAGCTGGCATTTTTGATGATCGTCACCCTGGCAATGGCCTCATGTGAGATGTTTAGGGTGGATGTTGACACAACCATGAGTGGAGTCCTGAGTATCGATGTGGATGAGACAATGACAAAATCTGCAGCCGCTGATTATCATTTCGATGCGGTCAAAACCATTAATCCTAAGGATGATGAAGAGGTTGAAAAGTACGCAGAGAAAATTGTTGAGGTTGGGGTTGGTAATGTCACCGCAGAGGTAATCAGTGTAAGTAAGGATGATGTGCTTGTTTTGAAGGATGCTGTCATTACCATTGCCGATAATGATAACACTACCACTTGGGTCCTTCCGGAAGATTGGGCTATGGAAGTGGGAAACACATTTATGCTGAATGACCAGGGGGATTTCTACGATGAAGTTTCGGCCATCCTGGATGATGTGAACGAATTCACCATCAGTATGGAAGGATACAGTACGGTTTCCGGAGTTAATATTGAACTTGAATTCAGTATCGACGCCACCGTTACCGGAAGTGTCTTCTGATTTTCCCGGATAAGTTGTATGGGATAAATCATTATCTGATAATGAACTCTCCCTTAAGAATTTTATCGAGGTGCCTGTATCTCATAATGGACACCGCCTTCTTTTCTTGTACCCAGATGACAAGTCCCGGTCACTTCTGACAGGCTGATTTCAATGTTGACTGGAAATTCCGGAAGGAAGCCGGTTCACCTGCCCCACGACTGGAGTATCGAAGATTCGACGGACTCCTGCCGAAATCTGGACCAGGAATAATATAAAAGCCAGTGAAGTGTCTATTTTTGAACGGGATATTGAATCGGTGGTGCTGGATCCCTTCCTTGAAACGGCTGGCAAACCATTTGTCATGTCACAGTGGGACCTGGAATTCTACAAGGAATAGCTGTTCAATTACAACCAGCCGGAATTCATAAACGGTAATGTGGACATGAATCCAAGATTATAAATGATCTGGTTAAGGATGTTGCCATATGAAGGATTAGTGTTGTTTCCTCGATCGGGTAAAAAGATATCTTTGTAGCCGATGGGGAAATTTGATGTCATTGTTGTGGGTGCCGGTCCGGCCGGATTGCTTGCCGCCGGTAGTGCTGCAGAGGTGGGCAAAAGGGTGCTTGTCCTGGAGAAGATGAGGCAGGAGGGCCGAAAACTCCTGATCACGGGGAAGGGGCGGTGCAATATCACCAATGATGCAGAGGTGGGTGAATTCATCAGGCATGTCTATCCCAATGGCCGTTTTCTTCGAAGTGCATTCGGACACTTTTTCTCAGATGGGATCCTTGAATTGCTTCACAGGTACGGAGTGGACACCACCTGTGAAAGGGGTGGACGCTACTTTCCTGCCAGCAATAAATCCTCAGATGTACTATCGGCCCTTTTGAATTGGGTTAATGAACTGAAGGTGGAGATCCGCTGTGGTGAACGGGTCGAAAAACTGATTATTGAAGATGGCACCATTAAGGGTGTTCAGGCTAACGGAGTGGAGTTCAGGGCCGGGAAGGTGATCCTTGCCACCGGCGGGAAATCCTATCCCGCAACCGGATCCAACGGGGAGGGCTATGAACTGGCCCGGACTGCTGGGCACAGCATTGAACAGGTGAGACCTGCACTGGTCCCTCTGGAAACAGCTGGAAATATGGCCCAAAAGCTACAGGGTCTTACCCTGAAAAATGTGAGAGCAACGGTCTGGGTGAATGATAAAAAGAGGGAAGCCGATTTCGGAGAGATGATCTTCACCCATTTTGGATTATCGGGCCCCATCATACTCACGCTCAGTAGAATTGTGGTTGATGAATTGCACCAGGATAATAAGGTGGAGCTTTCTCTTGATCTGAAGCCTGCACTGGATGAACAGAAGCTGGATGCGCGCCTGCTTCGGGACCTGGATGAAGCGGGAAAAAAACAGATCTCCAATCTTTTCAAGAATTGGCTACCCTCATCCATGATCCCTGTTTTCATGGAGATGGCTGGAATTGATCCGGAAAAGGAGGGTCACCAGGTATCATCTAAAGAGCGCAGGAGGATCAGAAACCTGATGAAAGATTTCCGCTTTGAAGTTCTAGGACACAGGTCGTTCAAAGAGGCCATAATTACCGCCGGCGGTGTATCCACCAGTGAGATCTTCCCGAAAACAATGGAGTCCAAGCTGGTATCCGGGCTCTTTTTTGCTGGAGAGATGATCGACGTGGATGCTGAAACAGGCGGTTATAACCTACAGATTGCTTATTCAACTGGTTGGTTAGCCGGGAAATTGTAAGGGACAAACTTCATCACTACGGAGGGGATTCGGATTTCTTCTATGGCACTCGGCCTATTTTACCATTTGTGTATGGATTGCATTATTCTTGATGCATGCACCAAGAATAATCTGTCTAAATC
>JAAEOI010000541.1 GCA_024244665.1 Bacteroidota bacterium | reverse complement strand
ACTCCAGGAGATGAATGTCCAGATTGAAAAGAAACAGGACGTACTCCGCTCGGTGGGCAAGGCTGAAGATGCAGCTGAGGTAGACGACAAGAAAACCTACATCAACGAGGAGTTTGCAAAGTATATCACGGAATCCTACGTGGTCGATTTCCAGGGAAACAAGGTGGAGACCGATGCTTTTGAGGTGATGTTGGGACTCACTGCCGAGATACGTTTACCACGTGAGGAACGAAACTACCCGGTCTTTATCTATTCGGAGAACGGCGGACCCAGGAAATATGTGGTACCTGTTCGGGGTAAGGGACTCTGGGGACCCATCTGGGGATATGTTGCCCTGGAAGAGGATTTGAATACCATCTCCGGTGCAGTATTTGATCACAAGGGGGAAACTCCCGGACTTGGTTCGGATATCAATAGGGACTGGTTCCAGGAACCATTTACCGGAAAAACCATATTTAACGAGGCGGGTGAATTTGTATCCGTTGAGGTGGTGAAGGGCGGGGCCGATCCTTCAAGCCAACACCAGGTGGATGCCATTGCAGGAGGAACCATTACCTCCAAGGCCTTGGAAGAGATGATCATTGACTGTATGACAGGCTATGTGGCCCATTTTAAAGAACTAGCAAATAATTAAGATATGAGTACTGAAAAGGAACCTTTATTGTCCCCGAAGAACCTGAAGCTTCTGAGCGAACCGCTGGGAAAAAGCAACCCGATCACAATCCAGGTATTGGGGATCTGTTCGGCACTGGCGGTGACTGTGAAACTAAAGCCCTCCATTGTACTGGCCCTGTCAGTGGTGGTGGTGATGGCGGTCTCCAACGTGGTAATTTCCCTTCTGAGGAAAATGGTACCACCGCGTATCCGCATCATTGTTCAGCTGGTGGTTATCGCAACCATGGTGATCCTGGTGGATCAGGTCCTGAAGGCCTATGCCTATGACGTGAGCAAGCAGCTTTCGGTATTTGTGGGACTGATTATTACCAACTGTATAATCATGGGTCGCCTGGAGGCTTTTGCACTGGGCAACAAGCCCTGGCCTGCTTTTCTGGACGGACTGGGAAATGCAGCAGGTTACGGTTGGATCCTTATTGCAGTGGCCTTTTTCAGGGAGCTTTTAGGTTCAGGGACACTACTCGATATGCAGGTGATCCCCCAGGCCTTTTACGATGCCGGCTATGTGAACAACGGCATGATGATCCTTCCCCCCATGGCCCTGGTGGTGGTGGGTGTTATTATCTGGGTGCAGCGTTCGCGCAACAAGGACCTGGTAGAGGACTAAAATATGAGGTTTAAACAATAGAAATTAGCATCCATGGAAAACTTAGT
>JAAEOI010000540.1 GCA_024244665.1 Bacteroidota bacterium | reverse complement strand
TTGTGGTTCCAGTGTCAGCCGGTCCGCCTGTTGGTGGGTTGTATTTGAAGCCTCCGTCATCTGGTGGGTTATGGGATGGAGTGATGACCACTCCATCAGCAAGCCCTGATGTTCTGTTTTTATTATATGTTAAAATGGCGTGAGAAATAACAGGCGTTGGAGTGTAGCCGGCCCCAGCCTGTATCATAATATCTATATTATTTGCGGCAAAGACTTCGATAGCCGTGAAAAACGCGGCTTCGGACAGTGCGTGTGTGTCCTTACCTACGTAAAGCGGTCCGGTAATATTCCCGGATTTCCTCAGTTCGCATATCGACTGGCAGATGGCCAGGACATGATCCTCATTAAATGAGTTTTTAAGTGAAGATCCCCGATGCCCGGAGGTACCGAATGAGACCAGATTATGTGGATTTTCGATATCCGGTTTATATGTATAGTACGCTGAAAGGAGCCGAGGTATATTTGTGAGAAGCTCAGGTGGTACCCTTTTACCTGCAAGTTTATGTACGTTCATAATATCCTTTCATAAAGAAC
>JAAEOI010000539.1 GCA_024244665.1 Bacteroidota bacterium | reverse complement strand
TTCACCAGGTTTCTTTTCCGTTAATCTGGTACCACCGACAAAGCGTCCCCCGAAATGAATATTGAGCCTGCCTGTCATCATCGAGCTATCTCCGGCAGTGCGGCATACCAGGTAGGGCAGAGTATCGACCGCAGGAACGGCATAATGGAAAAACTTGCCATCGAGCTGTTTATTACTCAGTGGGATGAGGCTTTGCTGGTCGCCAGACCCTATGCTGGTATGTTGTGGGACATCATACTCGAACGCGATCGGCAATTCCCTTCGTTCAGACTGTGCGTATCCGGCCTGGGTCTTATGTACTGCCAATGTTTCGTAGTCAGTCGTGTCGTCCAGGCTTTCAAAATCTGCCACTGCATCCGGTGGGGCGCTACTCATCATCATGCCATATTCTCCCCCAGCCATTACCTCCGTAGGCATCACGACGGGAGGGCGAAGATACCAGCCGAGCATCTCTGGCAGGACGGTACTGGTAACTGGTAATGCGTTGCACAAGGATAATCTTACATCATCCCAGTCCTCGCCGGTTTTTTGCTCAATACATGAGAACAAAGTCAGCATGACATTGTCAAGATCAGTGATTTTTTTTCCCGGCCAAGCGTGCGTTTCTCCTCATCCAGATCTCTGATCTTCTGCTGTGGGATGTCCTTGACCGGTATTTCAAGGTACTGCACACCGAGAATCTCGCCCTTGCCAAAGACGCGAGCCTGTGAAGACTCGGGATCTATGCTGAACGCGGTCAGCTCGATGTTATAGCGGTTAATACCAGGTACCGGATGGATCCTAAACTGTCGTTTGATCTGTGCCTGATGCGAAAAAACAGTCACTTCGGAAATGAGATTGCCTTCTTTTTTAGCCAGAAAATTATCGTTGATCCGTGTTGCTGGTAACATTCTTACTCTCCTGATTTTGCCAATCCGAATATTTACCTGATTATCTATAGAATACAGCCCAATTTTCGGCATCCTTCATTTTTCGGTTTACACTTTTCCCTGGCTCTGGTTCCTGACCGGGACCCATTGCGGCATATCGCGTTGTCACTGGATCGCTATCGAAATCGGGATCGTTATCGGGTGTCATTTCATTTCGATTACGATCCCGATTTCGATTTCGATGGCGCGTCGCAGGAAAGTGTAAACTACTTCCGAGGGACAATGAAGGATGCCATTATGGGGATATCCTATAACCCTTTCATTACCTTTGCGAGCATATCAGGGTTGGTCTGGATGTAGCGTTGGGTGGTGGCTATGTTTGAGTGTCCAGCCAATACCCTGATGCTATTCAAGTCAATGCCATTGTTGGCCAGCTTTGTAATCATGCTCCTACGTCCTGTGTGTGATGAACACCCTTCAAAATCAGCATCCTTATAAAGTTGGTTTATCATCCTGGACATGCTGTTTGGTGAAAACGCCAGTCCCTTTTGGGATTTGAACAGGGAGGCTTTCACATTGAATACCAGACCATCCTCTTCTTTCCGGTATCCAATCCATGCTTGAATTGCTTTGATTACTTTTGGGTTACTCAGGGGAATATCTCTATGCTTATTCCCTTTGGTGTAGTTTGCCTGTAATCGCAGCACTGATTTCACTTTGCCATTGCCGTCCAGGACATCGGCAATCTTGATGCA
>JAAEOI010000538.1 GCA_024244665.1 Bacteroidota bacterium | reverse complement strand
TTATGACTCTTTAAGTCCTTGTTAGCCAGTATAGTATTAACCTTGCGCAGGAACGGGAACTGGCAGACAGACTTCCGGACAGACTCCCGGATAATATCCTGTGAAAACCGGCCAGGGTGTCCCGATGACGAAAACAGGAGATGTAGCTGTTCGTCATTCAGACAAAGCTATCAATGACAATTTCCTGGGGATATAATGTGCTGATCATCCTGTTAATGTAACCGGGCTAAAGGGATTCCAGGTACTCCTCCAGGTCCTTCACCTCCTGGTCGGAAAGATTGCTGGTTCTTCCATGCTGGTCACTCTTATTGAAAATAGTGATTACTTCTTTCAATGTAAGTGCCCTTCCATCATACAGGTAGGGTGAATTGCGCCAGGCTTCGTTTAGTGCGGGTGTGTCGAACAGCCTCCCGTTCTCTCTTCCATCCCCGGTTCCCACATTGTACTTTTTCATATTGGTAAAATGCGTTCCATTGTGACAGTCAGCGCATCCCGACTCCCTGAAAACAGTTTCACCCCTGATTGCAGCATCGCTGAGTTCTCCATTGATCAGCATGGGTGAAGAAAGCGGATGCAGAGAGCTTAGATAGGCATCAATAGCTTCTGCCTCTCTTTCCGGCCTTTGAGCAAAGAGAATGTATTTCATTCCAGCCCTTACTGCTGTCTCCGCATCTGCCCTGATTCCGGTAACCATTGCCGGGGGGGTAAAGTGTGACAGTACAAGGCTTTTTGTATTCTTTGGATTTCCAATTCCATCATTCAGCAGGTCCCAGTTCAATCCATCTGTCCTTGCATCGGGATGGCAACTTGAACAACTTTGCCACTGCTGGTAACATATGCTTGCATCATGGAAAAGGAGCTCACCCTCTCTTTCAATACCGGGTGGTGGCTGATCTCCCAGGGAGATCGAATTCAATTTCAACTCTGAATTGCAAGTTGTAATAGTTCCTGAAAAATAGTCCGATATATAGACCACCCCATCAGTTTCTGCCACTCTGCGGGGACCGAGACTCTCTGTTTGAATTCGTCTTTTCAATCCATACAAAAAACTGAAATCATATTTTACATCTTCTGGTTTCTTAATTATGGAACTCCTTAAGTCCCCCCTGTCTATCGCTTCAAGTTTTTTGTGCAGTCCAATCCGGTCAATAAGGCATAACTCATGTGTCCCGGCCAGAGCTATATAAATAGTCTCCCCATTGGCGGAACATGTTACTCCCCATGGATTAGCAGCTCCATGATCCACATCATCCAGTAATACCGTATTGTAATATTCCCTTTTTTCAATATCAATAATCGAAAGGGCGTTGGTGTTTATCCACCCCCGTTCAATCTGAGTTGGGATCAGCTGATACCTTCCAAGTACATGTGTCACATATGCAAATCTGCCATCATGCGACAAACAGATATCCTTCAATCCGTTTGATCCATTGGGCAGAAGTATATCCCTCTCCTTTTTTAATGTGCCGGTATTGATTATTGATATCGCTGCCGTAATCAGGCTGGCATCTCCGGGCATATCCGGCAGGGAGTTGGCAACAAAAAGGTATTTACCATCATTCGATAGTACAGCTCCAATTGGTTCCCTTATTACCGGGATTGTGGAGTTCACCTCGCCCTTTTTCAGGTCTGCTACCGAAACAGTACTGCTGAATTTGTTTATTACGTATGCGATATTTCCTGAAACAATTGCTTCAACAGGCGTGTGCCCCACTTCAATTTCTGAAATCAGGGTTCCTTTTCTGAAATTCAGGACAGCCAGCTTCCCTTTACTTTCAGCAATGGGAACAAAAAGTCTTTTGCCATCATCTGAAGCTGACACTTTGCCCGGTTCACCCTCAAGTTGAAAGATCTTATGGATCGCCTGACTTTCCCTGTCCAGAAAGATTAATCTTTTACCAGTGATGTCGGAAATAATCAGATTATCCTGCAGTACAGTGAGATACTCAGGAGAGGTATATTGTAGCGCTTCAGTTGAGAAGGAGCTTGTAAACAGTGAGACATGGAGAAGCAAAAGTAGTATAACTACTGCGCTGTATCTGGTCGGATTGAAGTATTTCTTATTAGGAGACATGAAAATAAAAACAAATAATTATTGTATGGGAAAGATAAATAAAATAAATTTGAAATGAAATTGAAAATAAAAGAAAAGCAAATATGCAGATAGAGTTTAAAGGTAAAGTGGTGCTTATTACAGGTGCGGCCGGCGCCATTGGGAAGGGAATTGCACAGAAGATGAAGAGTGCCGGTGCAGAACTGTTTATTACCGACCTGAAGAAGGAGATGGTCGATGCTCTTTGCGAAGAGAATGCTTACAGAGGATTAGCTGCCGATGTTACAAAAGAGGAGCAGGTAGAGGCCGTTGTAAAAAAGGCCATCGAGACATATGGAACCATCGACATCCTTATCAATGTGGCTGGAATAATCGGCACCTCGGCAGTTGAAGATATTACTGAATCGGACTGGGATCAGATGTTTGATGTTAATTGTAAGGGGACATTCCTCTTTACAAAATATGTAGTTCCTCATCTTAAGGGGAAAATGGGAGGGAAAATTATAAATTTCTCATCCAAATCAGGTAAAACCGGATCTGCTCTGATGAGTCATTATTGTGCAGCTAAAGGGGCCATCATCGCATTTACACAGGCACTGGCCTTTGAGCTGGCCCCTTATAAAATAAATGTGAATTGTCTCTGCCCTGGTATTACAGACCACACGGGAGTATGGGACACCTGTTCAGAGGGTTATATCGTTGATATGAAATTGCCCCGTGAAAAGGTGGTTGAGAAATTCACTGCAAAAATCCCCCTTGGCCGGCTGGCTGAAGTTGAAGATGTGGCCAGTGTTACAGTTTTTCTGGCCTCTGAAGGAGCAGACTACATGACCGGTCAGGCCATCAATGTAACAGGTGGCAGGGAGATGCATTAATCATTTAAAAGAGCAAATATGTATTCAAAAGAAGATGTGGCCAGAGCAATTGATCATGCGGTTCTGAAACCCGAATTTACCGATACCGATATAGTGAAGAATGCTAAAATGTGCATAAGGTATGGAGTATACAGCATGTGTGTTAAACCCTGTGATGTGAAAGCTGCATCTGAATTATTGGCCGGCAGTGAAGTCAGGGTATCCTGTGTGTTGAGTTTTCCTCATGGAGCCGATACAACAGAGGTGAAAGCATTCCAGGCAGAAAGGGCTGTGATAGACGGTGTGGAAGAGATTGACATGGTTATGAATATTGGGAAATTCATGTCGGAAGATTACGGATATGTCCTCAGGGATATCAAAGCGGTTGTGGATGTGGCTCATAAACATGATGTAAAGGTAAAAGTGATACAGGAGAGTGGATACCTGACGCCGGACCAGGTTGCCAGAGCCTGTGAAATATCTTATGAGGCTGGTGCTGACTTTGTAAAGACCTCAACCGGTTTCGGGCCCGGTTCAGCTACTCCCGCAATTATTGATGTTATGATAAAGACAGTTGGAGATAAAATGAGCGTTAAGCCTTCGGGTGGGATTCGTACCTGGGAGACTGCCGTAGCTTATTTGAAACAGGGAGCAGACAGATTGGGTGTTGGATCTACAGAGGCGATCATTGAAGGTTCTGGGAGAGAAGAGGGCTATTGACAGAAAGAGAGAACCATGAGAGCAATTCGTTATTACGGGCCAGGAGATGTCAGACAGGATGAAGTCCCGGTCCCTGAAATTTCAAGGAGTGAATTATTGGTAAAAGTGTATGCCTGTGCGGTGTGTGGCTCAGATTTGAAAGCATTCAATTTTGGCAATCCAAGGTTGCATCCTCCCATTACGATGGGACACGAATTCACAGGAGAGATAGTGGAGGTTGGCCGGAGTACCACTGGTTTTCAAAAAGGTGAGAGGATCGTTTTGTCAACGAGCATAAGTTGCGGTGAATGTCTCTATTGCAGGAAAGGGTGTAGTAACCTGTGTGTTAATCTCGCTCCAATGGGATTTTTCTATAATGGTGGAATGGCCGAGTATGTTGCAATTCCTGAAAATGCCATAAATAACGGACATATTGTAAAAGTCCCCGATTCGCTGAAGCCGGAATTTGCAGCCCTTGCCGAACCCCTGAGTTGTGCTGTCAACTCTATTGCAAAATGCAACATCCAGGAGGGCGACACGGTTCTGATCATGGGAGCGGGTCCCATGGGGATATTAAATGCATGTGCAGCCAGACGATTTGGGGCAGGGAAGATTATTATCACCGAGCTGAATGGCTCAAGACTCCTGCAGGCACGGGATTTCGATATTGACCTTCTGGTTGATCCCGGAAAGGAGGATCTGAAGGAGATCGTACTGAGCCAGACCGATGGTTATGGGGCTGATATTGTAATTGTTGCAGCACCTGCTGCCTCTCCACAGGAGGAGGCCCTGTCGCTTGTCAGGAAGGGTGGCACCGTATGCCTGTTTGCCTCACTTCCTTCAGGCCAAAGCAATTTAAGCATCGACAGCCGTCTGATCCACTACGGCGAGATCAACCTTACCGGAAGTAGCGATTCCACTACAAAGCATGTGGAAATAGCCGTGGAGATGCTTTCAGATCCTGAATTCCCCGCTGGAAAAATTGCTTCTCATATACTATCTTTAAATGATCTAAAAACCGCCTTCAGTCTGATGAGCTCAGGGGAAGCCCTGCGAGTTGTACTGATACCTTAAACTGTAATGGATGAAGACAAATTTGAAAGATAAAGTAGTTCTTGTTAGTGGAGGAAGCCGTGGGGTAGGCAAAGCAATCTGCTTTGCATTAGCAGACGAGGGTGCTCATGTTGCTGTCAACTACCTCTCAGGCAGGAAGGAAGCTGAAGCTGTGGTAAAAGATATTCTTGAAAAGTATAATACTAAAGCTATCGCCATAAAAGCGGATATGGCAGATGAACAGGAGGTGGTTGGTATGATCACCAGCGTTGAAAAGGAGCTGGGGGAAATTGATGTTCTGGTCAACAATGCGGCTTACTGTCCAGGCGGACCAATCTCATCCTATTCGGTGGAGGAGTGGGAGAGAACCTTTGGCGTAAATGTTACAGGAGTGTTTGTGGCGAGTCGTGAAGTGGTTAAGCTCTGGCATAATAACGGAAAAAGGGGTAATATTGTAAACATAGTTTCCCAGGCTGCATTCAGAGGATCAACATCCGGACACCTGCCATACGACAGTAGCAAAGGGGCAGTGGTTTCATTTACGATTGGCCTGGCACGAGAGGTAGCAAAAGAGGGAATCAGGGTAAATGGTGTTGCTCCCGGATTGGTGCGTACCGAATTGATGGCAGAGGCCCTGGAAAAAAGGGAGGAGCAGTATCTCTCCAGGATTCCCCTGAACAGAATTGCCGAACCGAAGGAGATTGCAAGTGTTGTGGTTTTTCTTGCCTCAGATGCTGCCAGTTACATTACGGGGGCAACCATTGATGCCAGTGGAGGCATGATTATGAGATAGAGGGGAGTAAAACAGAGATCAATCAAATATAACTGAAGAGATAATTGAGATGAGAACTTTTTCGAATGGTGTCTGCCTGGCCTGTCTTTTGATCATATCGGGAGCCGCTCCCCTTTCGACAGAAGCGCAAAGTATTGAGAAGAATACCGCCACCCCGGGTTTCTATGAAGAGATGGTCAGGGATGCCTGTGACACCCTGAACTACAATTGGAACCATAAGACTGGCAACTTCAACTTCATCTATTATTACAAAAAAAACTGGGATGATTTTAATGATGAGATAAGAGATGTGGTCTGGTCGGCCATCAGAAATTCCACAGAGCCGGATATGAGGGAGTGGCTGAAGCGCGAGGCAGATGACCGTATCTGGGAAACCGACAGGAAGTCGGGCGATTTCCGGCCCCTGGCAGTTAAGATGGCCTGGAAGATTGAGCATGACTTTTTGAACAGCACTGTTGAACTGGCCGGTTGTGTGGAGAATTGGGAGGGATTTTTGGAGGTGAGAAAGCTCTATCACCTGGACGGGGATTTAACGACCCTCGAAAAGAGGATGGAGAGGGAATTCAACAGGGACAATCTTTCAGAGGCCATGGAATACCTTGCATCTGAGAATAATTGGAGCGACTTTTTTATCGAGAGCAGTAACAGAGAGCTTGATAAATTTGAGGAGCAGAAAAGACTGTTGCATCAAAAAAGCACTGTTCCGGAACCTGGAATAGTAGGCGATATTGAAGATTTCCTTGATGAAACGGCCGGGTTTTTAAGAGAGCTGTTTTTAATAAACAACCGTTTGGTGGGCAGCGATTCCATTGTCTTCCTGAAACGCTTTCCCTTTCAGTCAAACCACTATTATACCGATTATGTGAACGGGAGTCACTTTTATGGGGGAAATATCTATTCCTTAAACCTGAAGACTGGTCAGGAGAGGGAACTTGTGCCGGAACTAACCGGGGGTATAATCAATCGTTTTGACCTGGATTATCAGGCCGGTAAAGTAGTTTTCGACTGGAAAGAGGATCAACAGACCGGTTTCAGGATTTACGAAAAGGAGATTGGCAGTGACAACCTGAGTCAGTTGACAACTCCCCCTGCAAATGAAGATGAATTGATAAGGCTATACCGTGTAACCGAGGAGTATCATCATGGAACCGATGATATGCACCCGGTTTATCTTCCCGATGGAAAGATCTGTTTCATATCCACCCGCTGCCAGTATGGGATTCTGTGCGATGCTCCGGACAATTTTAGCACAACTGTATTATACCGAATGGATGGGGACGGAAGCAATATGGAGAAGTTATCAAATAACTCCGTCAGTGAATCAAACCCATCTGTGATGAACGACGGAAGGATTCTTTATACCCGCTGGGAGTATGTGGATAAGGGGGCCGTATCTGTAAAATGTTTAT
>JAAEOI010000537.1 GCA_024244665.1 Bacteroidota bacterium | reverse complement strand
GCATTTTCTGGATGTGGCCGAAATGTCTTTTGCCGTTGCACTGGCAATCGACTGGACAGGAGAGTGGCTGCCCCTGACGACGGTTGACCTGGCAAAAACATCTTTGATTGAAAAGGGGCTGAAACCTGGTTTTAATGAAGGGGGGACCAGAATGTTCTGGATAAACAGCTACAACAACTGGAATGCGGTTTGTCATGGAGGTATGATAGCAGCAGCCCTGATAACTTTTGATGAAAACCCTGAACTGGCCAACAGAACAATTCACAGGGCTCTTGAAAAACTTCCAAATTCCCTGAAGGAATATGCACCGCATGGGGTCTATCCCGAGGGCCCGTCTTATTGGGGGTATGGAACTTCTTACACCGCTGTTGCTTCTTCGATGTTGAGCTCTGCACTGGGACAGGATTTTGGAATTTATGAAAGTGAAGGTTTTAAAAAGAGCCCTGACTTCTATTTGCAATCTGTGGCTCCGTCGGGTGAATATTTTAACTTCTGTGATTGCGATGGCCGGATAAACGGGCCCGGGGCTCTTCTTTTATGCTGGTTTGCGGCTAAATCGGGCGATGGGAAATATTTTATTAAAGAGTTTTTTGAATACCCGGAACAGCTGGGACGTTTTGCAGGTCCCGGACTTCTCTCTTTATCGGAGTATGAGAATCAAAAGAACAGCGAACTTGCTACAGAGTGGTTCGGAAAAGGAAGAAACCCGGTAGCCTTCTTCAGGAACAGGGATAACAAAAACCAATACTATCTTGCTGCAAAAGGGGGAACTGCTTCTGTGATCCATGGAAATATGGATGCCGGTAGCTTTGTTTTTGAACTGAATGGTGTGAGGTGGGTAGTTGATCCCGGTAATCAAAGTTATTATCCTTTGAATAAGATCGGGTTTGATTTATCCGGAAGATGCCAGGAATGCGAAAGATGGACCTTGCTCACAAAATCAAATAAAGGTCATAGCACCATTACTGTTAATAACGAAAGACATATTGCCGCTGGTTATGCAGCTTTAACCGGTTTTGAAAAAGACGATATCCCGAGAGTCACCTTTGATATGACCGAAATATTTAAGGGGAAACTCAATTCTCATCACAGGAATTTTGTAAAAGACTCTGACCATTCAGTAATTATCGAAGATCATGTTGAGATCAATGATTCCACCAGACAGATCATATGGGGTATGATGACGGTTGCCGAAGTTGAAATGACTGAAAAAGGTGCCATATTAATGCAGGATGGAAAACGGTGCCATCTGGAAATACTATCACCTGATAACCTGCGCATAAGTTTATTATCCCTGGATCCTCCGCCACTGGGAATTGATAAAACAATAAAGAATCTAAAACGAATTGAAATAAGAGTTCCCACCTGGACAGTTGAAAAAAGTAAATTCAATATTAAAATTAGATTGTCCGGGGAATAAGCGCATAAAGTACCTGCCGTTGATCATTCCGGTTTTCCTTTGAAGAAGGAAATTGTCAGATAGAAGTGACTGGAGGTATACATGACAGAATGATATCCGGTAAAAAGTATGCAAAACCCGATTATTTGGGGTAAGATAGTACACAGAAGAGGTAACATTTTGTTTAATCTCCAATTCCTGATGGCCTAAATTGCTCTTGATTAAAATCTTTTGTGGCTGGTTGCTAAAGTCTGAGTTTACCCTGACTGGATTAATCGCCAACAATTGCCGGTTATAATAATGAGCTAATCAAATGGTTAAAGGTCTGGAATGGCGTTAGGTAGTAGTAGTTTTAGGTTAGTGCGCTAAGAGTATTCTTCAATATGAGGGTACTCTTAGTGTTGTTTGATTGACAATGATTATAATAGTAGATATAAAAACAGTCTAAAACCAGCTTGAGTTATTGACTTAATATATAAATACATTATCTTTAAACACCCTAAATATTGAACACCCTAAATTTATGTTGCTGTTCTTCTCAGGGATAAAGAGGTGCAGCTGAAGAGGTTAATCTTTAAACTAAACTAAATTATGAAAAGATCTGGAATGAGCATTCATGCAGAATCACTAACGCACTGCATGATCAAATTGCTGCGAATTACGAAACTAAGCATGATCCTGCTCCTGATGGTCACGGTGCAGGTATTCGCAGAGACTTCTGCGGATAATGTTGAAAAGGGCCAGCAGATTGAATTGTATTCAAATGAAAGCCCTGATGATGCAGGTGCTACTCTTCAAACCCGAACCATTTCCGGTACCGTTATTGATGCGGATGGCGAAGCTTTGATAGGTGTATCCATATCTATTAAAGGTACTGCGGTTGGGACTATTACCGATGTGGGCGGAAGGTATACCCTTTCAGAGGTGCCTGCTGGTGCCACCCTGGTATTTTCCTATATTGGGATGCAAACCCAGGAAATTCCCATCGGCGATCAGACGACCATCGACCTTACCATGGAATCAGATAAGCTGGGGCTGGAAGAAGTTGTGGTTGTTGGATATGGTACCAAGAAGAAGATAAATTTAACAGGTGCCGTTTCGGTTGCTGGTAGAGAAGAGATTGAAAACCGACCGGTAGCCAATGTTCAGCAGGCTTTGCAGGGTGTGGTTCCTAACCTGTTTATTACCACATCTGCTGAGACAGGTGAGCCAGGCGGTGAAATGAGTATGAGTATAAGGGGATTGCAATCTATTGAAGGAAATTCCAGACCTTATGTACTGGTGGATGGTATACCAATGGATATGAACGATGTTGACCCTTCTGATGTTGAGTCTGTTTCTGTATTGAAAGATGTGGCTTCCACAGCCATATACGGTGCACGAGCAGCTTATGGAGTAATTTTGATTACTACCAAGAGTGGAAAAGGTAGCACGGGTGTTAGTGTCTCCTATTCTAACAACTTTGCCCGTACCTATATGTTAAATCAACCCTGGAGCACAGACGCTCTGTCTTTTGCACATACTATGAACCACTCCGCGGTAAATTCCGGGAAGGCTCCATATTATGACGCTCAGAAGCTCGGTTGGATTGAACAGAATCTGGCTAATCCTGGAAGCGCAACTGAAGTGCTTCCAAAACCCGATGGCCTGGGATGGGATCTGGGTGTTGAAGGACTTAATGCTTCTGCAGCCACTAATTGGGATGAAGTAATTTTTAAAGATTATGGTAACCGGCAGAAACATAACCTGAATGTATCCGGCGGAAATGACAAGGTCAGCTATTATATGTCCGGTGGCTTTTATGATGAAAATGGATATTTGAAACCATCAGATGATTATTTTAAACGGTATAATCTTGATGCAAAGATCTCTGCAAAAGCCACAGACTGGTTGACGGTGTCTATTCTGGCCAAATATAAATACGCACAGAATGAAGCTCCAGCTATTGGTTGGCCGGATGGCTCAGAGTCGGACCTTATAAATAGGGGTTTAGAGGGTGGACGGACATTCGTCATGTTGCTTACGACCCGGATTAAACCTACCAAGCCAATGTATTATCCCGGAACGGATGTATGGACAGGCAGGATAGGACCCATGGAGACCAATAAGATGCTTATATCAGAACGGCAGACGATCATGTCCCCAAGGATCACCCTTGAGCCGGTGAAAGGGTGGGTTACCAATGTCGAATTGAACTACCGGACAAATGATGACACTCAAAATTATACCCAACTTCGGAATCCCAGTGCAAGGCCTGCCAATGATGGAACGGGAGGATCAGAAGTAGTCTGGCCTGGACAACAGGGTACCCAATACAGGCCAAGAACATTTTCGAACACCTATTTGTCACCAAATATTTATTCAAGCTATACAAGGAGTATTGGAAGGAATAATATTCATATTCTGGCAGGTTATCAGCAGGAGACTTATAATTACACTAATTTTTATGCTACTGCACCACATTTATTAACTGACGGGATACCCTCTATCAGCACCGCAGTTGGGACGAAGACCGTGAGTGATAAAATTGGTCACTGGGCTACTCAGGGTGTTTTTGGAAGGTTAAATTATAATTTCTCTGAAAAATACTTGCTTGAGTTTAATTTCAGGTTCGATGGATCTTCAAGGTTTGAAGAGGATGACAGATGGGGCTTCTTCCCTTCCGTATCTGCGGGTTGGGTTATGTCAGAAGAGGCTTTTTATCCACTGAAAGATGCAATTGAAGTTCTTAAGATAAGAGGTTCTTATGGCTCCATCGGAAATCAGAATGTTAACAACTATCTTTATGTCCCAACTATGGGAGTTGGTCAGGCAGGTTGGTTATTTGGCGGACAACGCTTATGGTCGGTCGGGACACCCAATCTTTCCAGTATTAATTTAACCTGGGAAACGGTGAGTACTCTTGATTTTGGAATTGACATCATGACCCTGGATAACAGGCTGAGTGCCACCTTCGACTGGTATGAGTCTAAGACTGGTGATCTTGTTGGCCCGGGAGATGCAGTACCTGCACTTTTGGGAACCAGTGTACCCAAGAAAAACGGAGGAGAGATAACAACCCGTGGATGGGAACTTGAAATTGCCTATAGAAACAGGGCAGGTGATTTTGCTTATGGGTTCAGGGGAGTTTTATCCGATTATAGAAGTAAGGTAACCTCTTATACGAATCCAACTAAATTATTATTTGAGATTGTAAATGGTAAACCTAACAGGTACTACGAAGGAATGGATCTGGGTGAAATCTGGGGACTGGAAACAGACGGTCTTTTCCAGTCTGTAAGTGAAGTGGATGAACATACCATTGATCAATCATACTTATATTCCGGTACCTGGTTTCCGGGAGACGTCAGATACATTGATAGGGATGGTGACGGTGTTATTGGCATTGGAGATAATACCAAGGATAGTTCCGGTGATAAACATGTAATAGGAAACACTACACCTAGATTTCAATATGGAATTAGCCTGAATGCTTCATGGAAAGGCTTAGATATCAATATGCTCATCCAGGGTGTTGCGAAAAAGGATATTGATTTAAGGCAACTTGGGACTTTCAGGGGGCCTGCAAACGGACCCTTGCACGCCAATGCATATGAGGAACACCTTGATTTCTGGCGCGATGATACCAGTCCGCTGGGTGCTAATCCCGATGCCTATTTCCCAAACCCCTATGCGCAGTACAGAGGGCAAAATGCGAAAAACTACAAATTGCCAACTACCCGTTATCTCCAGAACGGAGCGTATATAAGACTTAAAAATATTCAAATTGGATATACCATTCCCAAAAACATTAGTGAAAAAGTGAAGATTTCCATGGTCAGGATATATGTGGCAGCCGAAAATCTTTTAACTCATACAAATCTGATGATGTTTGATCCGGAATCATTTAAAGGCAGGACGGAAGGTTATGGTGGCCGTCCCGGGGACCAGTATCCCTTGAGTAGAGTATTTTCAGTGGGATTAAATGTTAACTTCTAAAATTAAAGCAATGAAAAGGATAATATATATCATATTAATATTTTCCATAGGAATGTTTTTTAATTCCTGTGATGAAGACTTCCTGGATAAAACTCCACAGGATGAGATTTCAGAACCTGATTTCTGGAAAACCGAAGGAGATCTGCAGCTCTATTTGAATGGTTTATATGGTGTTTTCCCACAGTGGGGAGGTAGTGGTGCTGCTCCTTCCAAGGACCTTGGAACCGATATTGTTATTGAATCGCAAGAGTGGTGGGGTGATTCATTTACCCCTGTGATGGATGGAGTACTCACAGTCCCGACTTCCGGTGGAGGCTGGAGTTGGGGAGATGTTCGCAGAGTGAACTATTTTCTTGAAAATGCGGTTAAGGCGGAAACAGGCGATTTGATTGAACATTACATCGGGGAGGGTTATTTTCTCAGGGCCTGGATCTATTTTGAGCTGCTCAAAGGATTTGGTGACTTGCCGATTGTAACGGAGGTATTAAATGTGGATGATGAGGCAGCTCTATATGGTTCCCGCAGCCCAAGGTCTGAAGTTGTTGATTTTATTCTTGAGGACATTGATATGGCTATTTCCAAAATGGGAGTCGCTTCTGAAGCCGGGCCAGGCCGGTTAAATCAAGACGTAGCCATTCTGTTTAAGGCCAGGGTATGTTTGTACGAAGGTACCTGGGAGAAATATCATGAGGGGACAGTTTTTGCCGGATCTACCAATGGTACTGCATTAATAGAAGAAGCTGTAACTGCAGCCATGGAAGTAATTAGCCGGGGCAACTATTCCCTCACAACCGGGGATCCTGATCAGGTTTATTATGACCTCTTTGTTAATCTCGATCTCAGTGACAATCCGGAAGTATTGTTATGGAAACAATACAGGGCTGCAAGTCTTACTGAGAGTTCCGGTAATTCTATGTGGAATCACCCAAACACGCAGGGCATGACACATGGAATGACAGAAAATTACCTGTGCTCTGATGGCCTGCCCTATGCCGTGAGTCCGCTTTTTGTGGGCGATGACTCGCTGACTGTGATTGAGATTGGCCGTGACGCAAGGTTTAAGAATACAGTAATGGTACCTGGTGACTTAGATTATGTATCCTTAGCTGGTGATACAGTTCTTTTTACAGTGCCCTATATGGTTCGATGCCCCACGGGTTATGCACTCCAAAAATGGCGGGAAAATGTTTTACAGCCGGAAACGAACGGCAGGAGCGGGTATGTGCCTTATATTTACTTTAGATATGCCGAAGCTCTTTTAATCTATGCCGAAGCTAAAGCAGAACTAGGTACATTATCGCAGGGTGATGTGGACATAAGCATAAATGAGATAAGGGAACGGGTTGGGATGCCGGATCTTGTTTTAGGGGATATTACTGTTGATCCCAATTGGCCGGATTATGGATATGCTTTGCCCGACTATTTGCTTGAAATCAGAAGAGAGCGCGTGGTTGAATTGTTCGCTGAAGGTTATCGAATTGATGACCTCATGCGTTGGAGGGCACATGAGTTGTTCGTTGGTACAAGACCAACAGGTACCATGTATACCAGTGACATCCAAGCGCTTTATCCCAATGAGAAGGTAAATGAAGATGGATTTATTGATCCATTCGTGGATTATTTAAACGGCGGTGCATATGGATTTAATCCGGAAAGAGATTACCTCTGGCCTCTGCCTACCAATGAATTAACAATTAATCCGAATCTTGATCAGAATCCGAATTGGTAATGACATAGCTGTTCTTTCTGATTTTTTTCAGTAATCTCTATTTTCACTGAGCAAAGCCGAAGTCTGCAATTGGGACTTTGACTTTGCTCAGTGTTTTTTAAGGTGACAGGGGCAAGTCATCTTCTCGTTACACCGGTGGAACCGTGTTGCAGTTTGAAAGTGCCTTTGTAACCACATCTCTGTGCTCACCCGGCAGGGTCTGCTATTTGGCCGGAATCATGACTCAAAATATAGGGAAGCAAGAATGAAAAAGGGGGTTTTACTACTAACCATGGCAATGGCCGTCGCATTGTGCTTTACGGCGTGTTCGGTAAAGCCGGCAATGGACATCTATTCCACCGGAGGACACACCCTGTATCATGTGCAGCCTGCTACTGTTGAAAAGGGAGGGCGCTGTGTTATTGGTGCTGCCTATGACGGGGCGGTGTTATGCTATACTCCTGATGGCAAGTTGAGCTGGAAAACCGAAACGAGCGATGGTTTTCCGTTTGACCTTTGTGTTGCGGATATTGACGGGGACGGGCTGGACGAAGTGCTGCTCGCTTCGAGCGATGGCGTGTTGTATGTGATCGGCCCTGATGGCAAACATCTCTGGTCCTTCAGGAAGAAGCGGCCATTGTACCAGGTTTGTGCCGCAAAACAGGAGGATGGTAAATGTATTATCCTGGTCGGAGGTGTTGAGGATACCCTTTACTCTTTATCTTTTAATGGTGAATTGCGAGGGGAGCTTCTGGTTAAAAATCATATCACGCGTGTCCGGGCAGGCGATATCCTGGGGCAGGGAAGGGATCTGGTTGCAGTGGCCACAACCACCGGGGCACTGGCCGGTACCCTGGGCATGAACCTGATTGATCCCGTAGATTTAAGCGTTAAATGGACCCGTACCGGGCTTGGCTCCTATGCTCCGAATACCGGTCGCCGTTTTTTCAGCATGGTCATTTTGGATCTTAACCATGACGGCAAAGAGGACATCCTGACCAGCGGCAGCTGGGGGCAAAACGGCAAGATTTTTGCATTGGACCAGAGGGGGCAACCCATGTTTATACAATCTGATCCGCGCATTCCCAATGTCCCTTACCGGATGAATATCCTTGTACCGGTTAAACTGCCCGATGACGAATACATTATCGGTCAGTTTGGGAATATCCTTATCGTATACAATCTGAATGGCTCCTGTCGCGAAGTTGTGACCGGACCCTATGCCTATGCCAATGCCGCCTTCGATCCGGTTACCAGAATCCTTTATTGTGGCAGCACGGTTTCCGGTGGGGACGAACTCGTGGCCCTTCACCTTGACCGGCCCGGTTGGCAAAAGGCTTTCTCAGAGGCCAGGCCTGTGGGGAAACAGGCAAAAATCATTTCCAATATGGAAGAGCTTAGAAAGCAGGTGGCCTCTTTCGAGCGACCTTCCTATCAACCTGAACCAAGGCATGTCGATGTATTGCTTCAGGACGAGTATCACCTGCGAACACCTGAGGAACTGAGGCAGAGGTATAGCAACGGGCAGCATGTACGCTATGTTTCGCACCTGGTCCTGACTCAAAAACCTGAGCCGGGGGCATTGTGGAGCAGGGACATTTCTGCCTTTGGTAAATACGATATGACGGCGGACGAAGTAGTGGAAGAGGCCAGGAAATGGGAAGAAAGGGGTTGGGATTTCCTGGTGCAGGCTGGTCATACAACTGCGCTGCATATGTCGCCGGAGACTTTTGAGCGAGTGCTGAAAGTTGCGCCAAAACATTTATGGGGCTTCGAGTTTTCTGAGATAGGAGAGAAACTGGATGAGCATGAACAGGAAATAGTGGAAAAAGTACTGCTTACGCTTGCTGAACAGTGCCGCCAAAATGGGAATAAGAAGATTCTCATGCGGACCAAAAATATATTCTGGAATGGCAACATCTATCACCCGTTCTGGGCCGGTGTGCTGTTGAATGGACGCTACAGCGATCTTTTTATACCCTGCCTTGAAGAGACCAACAGCCGGACGCAGGAATTAAGCCTGGCCGGGCGCCTGGGGCTCTGGCAAAGCGGTGTCTTCGACCACTGGGCATCACGGGCAGAGACAGATAATGCCTGTTTCAACCGCTCCTGGGAGTGGTCATCACAACAGGTTCTGTCTCATAATATCAGAAATCTGGTTTCCGGTGCTTCCCTGGGTTCTGATGTTTACTTTAATGCAGTCCATCAGGGTCCGTTTTCTCCAAAGCTGGAAGAGCAGCTTATGCCGTTTTACGCAATGCTTGAAAAAGGAGTGGTACATATTCCTAAACGATCTGAACTGGCAAGTCTTTCAGAGCTTGCCCTTGGAATGGTTTCACCACCATCAAAAGGCTTTTTAAGTCACGGAACCAATGGAACCCAAACCATCCATCCCGAGGAACAGCCGCCGTTTGTATTCGACCGCCTGGACTGGTACTGGGGGGGAGCACCGCTGGAATCTCACGATTTCTCGCGCTACGTTTATGGTGTTGAACGGCGTATGTGCAATTTTTTACCAATTACTCCTTACGGAATGGTGACCATCGTCCCTGATAATACACCCGAAGGGATAGGCAGTCTTTATAAAACCAGAATTTCAACTGATGGTGAAGTATTTTTTGAAACCGGTGGGAAAACATACGGACCGGCGGAATACCGTCCTGTAGTTGAGGCGAAGCTGAGAGAAGCATCAGCCAGACTTCCTGTACTGGTGCAGGGGACAGCGCACTGGTCGGCAGCCTGGATTGATGAGAACCATCTACGTGTCACACTTGTGGATCCGGGTTATCTCGATCCGGATGACAGGGATGTCAGTATCGAATTGCAACAGGAGGGTTGGACCCGCTGCCACGATATCCTGGGTAATGTGGAACTAAACATTGAAAAGAATGTCATTCCCCTTCGAATACCTATGGGATCGGTGCGTATCGTGGACTTGATAAAAGAATAGGCTCAATATAAAACTGAAAAAATGAAGTGTTCACTTTCAGTCATTATCGTCCTTTTGGTTTTTACCAGCTGTGTAAGCAGGCAAAAAAAGGATAGTCCGGGTATGTCAAAGCCAGACATCGTGTTTATCCTGACGGATGATCAGGCATGGAATGTGCTGAGTAAAGACGGACGCTATCAGTTTATGGAAACGCCAAATCTGGATCAGCTGAGTGAGGAAGGATTGGTGTTTGAGAATGCCTTTGTAACCACATCTCTGTGCTCACCCAGCAGGGCCTGTTTTTTGACCGGATCTTATGCTCATACTCACGGAGTTTATGTAAATTCATACAGTGATCCCGATCCGGATGTACCGTTTCTTCCCAGGGTGCTTCAGGAGGCCGGGTATGAAACAGCATTCATCGGGAAATGGCATATGAAGAGGGGGGCGGAACCCAGGGAAGGATTTGATTACTGGCTTAGCTTTGACGGACAGGGTAAATATACCGATCCGGATCTGAATGAAAACGGACGTGATTTCATTGAGGAAGGTTATATGACCGATATTTTAACCGACTATGCGGTCCGCTGGATGGAAAAACCACGGAAAAAGCCTTACTGTCTGTTTCTCTGGCATAAAGCGGTACATGCTCCTTTTACTCCGGCGCCACGTGATTCTGCTGCATTCCCGGATGCTATGATCCCGGAATATGACAACTGGTATGATGATATGGAAGACAAGCCTGAATGGATGAGAAGGGGATGGGTTTATGGCGTCCATAATAAACTCTGGCATGATAGCGAAGGGAAACCTGTTCCGGGAAAGGTTGATCCAAACCCCTGGGATCCGAAGAATCCTAAAGTGATGAATTACCTCAGGGCCATGCTGGCAGTAGATGAAAGTTATGGCCGCATCAGAAATACCCTTGAAGGCCTTAATGCACTGGATAACACGATCATTGTATTTGGCAGTGATAACGGGTTCTTCCTGGGGGCCCATCAACGAGGGGACAAGCGCTTGATGTATGAAGAGTCTCTTCGAATCCCATTGATAATCAGGTATCCCGGAATCATTGAAGCAGGAAGCAGGAATACAGATTTTGTTTTAAGTATTGATGTGGCCCCGACGCTCATTGAACTTGCCGGTGCGGAAGTACCCGGTGAAATGCAGGGAGCCTCTTTGGTTCCGTTGCTTAAAAATGAATCAGTTGAATGGCGGGAGTCACTCCTGTACGAATACTTCCAGGAAGCATATGCCCCCGGGTTTGTGACCGTATCAGGAGTCAGGAACAAGAGATATAAGTATATAGAGAGTCCCAATCTACCCCATGATATCAATGAGCTATATGACCTTGAAAATGATCCGGGAGAGATGGATAACCTTATAAACAGTCCGGAATATCAAACCATAAAATCAGAGATGATCAAAGAAATGGAGAGACTGAAAGCTGAAACAGGGTACTTCGATCCGGGAGTATATCATGATGAATCAAACTAAACTTTATGCTATGAATCGCAATAATTTAATGATCAGTTCACCCTGGGTAATATTGCTCTTAATGGTGATGATTTTTGATCCGTTTCAGACAGTTTCAGGTCAGGTGAAAGCCTGGGAAGGGACCATTACCATTCCCACATACGGCTGGGAAGATGATGTGAACCCGAAATTCTGGGCCATGGAAGCAGGAGCAAAGGGTGCTACGACGGTAAAAGCGTCCATCACCTATCCCTACAATATGCAGGATCATCTTTCAAGAAAGCTTGAGGATGTTACCTATAAGGCGATCTTCCTGGAAAATGAGTATTTGAAAATAACCTGTTTGCCCGAACTGGGCGGCAGACTGCATTCAATATATGATAAGACTACCGGGCAGGAATCCTTTCATAAGAATGATGTGATAAAACCAAGTATGATCGCCATGCGGGGTGGATTTATCAGCGGGGGGATCGAATGGAACGCAGGGCCTCAGGTGCACACGGTCACCATTCTTTCACCGGTTGACGTAGTTTCCGGTGAAAATGAAGATGGCTCCGCCTATATTGAAGTCAGTAACCTGGAGAAGAGCCTTCGAACCAGGTGGACGGTGCGGGTCACCCTTCATCCGGGAAAGGCCTTGCTTGACGAAGATATACGCATCTACAACCCCACGGATGCAGTGAACCCATACTATTTCTGGAACTGTACTGCTTTTCCACAACTCAAGGGAACCCGATTTATCTATCCAATGAGCAAGGGTACTGATCATTATGGCATAAGATATTTTAACTGGCCTGTGCATGAAGGAAACGATCTCTCCTGGACCGTAAACTACGAAGAAGCATCATCCGTATTTGCGGTTGACTGTGCATACGATTTCTTTGGGGCCTATGATGTGGATATGGACAGGGGAATCGTGCAGGTGGCTGACCATAACGAGCATCCAGGGAAAAAGGCGTGGACCTGGGGACAGGGAGAGTATGGCCGTGTCAGCATGAAGAACCTTGGAGATACCAACCCGGAATACATTGAAGTACAAAGCGGGCCTTTACAGACACAATCAGATTACGGGTTGCTGCCACCCGGAGCTGCAGTTTCGTGGAAAGAATACTGGTACCCCGTGCATGGACTTAATACCGGCTTTGAGTATGCCACAGAAAAGGTTGCCATTCAAACCCTTCATGGGAAAGATAGGGTAAGTCTTACCATGATTTCAACTGAGGCCATTCAGGGAGTGAGTTGTGTGGTTCTGACAGAAGGAAAAGAGATCCAGCGAAGAAAAGCGGACCTTTCACCCTCTGCCTCAGTTACTCTGGAATTGGAAAAAAGCAATAACGATACAGTGACCATAGTACTGGAATCGGAAAATGGCGATGTGCTGGCCAAATTCATATCACCCCTTGCTTTACCGCGCGTTGATCCCATTGAACCGGCCACATACGTAAACAAAGCAGATGAAAATCTCAGTGTGGAGGAATCCTATCTTAAGGGACAGATGTTTGACAGGTCCCTGGATCGCATCAGGGCAAGGGCCTATTATCAGGATGCGCTCCGTGTTGACTCATTGCATCTGGCTTCGCTTCGTAATCTGGCTGTACTTGATTTTGAGCAGGGATTATATGAGAATGCTGAGACGGGTTTGACCAAGGCCCTGAAACAGATCCCCAACGATGACGGACTTGCCTGGTATTTCCTGGGCTTGTGCCGTTTAAAGAAAGGGGACACGGATGGAGCGTCGAAATGCGGATTCAAAGCATCCAGATGCCAGGGTACTGTTGCAAGGGGATTTGATCTGGTGGGCAGAAGTTTCATGATGGAAAATCACTATCCCGAAGCAATAACAACCTTTGAGAAAGCGTACCGATCAGACCGGAATGATCCCTTGCTTTACCATCATTTCCTGCTGGCATTGTACGCATCAGGCCAAAAGGGGAAAGCTGCTGAACTTGCAGCAATACGTATGGCAGCATATCCTACGGAACTGATCCCCCGGTTTATTTTGATAGTTGCAGACCGGGACAGGGATCAGAAGATCCGTGCGATCAGGGATTTTGCAGGTGAAGCTGATTTCGAAATACTGGAAGCAAGTCTGGTATTCTCGGGGATCGGGCTAATTGAAGAAGCCATAGATATCCTGGAATCGGCTTGCATCGATCCTGTATCACCTGAACAGCAGGATCACCTGATCAAGTACCAGCTTGCCTACCTGAATCACCTCAATGGAAATGATCAAAATGCAGCCGTATTTCTGAAGAAAGCAAATTCCGGTTACCGTGATTTTATCAATGCATCACGGTCTGAAATGGAAGACGCGCTTTTATACGCCATAGAAATGAATGAAAAGGATGCAGTGGCTTCTTACCAGCTGGGCAATCTTTATGCAAATTTCGGACGACTGGAGGAAGCTGAAAGGTTCTGGAGCAAAGCTACTGCTGCTGTACCTTCCATGAGTATTCCATGGCGGAACCTCGGGCATTATTACTGGGTGGTTAAAAACGACCATGAGAAATCAGAATTATGTTTCCGGAATGCCATTAAGGCCAGGCCCCTGGACCAGACGCTTTACCGCGACCTGGCTAAAGTACTGGTCGATAACAACAGTATAAAGGAAGCGATCACCCTTCTTGAAAAAATGGAATACAGGGGGACAAAACGATCGGATGTGATCATTGAACTTGCCCAGAATTATCTGGATGATGAAAGGTATGATGAATGCATTGACCTGCTGGTCTCAGTTCCCTATTTCGTGAACTGGGAGGGATCCAGTATCACCTGGGATATCTTTAACAGGGCCAATGTGAATAAAGGAATCTTGTTATATGAAAGTGGCGATTACCGGTCAGCCCTCAAAGCATTTGAAATGGCGATTACGTTTCCTGAAAACCTGGGAGTGGGTCGCTCCATGCGGACTGGAGAGGCGATGGCCTGGTACTGGAAAGGAAAGGCCCTTTTAAGACTGGGTAAGAACGGTGAGGCAATGATGGCATGGAAGTCAGGGGCTTCTACTGAAGATGGATCGGAAGAACAGAACGGCTATAAGAAACGCTGTTCCGATTTGAAATAAAGAGGCTGCAAACTGGAATCTATGAAACGAATGAACTTTTTAAAAGTCAGCCGGAATATTGCATTGATACTAGGGATCTCCAATGTTTCCATGCAATGCAGTCAATCTGGTGAAGGCCGATATTCTTATCCAGTCAGAAGATCGGAGAAACTTTCGGAAATCAATGCTGAATGGGACAAGGAGATATGGAAAAATACCAGCCCCGTTACCCTGGATCATTTCATGGGCGATAAACCTGCGCACTTTCCGGAAACAAAGGTTAAGGTACGCTACGATCAGGATCATATCTATGTGATATTCAGAGTAATGGACAGGTATATAAAAGCTGTGGCTAAAAAGACTCAGGGAAGGGTATGGGAGGATAGCTGCGTGGAGTTCTTTTTTTCCCCGGGGCCGGATGTTGAAAGAGGCTATTTCAATTTCGAAGCCAATTGCAAGGGTGTTTTTCTGTTCCAGTATCACCTGAATAACGGCACTAATGGAGTGGTAAGTGAGACTGACTGCAAAACAATTGAGATTTCACATTCATTGACAAGAGAGGTGGATCAGGAATATACAGAGTCCGAGAACTGGATCGTGGAATACAGCATTCCTTTCTCTCTCCTTTCAAAATATATGAAAGTCGATGAGCCGGGGCCAGGGGTGAGCTGGAGGGCTAATTTTTATAAGTGTGCCGACAAAACCTCCCATCCCCACTGGCTAACATGGGCTCCTGTTGATTATCCTAAACCGAAATTTCACCTGCCAGAATTTTTTGGCAGGATCGAATTTGAATAACGATATGAAAATGAGATATATACAGGTTATATTGTTCCTGGTTGTAGTTCTTCCGGGAAAGAGTGCCTCGGGAAATGAAATGATTGATCTTTCTCAGGGATATACACTTGAGAACAGATTTGCCAGGTATGTTTTTGAACCTGTGGGCATGGGATTATCAGACATGATCGATCTGGAGACAGGATACAGTCATATTGATCCTGTGGACGGAGATCACCTGTTATGGGAAATTGTATTCGGCAAGGGAATTCAGCGTCCGGCCATTAACAACAATTACAAACCCTGTAGTTATGGAAGTCTGACGAAGAAGACAAATGGAGACCAGGAGCTAATTCTTGAATGGAACGACCTGCGGTTCTGGGAAGAAGACAGTATATGCACGGTAAAGGTTACCATTGAGCTACCCGAAGACCAGGGCATCGCAAAGTGGAGGATCTCTGTGAGCAATCAGTCGGATTACTGGGGATTATGGGAAGTAGCCTGCCCGGCAATAAACGGTTTTCCCGCTGAAGGCAGATATGATATTGCCATCCCCGTAACCGGAACCGGGGGGCACCTTTTGAAAAAGTGGAAAGGGACACTAAAAAAACGGTCGCCATCCGGTTTCTTTCCCATGCAGTTTATGTCATTCAATTCAGGGACCAATGGGATCTTCTTCTCAAGCAGAGATGGGGAATCGAGGGCAAAAGATTATTTTATCGACTCGAAGACGCAGGAGTTATCATTGATCAGGTACCCTGAAAACATGGGAGTCACCGGCTCCGATCTTCCCGGTTATTACCAGGTCTCCTTCGGACCTTACCAGGGAGGCTGGCTGGAAGCTGCACACAGGTATCGTGAATGGGCATTGGATCAGGTATGGACCGCCAGAGGGACCATATCTCAAAGACCCGATTTTCCGGAAATAGCCACCAATGTGGGTTTTTGGGTGAGGGATACCTGGATTTGGGACATATCAGGAGTTGAAAAAAACACGGGAGATCCAATGTCCTGGCGAAGGGATGAAGGTGATCCCCACGAAATGAACCTGCCGTTCCTGGATGCCATGAAAACCATGGGTGTACCTATTGCCTTTCAATGGTACGGATGGCATAATGTTTTGTTCGACAATAATTATCCTCATTTTCTTCCACCCCTGAAAGGATTTAAGGAAAGGGTGGCTGAACTGGTAGATGCGGGAGCACTGATTGTACCTTATATTAATGGTTTAAGTGCCGACAGCAAAACCTGGGACTGGGACAAGCTTGATCCTCATGCCATCAAAGACCAGGCTGGTGGACTGCATCAGCATTTTTACCGGGACGGAGCCGGACGATTAACACCCATGTGCCCCAATCAGAATTACTGGCACTATACCTTAAACAACGTGGTCGACAGTATCATAAATGTATATGGCGCCAACGGGATCTACATGGATGAAATATCATGCAATTCCCATGAACTTTGTTTTAACCCTGATCATCGTCATCCTCTGGGAGGTGGACGTTACTGGGCCGACGGTTACCGGAACCTCTACCGCAAAACCCTTAATATCGCGCATCAAAGCGGAAAAGATGTTGTCATCACGTCAGAATCAGCCAATGAGATTTTCTATGATCTTGTAACAGCAAATTTATTTACCGGCAGACCGACGGATTATGAGATCCCGATGTTGCAGGTGGTCTATTCTGGGTATACCCTGTTTTATGCGAGCAGGTGCGACTACCGAAAAAGCGACCGCCTGTTTAATTTTTGTGTGGGACAAGGATTCATTGACGGTAAACAGATCGGGTGGATGGATTTCGACCTTTTCAGGCCTCGCTACAGCAGGAAGGTTGAGTACATGAAGAATTGCGCCAGATACAGGATGGTTACTAAAAAGTACCTCACATTTGGCCGGCTCTGGGAGCCTGTTTATCCTGATAATGAGGTGCCCTTTTTTGAGGAGCAATTTAATGGCGGGGGAGCTCATACCGGAAAGGCACCCGTGGTAGAAGCAAGGCTCTGGCAGGCTGAGGATGGCAATATTGCCATATTCATTGCCAATTATGTGGATAAGCAAGTTGAGTTTTCTTATACGCTTGATCCTGCTAAATACGGACTCGATGCCGGGAATTTCAAGATAACTGAGATTACTCCTGAAGGAAACCATATCCTGATGGAATCCGGAAAATCTATCTCCAGGACAGAAATACTCGAACCGAACAAGGTAAAGGTGATTGAATTTACCTCTGTGAATCAGACTGCTTTGATAAACAGCAAATAAGAAGTGAAAATGATGAGAATCAGAATTTCTTTTGCGATAATTTTCTTGTTACAGATACAGGTAATCATTGCTCAGGCACCGGTGGATATTTCCAACATGTTCACTTTGGAAAATGAACAGGTCAGTTTTGAATTTGAGCCGGTGAATATGGGGCTTGCCTCAATGCAAGACCTCTCAACCGGCCATGAGCACATTCATCCGGTAAACGGTAAACATCTGCTCTGGGAAGTAGCGTTCGCTAAAGGCAGGCAGATCTATACCATTACCAACAATTATAAACCCTGCTCGTTTGTCTCCATCGAAGAATTACCCGATGGTACAACCAGGGCGGTGATGGAATGGAACAGGATGCGGTGGTGGGAAGAAGATGATGCGGTTTCGGTTACGGTAATAGTGGAACTGCCAGAGGATGATGGTATCGCCAAATGGAGAATTTTTGTTGAAAATAACAGCGATTACTGGGGCTTATGGTCTGTTCTTTTCCCCATTGTCAACGGCTTTCCGGAATCGGGCAAATATGACATTGCCCGTCCCTCCTTTGCCCGGGGTGGGGAATTATTAACTGCATGTGACCAGCAGCAAAGCGGACGCTACCCCGGCAGCACCTGGCCCATGCAGATGGTCTCCTTTGATACCGGTGGCAACAGCGTATACCTTGCCGGTACGGATGGCGAGGCCCGTGCAAAAGAATTTGTTGTGGAACCTATAAAAGGTCTTGACAGCCAGAGGTATCCCATACTATTTGACGGGAGAAGGCATCGCAAATTTGATCCGGAACCCGGTGAAAGGGTATATTTGGAACACTATCCGGACGACATGGGGGTGCAGGGTTCTGATTACCCCGATCCTTATCCGGTTGCCTTTGGTGTGCACCAGGGTGGATGGACCGAAGCCGCAAGGATTTACCGATCCTGGGCCCTTCAACAGAGATGGACACAGCTGGGACCCCTTTCCAACCGGACCGATGTGCCAGAAAGTATTATAAATACAGGGGTATGGATAAGAGACAACTGGATCTGGAACGATGCGGAGGGGACACCTGAAGAGATGAATAAGCCGCTGCTGGAGGCAGCAGAGAAACTGGATGTGCCAGTTGGATTGCACTGGTACAGGTGGCATACTCCACCCTTTGATAACCTCTATCCGTACTATTTGCCGGCAAAGGACCGGTTTAAGGAAAGAGTTGATGAGCTGAAAAAGAACAATATCCTTGTCATGCCCTATATTAACGGATCCAGCGTGGACATGAATATTGCAGACTTTTCCAGGCTTGAGCCACATGCGGTAAAAGATGAAGCAGGGGGTCTGCGCCACCACTACTATTCCAATAATTCGGGCCGGCTGCTTTCCATGTGCGGGAACCAGGCTCTGTGGCAGGATGAAATCGAATCGCTGGTGGACGATATACGAAAGCAATACGGTGTAACAGGGATCTATGTGGACCAGGTATCGGGGCTTTTTCATGAATTGTGTTTTGATAAATCTCATCTGCATCCTCTTGGCGGAGGCAGCTACTGGACCAGTGGAAACAGAGACCTCCTGGGGAAAGTAAAAAATGTGGCCCTTCGGAATGATGGCAGAATGGTGGTGACATCAGAAGGAGCCAGCGAGGTATTCTTCGATAAGCTCGATGCCAACCTGCTCTGGTCTCAACCTTCTGAAAGAGAGATACCCCTGATGCAGATGGTATATTCCGGATATACCATTTTCTTCGGCAGTACTTGCGACTATACCAAAAGTGATAACTATTTCAGGTATGCACAGGGACAGGCATTCATCGACGGGCGGCAGAACGGGTGGATGGACATGGGATTGTTTAAACCTGAGCACAGGGAAAAGGCCTCCTATCTGAAACAGTGTGGCAAGTACCGGTTAAATACCCTTGATTACCTTGTTTACGGGCAGCTTCTTGATCCTGTAAGTCCTGCTGAAGAGATAGATACCTTTGAGGACAAAGGCTTTGGCTGGGGAATGTATGAGAAGCAGCGTTCGGCGGAGGTTCCTTGTGCTGAAGCACGACTGTGGAGATCTGAAGAGGGTAAGCTTGCGATTTTTTTCGCCAATTATGTGGACCGGGAGATTAAATTTTCATACCGGATCAATCCGGGTGACTACGGGCTTCCTACGGGCATCTGGGAAATAAGGGAGATTGGCCGGAAATCTTCAAAAAACGTCGGAGAGTTTACCGATAGTCTCGACCGAACCGAAATCCTTGAGCCGGGAATGATCAAAGTAATTGAGCTTGTGAAACATTCTAAATGATGACAAAGACCAATATTTCAGTTTTTTTGAGTTTCATCTGTGTGATCGCCATTTCGCAGGAAAACTTTATTCCCTATGAACAGGCAAAGCAACACACCATAGTCCGGAATAGTCCGGCCCCTGATTTTTTTGAGGGAGCATTGATCGGAAATGGGGGTATTGGGGTCGTTGCCTGTACCCGCCCTGATGCGGTGATGCTCCGGTTCGGCCACAATGATGTGTGGGATATTCGAATATCGGAAGATAACAGGGAGGAGATCGGCACCTTTCAGGAAGTATTTGAGATGGTGGAAGCTATTGATCCCGGTCAAAAGAGCCTGGATGATGATCCCTGGTATGCCGGGTACAAAAAAATGGCCAGGGAAAATTACGCAAAACCATATCCAAGGCCATTTCCCTGTGGCAGTCTGATTTTAGGATTTGACAGGAGGGAAGTTGAAGTGATCGGGCATAGCCTTGATATATCCAGCGGAATGGTAAGCATTAAACTTCTTCTGAACAACAGGGAGGATGCTTATCTAAAGATATTTACCGACATGGAAAAAGACAGGGTATGGATGAGATTGGTGGATGACAGGGGAACACCTTTGCCCAATTGCTTTAACAGGATTAATGTTATTCCGGACGTAAGCACGCCGGAAGAATTTCCCGAATTTACATTGCAGGAGATCAGGGGGGGCATATCATTTAAACAAATCATGCCTTATGAGGAACCTCAGGAGTATGATAAAGAGAAAGGCCATGAAAAAGACCGTGTTTTCAGCCTGAATGTTATAACGGCTGATGCCATCGAAAAAAGAGACCGGATTGACTGGAATGGAAATGTGGTTAAGATGGCCATCATGGAATATGCCCTGGACCAGGATAAACCGTTCTGGTTGTGTGCCGAGTTGAGAAATGGCCTTGCCAGTAAGATAGATGAAGATTTCTCTGAATTTGAATCCCTGGAAGCAACTGATTATGAATCGGTCCTGGTTTCCAGTGAAAAAAGCTGGGCTGATTTCTGGTCAAAATCAGGTATATATCTTGAAGATAAAGAGTTGGAGGCCATATGGTACAGGAATCTCTATTTCTTCAATTGTGCTGCAAAATCTGGTGTCAATTGTCCCGGGTTATTCGCTAACTGGAGTTTCAATAATATTGGAACGGCCTGGCATGGCGACTACCATATGAACTACAATACACAGCAGCCATTCTGGACAACATTTTCCTCGAACCACCTCGAACTTAATGAACCTTATGTTGAGTTAATAGAGTTCATTTCCGAAGTATCGCGAAGATGGGCAGCAGACTACTACAGAATGCGGGGAGCCTTTTACCCCCACTCTGCCTATCCTGTGGATATGACAATGAATCCATACCCGGTTCCAACATGGGGTTGGGAGATCTTTGAAACGCCCTGGTCGGTTCAGGGGGTATGGTGGCATTATTTGTATGCTCCTGATAAAAAATTCCTTGAGGAACGCGCTTTCCCGTTGATAAAAGATGCCACCGAATTTATCATTGATTATATGACCCGTCCTGAGGCTCACGGGCTTCAATGGGGCGACAATCAATATCATGTTTTCCCAACTGTCCCTCCGGAATTATATGGTCTTCGTCCCGGATTTGTGTTTAACAGCGATTGTCTGGTTGACCTTACTTTAATCAAATTCTTGTTCAATGCCTACCTGGAATCCGTCGAAATTCTGGGCGTACAAGACCAGGAGAAAAAGAATATGGATGATGTAAGAAAAATACTGAATAACTACCCCGCTTATCCCACTGCCGTTTCTGACAAATATGGAGAAGTATTTGTTTCAGTCCAGGGAGAATCCACTGAGACCGTTTATAATGTTCCCAATAACCTGATGACCCTGTTCCCGGGGGAGGACCACGGATTACATTCCGACAAAGAAACAAAGCAGATGCTCGCTAACTCAAAACGAAACAGTCAGATCGAAGGGGGGAATGAATTGGTATTCCAGCATCTGCAGTCGGCGAGAATAGGGATGCTCGACCTTGATTTATTTAAAAGAGCTGTCCGTTACTGCACCCTTCCCAACGGGACCAGTGCGGATTATACTCTGCAGATAAACGGGAGGTACAGTGACCATACACATCCTCAGTATATGGGGAAGATGGGAATCTGGTTTGAAAACTTCGGCCTGCCCGCTGTCATCAATGAGTGTCTGATGCAGAGCTACAATGGGATCATAAGGATGTTCCCTAACTGGCCGGATGAAAAGGACGCAGCATTTCAAACCCTGAGAGCCGCCGGAGGATTCCTGGTCAGCGGTTCGATTCAGGATGGCGTGATCGGGGAAATGTCCCTAATCTGCGAAAATGACACCGAACTGCAGATGTACAATCCCTGGGGGGCAGATGCCGTGGTGGTGGCGGTATCAGATGGTAAAGAACGGACCCTGGAAGGAGATGTAATCACGATGAAGGTGAGGAAAGGGCAACGCATTATAATAAGCACAAAACAATGAGCATGTTACAGATTAGAGGAAAATGGTATGATCTTCTGAAACAAACGACACGCATATTACTGCTGTTTGTTTTTTGTATTGGTTGCACCAGCAATAATAGCGAGGATGAACAGGCGAGACAAAAGATCAGATTGGATTTTGACTGGAAATTTTCCAGAGGAGATTTTCCGGAAGCCTCTGAAAAAGATTTTGACGACAGCCGGTGGCAGAAATTGGATATCCCTCACGATTGGGCCATTCTGGACACGTTTTCAAAAGACAATCCAACCGGGCGCTCTGGAGGATTTGCATCCGGCGGAGTGGGATGGTACAGAAAGAATTTCAAATTAAATAAAAAGGACGCTTTCTCGAACATTTCCATTGAATTTGGCGGTGTATATGAAAACAGCGAAGTGTGGATCAACGGCCACTATCTTGGGAAACGGCCTTTTGGCTATATCAGTTTTCATTACGACCTGACACCGCACCTTGACTTCAAAGGTGAAAATGTGCTGGCGGTAAGGGTAGATAATTCAAAGCAGCCCAACGCCCGCTGGTATACCGGTTGTGGAATCTACAGGCATGTTTGGTTGGTCAAAACCGACAGGTTGCACATTGCGCGGCATGGAGTATATACTACGACCCCCTTCATTAGTGAAGACTCTGCCGTGGTGAGCATAAGTACCACCATTGAGAACGATTTTGATGAGGAGAAACATTTCAATCTGGTCAATGAATTGTATTCCCCGGACAATGAGCTGGTGGCAAGGATCGAGACATCAGCCATTCTGCAGGGTAATGCAACACTTGAAGTCAATCAGAAGCTGACCGTTCTAAAACCCGGGTTATGGTCACCGGATCATCCAAGCCTTTATAAGCTGAAAACAGTGATTGGAAACCAAAAAGCTACCTACGACCAATTGGAAACAATTATGGGAATTCGTCATTTCACCTTTTCTGCCGACACCGGTTTTACACTCAATGGCGAAAGCATGAAATTCCGGGGGGTTAACAACCACAGCGATCTGGGTGCGCTGGGGGCAGCACTGAATGACCGGGTCCTGGAGCGCAGGCTGGAAATACTGAAGGAGATGGGTTGCAATGCCATCCGCACGGCGCATAACCCGCCCTGCGAGGAGCTGTTGGATATGTGCGACAGAATGGGATTTATGGTGATGGATGAAGCATTCGACGAATGGCTGGAATCCTGGCCTTTCGGAGGTGTAAAAAAGCCTGAAGGGAAAGCAAAGTACGGCTATCACCTTCACTTTAACCAGTGGGCTGAGAAGGACCTCACTGAATTGATCCGGAGAGACCGCAACCATCCGTCGGTTATTCTCTGGAGCGTGGGGAATGAGATACCCGACGCCTGTTTTGAAGTGGGAACGGAACGCTTAAAAAAGCTGATGGAGGTGGTCAGGCTGGAAGACCCCACACGGCCCGTTACCTGCGGGATCACCCATATGCACCTGGCCAATGAAAGCGGATTTGCCAGTGAGCTGGATGTGACCGGCTACAATGGCGGCGGCGGATCCTGTTTTATGTACGAAAAAGACCACGAAACTTATCCCGACCGGGTCTTTTTAGCCACTGAGGTGCCCCATTCGTTTCAGACACGCGGCATATACAGGACCCAATCCTGGTACAGGGGAGAGAATCCGCTGGGGGGGATCATGAAGGTTCCCAATCTCTCGGAAGAAGAAATCTTTACCAATGTGCCCAAATATTACAGCTCTTCATACGACAATGCCATGGTGCGTATCGGTGCCCGCGATTCATGGAGACGAACACGCGACTTCCCCTTTATGTGTGGTGAATTTCGTTGGACAGGCTTTGATTACCTGGGTGAGACCATGTTCGGCTGGCCGGCCAAATTCTGGAACTTTGGAATTATCGATATGTGTGGTTTCCCTAAAGACACCTATTTCTTTTACCAGAGCCAATGGACGGAAGATGCTATGGTACACCTTCTGCCGCATTGGAACTGGATGGGGAAGGAAGGAACCAACATACCAATTGTAGCCTATTCAAACTGTGAAAGTGTGGAGCTTTTCTTAAACGGAAGATCACTGGGAGAAAAAGAGATGGGTGATAAAACGGACCTGGTATGGCAGGTGCCGTATGAGCCGGGGGTCCTGGTTGCCAAAGGCAAAAGGGAGGGAGAGACTGTGTGTGAGAAAGAAGTAGTAACAGCAGGCAGCCCGGCCAGCATCCGGTTGTTGGCCGACAGGAAAACGATAAAGGCACAGAGGCAGGAGGTAGTACACATAGAGGTCAATATCGTGGATAAGGACAACAATTTCGTACCCGACGCTTCCAATCGACTTCAATTCAGGGTAGAGGGAGAAGCAGAGATTATTGCTGTGGACAATGGTGATCCTTTAAACGAGGAGAGTTTTGATAGCAGCACACGCAAAACCTTTAACGGTAAGTGCCTTGTAATTCTGAAGTCAACAGGTGAAGCCGGGAAGATTACCCTTTATGCCGAATCGGAAGGATTGGAAGGGGAAGAGCTTGTGATCCTGCCCGAATGATCATTATCATCCCGGGAAAGAATTGTGCATGGCAGATAGAACATCGTTCAAGCCTGCGGAAGACAGGGATTTGATTTCAGTGAAGGTCCTTCCAGACCCTATAATGTTACCCGAAAAGATAGACACAAAAACTTCAAAGAAATGACCAGATACCTGATACTGTCTCTTTTAATCGTTGTTCTTGCGGGATGCACTAACAGGCAATCAAACCCTGACAGGAATGTGAATCGTCCTCCCAATATCCTTATAGTTACTGCAGATGATCTGGCATACAACTCTATTGGTGCCTTTGGGTGTAAAGTGCCCGGTATAAGCCCGAACATCGACAAGCTGGCTGAGCAGGGGATAAGATTCTCCCATGCACATGTCAACACACCTGTATGCCAGCCGTGCCGGCAATCCTGGCTAACCGGACGGTTTCCGCACAATAACGGAGCCGAGGGATTTGAGCCCATTGATGAGGATGTTCCCACCCTCCCCGAACAGCTAAGAAAGGCTGGCTATATAAATGGCATCCTGGGAAAAGAGATACATCACCAGCCTGTGGAACGTTTCTTCTGGGATTTTATACCGTTCAGAACGGAAAGTGACTCTATCTGGAGAAAAGGAAATTCCCGCAATCCGGGTTTGTTCTACAAGTATTCTGCGAAGTTTTTTAAAAGTGCAAAAGATCAGGAAAAACCTTTCTTCCTCATTGCCAATTCCCATGATCCGCACAGGCCTTTTGTTGGAAGCAGGAATGACACACTGACCTGGGGAGATAATATGCCGCCTGTTACAAGACAATTCACTCCCGATGAAATTGAGATGCTGGGTTACCTGCCAGATATTAAGAATGTTCGAAAAGAAGTGGCTCAGTATTATGGAAATGTATACCGATGCGACCAGAATATAGGTGGGGTACTTAAGGCGCTTCAGGAAAGCGGACTTGAAGAGAATACGCTGGTCATCTTCTTAAGCGACCATGGCGCAGCTTTTCCTTTCTCAAAGGCGCAATGTTATCTGAACAGTTCCAAGACACCTTTAATCGTTAAATGGCCGGGAACCATCACACCCGGATCAGTGGATTCCAGTCACTTTGTTACCGGGATCGACCTGATGCCCACGGTTATGGAAATTGCGGGAGTCCCACTGGTACCGAAGCTTGACGGTGCAAGTTTTCTGCCCTTGCTTCGCAATGAAGAACAGAAGGAGAGGGATTACGCCTATAGTTCTTTCTACCAGATTTTTGCCAGGGTAAGGTATCCCATGCGATGCATACAGAATGAGGATTTCGGCTACATATATAACTTCTGGTCTGATCAGCAACTGGAGATAAGGGGTGATGCTACTGGCGGCCTGACATGGCGGGCCATGATTCAAGCGGCCGAAACAGATCCGGAGATTGCCAAGCGGGTTGAATTATTTAAGTACCGGGTGCCCGAAGAATTCTATAACTTCAAAGAGGACCCCGATGGCCTGAATAACCTGGCCAACGATCCCGCTTATGCCGATGAGCTCAATGAATTCAGGGAAAAGATGCTTGAGATGATGAAAAAATACAACGATCCTGCCTATGAGGCCTTCAAAGGCAGAGATCAGGCAGAAGTTGTGAAAGGATTTATGGAGGAGCAAAGAATGAAGGCAAAAAACACCAAACCAACAGTCAGGTTTTAAAGACTTTAGCCGGCACAACCAAAAACCAGCAATTTTATGAAACGATATCCTGTAATTCTGCTACTTGTTCTGCTTCAATATGCCCTCAATTGTTATGCAGACGGGAATGACTTTTTTCAAAAAGCCAGACCTGTGTGGGCTGCCGGAGCACAGCTGGAGAAGAATCTGACCATAGGATTACATAAGGTCTTTGATATCCGGGATTTTGAAGATGCGGTTCTTAGCATTACGGCTTCATCCTGTTATAAAGCATATATCAATGGGGAGTTTATTGGTTTTGGCCCCAGCATTACCGCTCATGATTATTTCAGGGTCGACCGCTATGACCTTTCCGGAAAATTAAAGCCCGGAAAGAATGTTCTTGCAATCGTTATAGCGGGTTATAACGTCGACAGTTATTACATCCCCAACCAATCCTCCTTTGTTCAGGCAGAGTTGGTGGTAGATGGAGAGGTGTTGACTACCACAGGGTCGTCCGGCGAGGAGAACACGTTTACCCTTGTTGCTTCCGGTCAAAAAACGGTTGATATTTCAAAGTACAGCTATCAGCGGGTTTATATGGAAGAGTACAGCTTGAATCCCGGCTATAATGCCTGGATGACAGAAACGGCCCCGGATTTTGAAATACATACGGGAAGAAGGAGCCACGGCAGGTGGAAAGCTCCCGAAGGGATTGAATTTAAAAAAATCCGGGTTGAAGAGACGGATACAAAGAAGCTGTTGCCCAGGGGTGTGAAATATCCCGATTATTCTGTCAGGAGCTATTCAAATGAAGTTGCGGGAGGCATTTATGAATTTGATAAGATATACACCGGGTTTATTGTTTGCGAATTGGAAGTGATGAGAACCACTGCACTGACCCTGGTTTTTGATGAAATCCTGATCGACGGAGATATTGATCCCAAACGCATGGGCGTTGAGCCCTTTGTGAGATACGACCTGGAACCAGGGAAATACGTGTTGGAATCTTTTGAACCTTACGGTTTGAAGTTTCTGAAAGCGATTATTGAAAAAGGTGAGTGTGAGATTAAAGAGGTAAAGATCCGGCAGTATGCCAATTCAGATGTTTCAGAAGCCTATTTCCACTCAGGCAATACGAACATCAACAGGATATTTGAAGCGGCCAGGGAAACTTTCAGGCAAAATGCGCTGGATGTGTTTATGGATTGCCCCTCCCGCGAAAGAGCCGGCTGGCTATGCGACAGCTATTTCACTGCAAGGGTCGCCCATTATTTGTCGGG
>JAAEOI010000536.1 GCA_024244665.1 Bacteroidota bacterium | reverse complement strand
GTAAGGATTCGTGATATCGATTATTGTTATAATAATCCACAAATTCATTTAGTCGATATATTAATTCTTCAGGACTGTAATAATGCTCCAGCTTAATTACGTTCTTCATTGAACGATGATACCTTTCAATTTTACCCTGAGTTTGAGAGTGATTCGGAGCACCTCTTACATGATCCATCCCCACACTATCCAGATATACTGCCAGGTTGTTTGAGATATAGCAAGATCCATTATCAGATAATAACCTAGGAGGATTGCTGTTTTTTAATCCCGTGCATTGCAGAGCATTTTCAATGGATCGCTCAGCGTCTTTGCTTGTCATGCTCTTACAGAGTTCCCAGGAGACAATATATCGGCTGAAGTCATCCAGGATTGTCGACAAATGTAAAGTCCGTTTGCCACATCTGGTTGACCCTGGTTGTTTTGTCCTTAAATTCTGCATCAGCTCGCATTACAAGATGAGCTGGAGATGTAATTAATCCAAGCTTCTTGAGTATTCTGTAAACACTGGATTCTGATATGAAGAAGCCTTTGTTGTCAGTAATATGAAAAGCCAGTTCTCTGGGAGACAGCTCTGGTAGATCCAGCGATATCTCAACAACTTTCTGTCAATGGCTATCTGGGATCTTATTCCATTGGCTATTGACAGATCGTTTCTTTGGCGCTAATCCATCATAGCCTTTATCATGATACTTTCCATACCATTGATAAAAAGTACTCTTATGGATATCCAGCTCCTGGAGGGTCCTGTTTATCCCTAATTCGCTGTCTTGAACGATCTGAATGATTTCCATCTTTTCAGATTGGGAAAATCGTATATACTTCATTCGCTTGAACCTTCCCCATTCATACTTTTTTTAAGTATGCGATTGTGTAGTAACAATTCCGCAACAGCTTCTTTCAACTGGGCGTTTTCTTCTCTTAATGATTGTACCTCTGACGTATTTGCTTCTCGCTTGGTATCTCCATCGAGCCTTCTCTTACCAGACTCCAGAAAATCCTTGCTCCAACGATAATAAAGGTTTTGGGCAATCCCCTCTCTACGACATAACTCGGCTATGCTTGTCTCTCCTCGCAAACCATCAATTACGATTCTGATTTTTTCTTCGGATGAGAACTTCCTCCGGGTGTTTCGTTTGATATCTCGAACCAAACGCTCACTTGATTTCTTTTGTGCCATTCTAAACTGATTTTAGGTTTTGAAATATACCTCACAGCCTTGGTTGAAAGGTAATAATCTATCTCTTAACCTTATCTCTAAATCAGTCCACTTTTAGCTGACTTTACACAGAGCAGGCTTTACAGCAGAACATCCATTTTATGTGGCTTAGTGGGATGAGTTATCCGGATCATAATACAATCAACCGGTTCCGAAGTGATCGATTAAGAGGGGTGTTTAAAGAAGTCTTTAGCCAGGTAGTATTGTTATTAGTTGACCATGGCCATATCACACTGAAAGAGGCTTACCTTGATGGAACCAAGATCGAAGCCAATGCTAACAGGTACACCTTTGTTTGGGGCAGAACCCTAAAATACAATAGAGGCCGGATCAGGAATCAGTTGAAAGAACTCTGGCATTATGCAGAGCAGGTTGCCAGAGAAGAGTTGGAACACAATGAGCCCGATATGTTCGAGGAGATTGATGCAGAGAAGGTGAGTCAAGCCATCGAGAAGATCGATCAGGCCTTAGCAGGAAAGGAGGTGGACAAGAAGATAAAGCAAAAGCTCAACTATGCCAGAAGGAAATGGCCTGAGGCCTTGGATAAATATGAAGATTATGAGTGGCAGTTGGGCAAAAGAAATAGCTTATCAAGAACAGATCCTGATGCCACCTTTATGCGTATGAAAGAAGATCATATGCTCAATGGACAGTTAAAGCCAGCCTATATCTGGCAGATCTCCACCCAGGATCAATACATACTGGGCTATAGCTTACATCAAACAAGCACAGATACAGGCACATTATCTGCACATATTGATGAGATGAAAGAACAACTGGGACAGACCCCAGAGGTGCTGGTTGTCGATGCTGGTTACGGATCTGAGGAGAACTATGAATATCTTGAAAACAAAGGCATTGATGCCTATGTGAAGTTCAACAACTTCCACAAGGAGCAAACCAAAAAGTGGAAGGAAAACCCATACAGAGTCGAGAATCTGCATTATAATCAAGAGCTGGACTGCTACTTCTGTCCGATGGGGCAAGCCATGACATTTATCGGACAGAGAACCCAAAAATCAAAACTGGGCTATAAACAGTATTACAGGAAATACCAGGCTCAAAACTGTAAAGGATGTCCCATGCGAGGACCTTGCTATAAAGCTAAGGGCAATCGGGTTGTGGAAGTCAATCCAAAATTGAATAAGTATAAACAGGAGATTAGGGAAAAACTCACTAGCGAAACAGGCTTAAAATACCGAAGTCAGAGACCGGTTGATGTAGAAGCTGTATTTGGCATCATAAAATATAATCACCACTTCAAACGCTTCATGCTAAGAGGTCTTGAAAAAACAGAAATTGAAGCTGGATTAATCTCAATGGCACATAACCTGAGGAAAATGGCCAATTAGAGACCACAGGAGACTCTTTTCTTATTAAAAATCCACTTCCTGGCGACGAAAAAATGAAAAACCCGGGAAAATCTGGATCAACGAAAATCTATGTAAAAAAGAAACCGTCTCATGTTTACTTATGAGACGGCCCCTTGACTCTAACTAAACTAAGTCTATGTGAATAAACTCTATTAATATCCCGGGTTTTGTTCCAAGACCCCATTAATATTTAAATCAATTTCACTTTGAGGGATAGGAAATTTATTGTTGTGCGCTTGAATACCTGCTCCTGGTGTTCCTCCAGCAGCTACAGGGTTGTCCATAAATCTCATTGTCCGATCATATAGAATGCCCAATCTCATCATGGTAAGTAACCTGAAACTTTCAGTATATAATTCACGAGCCCTTTCGTCCATTATATAATCAATATCAACGTCTGCCGCAGCCACTGGAGTGGCATTTACTCTATTTCTAACCACATTGATGTCTGCTGCAGCCAGGCCTGAATTACCATTCCCTAAATGTGCTTCTGCCCTTAACAAATAAGTTTCAGATAATCTCATGGCATATCTGTCTACATGGTTGCTTCCACCACCCGCTCTATTAGCATCCGTAAAGTGAATACCTGGCGAACCAGCTTTAACAAAAAATGGAAATATGTACTGAGAAGTATCGTTTAATAAATTTCTACTTCCTTCCGGATAGTCATTGGCAAAGTCAATCGGTTGCCCAAACCATGGAGATTCCGGGTTATTCCACCTCCAGTCGCGGAATATGTTATGGCGTGCATTTCTCAGGTCATTGTTCCAATCGCTCCGCCAAATGTCATAAGCCAGGTAATTCGTAGGCTTGCACCAAGATACAGGTCTACTAAATGTGCTCAAATAGATATTTTTAGAAGCATCGGGATTATCACCAATAATGCCTTGAAAACCAGCGGGGTCACTACCAATTCTAAAGTAGGCATTTCCCCACATACGCTCACCACCATACTGATCTCCACCATCAATTTCAGGCTCAATTTGCACAGCCCAAATGGTTTCGGTATTCGAACTAAGGTTCTGATTCCCGTATTTAAATAAGTCATAGTATGCATCGCCAACTTCACCTAATTCGGATCGAATCAAAAGAGGGTCATCGCTACCAAGTTGCTCACCAAATCGATCTAGCATCAAAGCATATCCGGCGCCATCAATTACTGCACTTGCTGCAGAAATGGCATCTGACCATTTCTGTCTGGCCAAATATATTTCACTCAACAGGTGGTTTGCAGCACCCTTGGTAATTCTTCCTGTTTGCTCTTCTTCACCTCTTCCGGGTAAATGCAGTGCCCCAAATTTCAAGTCCTCTTCTATCAGGTCAAAAACCAAATTCTCATCGGCACGTGTAAAATCAGTTTTTACTGATGCAATTGGTTCTGTTAACAAAGGAACATCTCCGTACATAATTACCAACATTCTATAAGACCAGGCCCTAAAGAACTTCGCTTCTGCCAGAATAGCATTTTGAATTCCTGTGTCGCCTTTCCAAACATCATCTCCACTTTCTATAGCTTCCACTTTTTCAATTAAAAGGTTGGCATATTGAATCACCCGATACGAACGTTCCCAATAGTACCGAACGAGTTCATTATCAGTTGGAACAACTTTAGTTGCCCAGTTTGTCATCCATCTTGATCCGGCAGGGTTTTCACCATCATAACTACAATCTGATCCCTTACCACCTAATACAGTAATCTGATGCCTACTTCCTCTGTAGTATGAATCCCTAACTCTTTCATGTAAGGCATAAATTGCCTGGTTCATTTCATCTACAGTGCTATACAAGTTGCCACTGGATAAAAAATCCTGAGGAACTTCTTCCAGAATAACATCCTCAGTACATGCCACCATACTCAAAAGGATTACCACCATGATGGCGATTCTTTTTAATAATAAAATTTTTATATTTTCCATTTTAAAAATATTTTAATAGTTATAACTTAATTAAAAAGAAGTTTTTATTCCAAGAATAAAGCTTCGCATAATTGGAGAATTGGAGGTACCTACTTCAGGATCCCAACCAGCCCAATTTGTCCATGTTGCCAGGTTTTTACTACTCGCGTAAAACTGCATATTATTAACGCCGATTTTATTAAGTACAGATTTTGGCAGGTTGTATGCCAACGATACATCTTGTAACCTAACGAAACTACGGTCTATCAATAAAGGACCGGTATTATTTTGTCGATAGTACATACCGGGTGAATTGGTAGTTGGTGCACCGGGTCTCCAATATGGGCGAACTGCTGTTCTGTTATTTCTTCTGGAGAAATCAGTTCCACCAGCAATAACGTCACCCGCTCCGTTTCCGGTATAATAACCATTGCCTCCCTGAATAGAATTGAGGAAAACAGTTAATTCGAAGCTTTTATAAGTAAAGGTGTTGTTGAGACTAATACGATAATTTGGGTCTGGTGTTCCAAGAATTTTTCTATCGTCTTCTGCATCATACATATCATTACCTGGTGTTGTCATTACATCTTCCACTTTCCAATAGCCAGGAAAAAATCCATCAGGCACTTCTCCATTAAAGAATTCTTCTTCTGACCATACCACACCCAGATTATTAAAATCATAGTGTACATTAATTGGTTCTCCGGTGAACCAGCCATTTCCGATATCAAAATCATTCTCACCTCCATACAACTTAGTAAGTTTGTTTCTATTTATCGAGAAAGCTAAATTTGAACCCCATCGGAAATCACCGTTCTCAATATTAACAGTGTTCACAGTAAATTCTACACCTTTGTTTTCAATTTCACCAATATTTTCTAATATCTCCGTGAAACCTGTAATCCTTGGCAAGCCTCTTTCAACAAGTACATCTACAGTCTTTGAATTATAAAGATCTACCGATCCAAATATTTTATTTTCTAAAATGGAATAGTCAAAACCTAAATTTAATGATGTAGTTGTTTCCCATGTAAGGTCGGTATTACCCAAATTTTCGGGGTGATACCCCACAAATGTTTCATTTCCATAGACATAAAAACGAGTTATGGCCTTGGCAATACTGCCATACCTACCTACGTCCTGGTTTCCATTTGTTCCATACGAAAGTCTGAGTTTTAAGTAACTAAGCCAACTAGCAGCCTCCATAAAATTTTCAGAAGACATTACCCAACCTAATGAAGCTGATGGGAAAAGTGCCGTTTTATTACCTTCCGCAAATCCGGAAAATCCATCTCTTCTTAAGGTAGCCGTCACTAAATACTTTTCGTTTAGTTTATAATTCAACCTTCCCATATAAGCAATATTATTTTCTTCTTCATGAGTAGAGCTAACATTTTGGATCAATGCTAATCCAATACCATCATAACCTAAAGATGGAATTGAGAAATCCTTTCCTTCTAAATCGGAACCAGAAAAAGACCTTTTTTCGCGGCTAGCCAGCAATGTCACATCAAAACTGTGAATATCGGCTACAATTTTGTTATAAGTAATAATATTGTTAATACTCCAATTACTGTCAAACGTATGTCGTTTTCTTGCATACCCATTTTGACTAGTGCCAGATAAACTTTTTGCCGGATAAAATTCATAATTCCGTCTAGTGTCGCTTGCATACGAACCGTTGATCTCATATTTTAATCCATCAACCCACTTAATATCAAATACTAATTTAGGTGCCAGGAAAATATTGCTTCTCGTATCATCATGTTTTCCAATTGTATTGGAAAAAGGATGTCGCTGATAACTTTCCCCAGCCAAATCGATTGGATAAGAAACGCCATCATCTTCGTACATATTTGCCCACGGACTTGCTTGTAAGGCTTCACCAAGGTCAGTTGGCACACCAGAATTATCATGATATGCAAACGATGAGTGTAATCCAAACTTCAACCAATCTGTGATTTTACTATCGAAATTTGTACGAAAAGTTGCTCTCGTAAATTTATCCCCAACCGTAATGCCTTCCTGATCCACCAATGAACCGGAAATATAATATCCTGATCTTTCATTTCTTCCGGATACACTCATGTCATAATTTTGAATCACCGCGGTAGATCTTAAAACTTCATCCATCCAGTTTATTTCATTGCCCGCTGCCCAGTTGTCGTATTCTTCGGTAGACCGTGCAGAACCTGCCACCACTGTAGGGTCGGTAACATCTGGTCTTACCGGCCTTCCGGAAGCACTTGTTGGGTTGGTTCTGTACCAGGCGGCCAATTCTTGTGCTTGATAATCATAATCCACAAGCCTTGTCATAAACTGCTCACCATTCATTATATTGGTACCATCTGATGGTGATAAATCTTGAATTCCAGCGTACACATTTACACTAATTGTAGGCTTACCGATTTTTCCTGTTTTGGTTGTAATTAAGATTACTCCATTCGCAGATCTTGATCCATAAACGGCCGCAGCACTGGCATCCTTCAATACATCAATAGATTTTATATCGTTAGTATTGAGATCATTAATCCTACCATTAAAAATGATTCCATCGAGAACGATCAATGGTTTATCTGACCCTGAAATTGATGTTTTCCCTCTAATTGACAAGTCTGGATCTTCACCTATTTCATCACTAATACCAATATTTATACCAGGGACTGAACCTTGTAAAGCCTGCAATACACTTATATTTGCATTGTTAGCTCGCTTTTCCAGATCAACCCTGACAACAGCACCGGTCAGATCTCTTTTTCTCATGGTACCATATCCAACTGCAATTACCTCTCCGAGTCCAATTGCATCTGCTGCCATGGTTACATTTATTGCTGTTTGATTTCCAACAACAACTTCCTGCGTTTTCATACCTATAAAAGAAAATAGTAAAGTGGCATCGGCAGGAAGATTTGAAATAGTGTAATTCCCATCTATGTTGCATATTGTACCATTGGCAGTGCCCTTAACAAATACGGTTACACCCGGGAGTGGTTGTCCGTCTTCATTGGAGACTGTTCCGGTAACCGTAATGGGTTGTACCTTAGATTTAACCTCTTTAAGGTAGCTCTTTGGTGATAGTAAAATCTGGCGGTCGAGTACCAGATAATCCACATCCGAGCCGTAGAAGACCGAAGCAAGGACTTCCGATATGGGTTTGTTGTCTGCCTGGACATTTACCTGCTGGTCTACATCAACAAGTTTGTAGTTGAATACAAAGAAAAACTCGCTCTGCTGTTCAATTTCGTCCAGGATGTTTTCGATGCTGACATTTTGCAGGTTCAGTGTTAGTTTGGCACTTTGCGAGTAAGAGTTCCCGGCAAAAAGTTGCAAAGTCGCAAGAAATAATAGGGTCATTGAAATTCTCATAACTTTCAAGGTTTTAGAGGTGAGGAAAGATTTGATTAACAATCCTTCACCACCATAGATCTTTTTCATAGTTTTGTAATGTTTAGTGAGTTATTAATTCTTATTTCTCAATGCTGCAAGATGTGCTTGCTGAACGGAAGGAAAGTGTTCGCGCGCTTTCCTTCTTTTGTTTTCATAAGCAGGCCATAGGCAATATGGTTTTAGGGTTAATTGTTTAGTTTAGTTCATTATGGGTACGATAATATAATTCGATGGTTCTTTTTCCGTATGTTCCGTCAGGATACCTTTTCCTTCCCACCTCTTTGCATACAATGGGGGAAGTGCGCTTCAGTATCTTCAAAACCTCATCCAGTTTTTCATCCTCGAATGTAGCTCTGTAGGTATGAGATTCGAGGTGGCTGTCATTTATAACTATATTTACGTTATACCAGCGGTTCAATTTAATGACCACCTGGCTCATGGGTTCGTTGCGGAGTATCATCAGTTTGCCTTCTTTCCAGGATGTGTAGAGGTCAACCTTTACAGGGTCCTTCTTAAAATAACCGGTTCCCTGGATCAAAACACCTCTTTCACCAGGTGCCATAAGACCCATAGATTTTTCATTATTAAAGCGGTCCTTCCCAAAAACTTCAACTACCCCGGTTTCCAGGGTAACCTCTCTGTTTTTGTCATCAGAGTATGCCATTACATTGAACGATGTTCCGTAAGCCCTGACCTTCATTTCGTCCGCAATAACAGTGAATGGCTTTTTTGGGTTTGTTTGGACATCAAAGTATGCTTCACCGATGAGTTCCACGTTCCGGCCTTTTCCTTTAAACTGGGTTGGAAAACTCAGTGTACTTCCTCCGTTCAGCCATCCTGACGAACCGTCGGGAAGCACAAAACTCGTCCTGGCTCCAAAAGGAGAGAATATTTCAGCACGGGAAACGGACTGACTTCCTGCAATTTTGCCTCTCCAGTTATACAGGGCAAATAGAGTAATCGGAATGATAAGTACCGCTGTGGCCCGGGTGATGAATCTGATCAGCATTGATCTTCTCCTTGTTTTATGATCGGCAGCAGCTTCTTCCAGTCTCAAAATATGATGTATCCTGTCATGTACCCTCTCTTCATCATACCCGGAAAGGGTAGTCTCTTTGGGTTCTTTGGGCAAATCTTCCCACCGGTTTTTGGAGAACTTCCTGAGTTCCTCGTTAGCCCGAAGGTCCGAGAACCACTCTTCAATTTGTAATTGTTCCTTCTCACTCTCCCCACCTTCGAGATATCTTTGTACCAGACGGGCATCAACTTGGTTCAATTTATCTTTCTCCGTATGCATGTATACAAATTCTTAAAATAAACTTAAAGTACCCTTATTCCGGGTACTTTAAGTCCATTACCAACTACTAAACTAACCTAAAACTAAACCTACTTTTTGCGCCTTCATAGTTTTCTAAATGCTATTAAGAATACCCCGGTGGACAGGTAAGTTACTCAGTCAGGGACGTTATTTATATACATTCAAAATAAATATTGAATTTACCCTTTCCCGTTTAAAAGAAAGGCAAGCCTGATCAGGCAATGCTTCACGAGGATGATGCTGTGGGTTCCGGAAGGGATGTTACCGGATAAAGAGCCAGATAAACAGCAATGATATCAACCTGTTGTCCGAAAGCGCCTTTTTTAGGCAGGATTTGGCCCTGTATAAGTGGTTTTCAACGGTTCTCGCGGAGAGCCCCAGCTTTTCTGCAATTTCCTTGCTGGTCAGACCATCCCGCATACTTAAGTGGTATATGTTTCTCTGCCTGGCAGGCAATTGCCCGAGGGCGGCTTCAGCCAACTCTACCTGATTGCGGTATTCAATACCGGTATTGGTTGAATCATCCTCGGTCAGGACTGTTTTGCCATACTCCTCGAGATGCTTCCTTTCTCTCGACATTTTACGGAAATGCTTCCGGATGGTGTTGTATGTAATCGTAAAGAGGTAGGACCCTATGTCATACTGTGTTTTCATATCAGCCCGCTTCCTCCAAAGATTGAGAAACACCTCCTGAACCACGCCCTCGGCATCCTCCCTGTTCTTCAGATAGCTTAGGGAGAAGGAATAGATCTTCTTATTGTATTCCCCGTAAATCTCATCAAAGGAAAATACATCACCTTGCTGTAGTTTCTTGATTATTTCCTTTTTATGTTTCTCTTCTGACATGTGAGGTCAATCATAAAAAAACCCATGTTACAGACAAAGAAATGAAAATTATCTAATTAAAACCAGAAGCCGGATAGGCAATGTGTCAAGCAGCGTTGAGGAAAACAGCGCAGGAAAAAAAAACAATCGATTGCAGTTCTATTCAGGATGTCGGTAAGAATGGGATTTAATTTCTGTCGAGGTAACTACTATCTTCCTAAATTAATACAAATGGTATTCGGCTGTTCAAAACTGGGAGGAAAAATGAAATAAGATCTAAAATCCATTGGAAAATCGTTCTGCATTCTTCACTTCTCGAAGTCTGTTAGTTCATAACGAGTTCATAAACGACCATTGATGCAATTCAGGTGTGGAGAGATTGACCATGAAGAGGAAAATATTCACACTACAATGCCGAAAGAAACACGAGAATTAGCCAACTTCTTGGCATTGGTAATTGATGTATCAATCGACTATGAATCCGAATCTGGCTTTAAAACGGGCATCAGATGTTCAATAAAGGGTGTTTTGGAACGATCCAGAGTGAATTCCTGTTTGACCAGAATCCTAATATTTATCGGTTGTGCAATAAATGTGAGAATGAAGGGATCATCAGTGAGTGGGAAAATTGTCGTTGGGATAATGGGAGATAGACTCTGCACAACAGAGTAAATAGATGTTTTGTACTACATATTGTATTACTAACGATAAAGACCTTGTAAATCGCTGAATTACAAGGTCTTTATTTTTACTCTGTCGGGGTAGCGGGATTATCAACCACTCTTAACCGACTGATTATCAATACTAGTTATTCTACTATATTCATTTGTTGATAACATTTTTCTACTAAATATCACTGCATATAGCTCATCTTATGTTACTTATCTCTTGCTTCGATTTATTCTACTAAAACGTCGAATGAACTTGTGCAAAAATTGCACAAGTTTAGCATCGAGAATCTGGCTAATATGATAAACTGTCATTTTAGTATCTTTGTAACATGAAGTCTAAATCCAGACATATTATCCAGTTAATTCGGCGAAATATTAATTCGATTGACCCGGGAGCAGAAATTATTCTGTATGGTTCCAGGGCGCGTGGTGAAGAACATGCTGATTCAGACTGGGATGTTTTAGTTTTGACAGATTATGGAGTCGATATTAACATTGAACGTAAATTCAGGAATAAGCTCTATGATCTGGAATTGGAAACAGGAGAACCTTTTTCAATTTTTGTCTACTCAAAGAATGATTGGAATACGAAACACATCATTACTCCTTTCTATCATAATGTAACTCGGGAAGGTTTAAGGATATGACTTTCAACGAAAAAACCGAATATATACGGTATAGACTGGAAACTGCTTATACAACCCTGAAAGCTGCCAGAGTGTTAGCAGACAACGGCTTCTGGAATTCTGCAGTAAATAGGTTGTATTACTCTGTCTTTTATGCGGTCAGTGCTTTGTTGGTTTTTCACGATATTCAAACCAAGAAGCATTCATCTGTAAAAAGTCAATTCTCACTACATTTTATTAAGACTGGGGTGTTTGACAAAAAATATGGACAGTTACTATCAGAACTCTTCGATTGGCGTCAAAAGGGAGACTATGAGAACATTTTCGATTATGATCAAGAGTCTGTTCAGCCGCTCTTCATCCCTGTAAAAGAGATGCTGGATTTAATTAAGTCAGAGATTCAAAAATCAATAGATATATGATTTTACATGGACCACTTCCAGGCAGATTCCCTCTAAAGTACTCAAAATAATATAGATAAAACTGTATCCCTCTGATTTATTGAGTGTTATGAATTTTTTTGTCGGGGTAGCGGGATTACTCGACTGCACAGTCTCGTGATCCCGAAAAGGGGGTGGCCTAAAAGAGAAAAACCATAAGGCTCTGCCTTGTTTTCTCGTCCAGTCACGCTCATGAAAGCAAGCTTTCATCGCACTCCTGAACTCAAAAACCACCACACCTGCGGCGTGATGGTTTTTCTCTTTTGTCGGGGTAGCGGGATTTGAACCCACGACCTCGTCGTCCCGAACGACGCGCGCTACCGGGCTGCGCCATACCCCGAATTGAGTGGCGAAATTACAAAACTTTATGAACTTTTAAAGTAGTGCTCGCATTCGGAGAGTAACTTTTCTGAATCCACAGGAACCACGCCTGCTTTTTCACACACCTGTCCGCCGGCAAGGTTGGCGATAGCTGCTGTTTCAGAAGCTTCCAGTCCGGCGATAATACAGAGTGCCGCCACACCGATTACTGTGTCACCGGCACCGGACACATCGGCAATATCTCTCACCACTGCCGGGATGTGCACATAGGATCCGTCACGTGCGGCAAGGATCCCCTGCTCACTAAGTGTAACCAGAAATGTGTCAATCTCCTGCTTCTTCTGAAATTCCATGACAGCAGTGGAGAGTGTCTCAATATCATTTTTAGTAATATCAAGGTTCAGCCCTTGTTTCATCTCCTTATAGTTGGGCTTGAACAACTGCACCTTTTTATATAGGTTAAAGCTCCTGAACTTCGGGTCCACAAGGACCGGCACGGAGACCTTCTCCGCCTCATCGATCAGCTGTGAGATTGCTCCTGGCGACAACACTCCTTTGTCATAATCCTGGAGGATCATGGCATCAATACCGCCACTTTCGAGCAGGTCCCTGATCAGGCTGATAAACTTTTTCTCTATCCTGGACGAAATGAATATATCCATCTCTTCATCCACCCTGAGCAGATGCTGATTGCCACTGATGATCCTTGTTTTCTGGGTGGTCACCCGCTGGTGATCAATCACCAGTCCAAGGTCCGAGAGCTTCTGCTCCTCCATCAGATCCAGGAAAAGCTGTCCCCTGTGGTCTTCACCAATCACCGAACATAGAATGGGAACGGCACCCATTGCCTTGAGGTTAAGAGCCACGTTTGCTGCACCCCCCAGCCGGTTCTCTTCAATGATTCCGGAAACAATGGGTACAGGTGCCTCCGGAGAGACCCTCCCAACATTGCCCCAAAGGTAGGTGTCAATCATCACATCGCCAATAACCAGTACTTTCTGGTTCCTGAATTTCTCGAATAATAAAGTAAAGTCTGTAGTATCAAACATTTGCTGCTTTTAAATCAGGGCAAAGATAGAATTTTATGTTCAAAAGGGATCCACATCCACAGAGATGCGGATAGATCTGTATACCTCACTGTTTAAGGTCTTTGTCAAAACGGAATCAAGCAACTCCTTGGCTCTTTCAGCTGAGGCCTTTCTTTCGATCTTCAAAATGATCTGCTTGATGAAGGTATCGTGTACCTTCCTCACCGGCGGATATTGTGGCCCGTATACCCGGCTGGAGAATATTGCTCTCAGCTCCTTCTCAACCAGGTCGGTTGCACCATCCAGAAAAGATGGGATCTTGTGCCTGAACGAGATCCTGATCATCCTGGTGAAGGGAGGATACCCGAAGAGCTCCCGCTCCTCCATCTGCTCCCTGAAAAGGGTATCGTAATCGTCCCGGAGTATCTGGTCGATTACCGGGTGTTCGGGGTCGGAGGTTTGAATGATCACCTTCCCTCTCTTTTTCCGCCTGCCTGCCCTGCCGCTCACCTGTGAGATCAGCTGGAAAGATCTTTCAAATGCTCTAAAGTCGGGGAAATGCAGCATGCTGTCGGCATCCATAACTCCCACTAGACTGACCTTGGCGAAATCGAGCCCTTTGGAGACCATCTGAGTGCCTATGAGGATATCCAGCCTGCCTGCTGCAAAATCACCAATCACTCGCTCATAAGCCTTTTGGGACCTGGCAGTATCGGTATCCAGCCGGCCAACCCTGATCCCCTCAAATACCAGGGCAATTTCATCTTCGATCTTCTCCGTGCCAAAACCTTTCATGGTCATGTTTGTGCTGGAGCACGATGGACAGGCATCTGGCATGTTCTGATTGTAGCCACAGTAGTGGCACTCAAGTTTTCTGCTGATGCGATGATAGGTAAGGCTCACATCACAGCGACTGCACATGGGGATCTCTCCGCATTCGTTGCACATTATGAAATGGGAATATCCCCGCCTGTTCTGGAACAGGATCACCTGCTCACCAGCTTCAAGTGTCTCTTTGATCCCCTTAAGCAGCTGGGGTGTAAAATGAGAGACCATCTGCTTCCTGTGGGTAGCCACCCTGGTATTTGCCAACACGATCTCCGGTTTCGCCACTGCTCCGAAACGTCCCTGGATTTCGGCATACCCATATTTCCCGTTTTTTGCGTTGTAGAACGATTCGAAGGAGGGGGTCGCCGTACCCATTAATACCCGGGCTCCGTGGAACAGGGCAAGAACCTGGGCCGAATCCCGCGCATGGTACCTGGGTGCAGGGTCGTGCTGTTTGAATGTGGTCTCATGCTCCTCATCGATGATCACCAGTCCAAGTTCACTGAATGGGAGGAAGATAGCTGACCTGACCCCGATCACCACCCCGTAAGGCTCCTCATCGGTAAGTCCCAGCAGATTCCTGTAGACATGCACCCTTTCCGAGTCGCTGTAACGGGAGTGGAACACCCCTACCCGCCCACCGAAAACGCGTTGCACACGCTCAATGATCTGGGTGGTAAGTGCAATCTCAGGCAGTAGGTAGAGCACCTGCTTCCCCAGGTCAAGTTGTTCCCTGATCAGATGCACATAGAGTTCGGTCTTTCCGCTGGAGGTGACTCCATGCAACAATACTGTCTGCTGTTTTTTAAATTGCTCCTTGACAGAGTCCAGGGCCCGGGATTGTTCTGTGTTCAGTTCATTGGGGCTTCCTTCAGGATGGGAATCCTCTCCCCTTTTATTCATCTCCTCCCTGGCTAGCTGCTCAAGCACGCCTTTCTTCAGCAGTGCGGAAAGGGCACCTGCATCCCCATCTCTCTGTAATAGCCGGCTTCTCAACACCAGGGTGGCTCCTCCTGCTTGATCGGTACCAGCCAGTTGCAGGTACCTCTCCAAAAGCTCCTTCTGCCTGGGGGCCCTGTCCAGGCTGTCCAGTGAGCGGTGAAGGTCATCCTCCGAGTTCAGGCCGGGAGAAAGCTGAATATAAGAGACCCTCCTTTTGCGAAGCCGTGAGCGCACCGATTCATTGATCTCCACGGCACCCTTCTCAATAAGCTTTTTCAATATTTTCATGGGGCGTTCCGAGATCCCTGTCATCTCCAGGTCCCCGATAGTCACTTCTCCCTGGTCTTTAACTACCTCATACAGGAGTCGTTCATGGCTGTCCATGCTACCATCATCTTCGAAGTCAGCACAGACACCAACCCTTGACTCACTTTCGGGCCGTAAGCCGGAGGGCAGCGCAGCGCGCATTACCTCTCCCAGCCGGCACATGTAATAGGATGACATCCAATCCCACAACTGCAGCTGGGTGGGTCGTACATGGGGTGTATCATCAAGGATCTCCAGGATCTCCTTTGGAGTAAAGTCTGCCGGCGACTCAGAAATCAGCGAATGGACCACAGCACTGTAGATCCTTCGTTTTCCAAAAGAGACCAGTACCCGTTTGCCGGGATTCAGTTTACCAAGAAGATCTTCCGGAATGGCATAGGTGAAGATTCCCGCCACAGCCAGCGGGACAATTACCTCTGCATAACGGGGAGTAGTGGACATTACATCGAGAGGATCTCTACCATCGAAAGCTGATCCGGATCTACCTTTTTCTTAAGTTTGATCACTTTATTGAAGGGAATATGGTCTATCTCATTGTTATGAAAACCCACCATGATACTCTTCTGGTCGTCAAGCAGTGCTTCAACAGCAGCATACCCCAGTTTACTGGCGGATACCCGATCGTGGGCCGAAGGGGTCCCTCCCCGCTGGATATGTCCCAACACAGAGACACGTGTGTCATAATCCTTGAAATCCTCTTTTACCTTTTCAGCAATGGTGAAGGCACCGCCCTCTTCATCACCCTCGGCCACTATGATGATGTTGCTTGATTTCTTTCTTTTAAATCCCTTCTCAAGAAATTTTTTAAGGTCGTGGACCTGGTTCTGCACCTCAGGGATCAGGATGGCTTCAGCCCCGCATGCGATCCCGCTTTTCAGTGCGATAAACCCGGCATCCCTGCCCATTACTTCAATGAAGAATAGACGGTTGTGACTTCCTGCCGTATCCCTGATCTTATCCACTGCCTCCACCACGGTGTTCAGTGCTGTATCATAACCGATGGTGTAGTCTGTTCCGTAAATATCATTATCGATGGTACCGGGGATCCCGATAAAGGGGATGTCATAATACTCATCACAAAAGACCCTTGCACCGGTCAATGAGCCGTCACCCCCGATTACAACCACCGCATCGATTCCTGCTGCTTTCAGGTTGTCGTAGGCCTGCTTTCTGCCTTCAGCTTCCATGAACTCCTTACTGCGGGCAGTCTTAAGGATGGTCCCTCCCCTTGAAAGGATATCACTCACGCTGTGTGCCTTGAGCGGGACCATTTGGTTATTGATCATTCCATGGTAGCCATGACGTATCCCGATTACTTCGAACCCGTTATATATGGCTGTACGTGTGACACCCCTGATTGCTGCATTCATTCCCGGAGCATCACCCCCAGAGGTAAGCACGCCAATTTTTTTTATTTTCCCCATGTTACTCAATTGTTAGATGTGCCAAAAATAAGGAATTTAGTGTTAAGACAGAATGAACTTTTCGACCTGGACACTAACCGCCTCCAACTGCTCCTTCGAGGTGGATGTGGCGCCGCTGATCCCAATGGTATCTGCACCATCGAACCATTCCATCTTCAGCTCACTCTTATCTGATATCCAATGTGTTCGTGCATTTAACGACAGACAGTACTCAAACAGGAGCTTCCCGTTGGAGGAGTTCCTGCCACTTACAAAAATTACCACGTCATGCCTCTGTGCAAAGCTTTTCAGGCCCGGCTTCCGCTTCTTCATCTGTCCGCAGATGGTGCAATCGGACCGGAATCCGGATGCTGCATCGTTGCTGAGACGGTTTTTCAATTTCTGTTCCACCTCCCGGAACTGGTCATGATCCATGGTTGTCTGGGAAAAGAGGTGTACTGCTTTTCCCGGGTTCACCAGATCTGTCTCACCGGGAGAACCGACCACCACGGCATCTCCATTTACCTGCCCCAGCAGCCCGATGGTCTCGGGGTGTTCCTGCTTCCCGAATATCACCACCTGCTCCTTCTCATGATCCATTGAATCGTAGGTTCTCCTGATCTTCAGCTGAAGCTTCAGAACAATGGGACAGGTTCCGTCAATAACCTCAACATTGTTTTCAGCTGCCAGCCTGTATGTGGATGGGGGCTCGCCATGTGCCCGGAACAACACCAGTCCGGGTTTCTGCTCAGCCAGTTCCCGGTGCTGTATGGTTATAAAGCCAAGATCATGCAGCCTTCTCATCTCCCTGCTGTTATGCACCATTTCCCCCAGGCCATACACGGCCTCACCTTTCGCCAGGCGCGATTCAGCTGTCTGGATAACCTGTTCCACACCGAAACAAAAACCTGCTCCGCGGTCGACCTCAATCTTTGCCATCAGTCCCTCCTGTTATCCGACTGTAAACATCCCCGAACCATTCCATCTGCTGATCGACGGTCATTTCACTGTTATCGAGTACAATGGAATCATCAGCCTGCCTGAGGGGGCTATCCTCACGGGAGGAATCAATGTGATCTCGCTTCTGAATATTTTGAAGGACATCCTC
>JAAEOI010000535.1 GCA_024244665.1 Bacteroidota bacterium | reverse complement strand
CGGCAGAGAAGCTGCCCTTGCCACTTCCAGCTGGGGACGCGCGCGCGCTGCTCGCTGGGGTTTGGCTCCACCGCCGGGCTGAGGGGTGCCGGTTGGGGGCATTTGGCTTTCTTCCTGGATGGCTTCCAGATATACCGGCTCCACATAGATAAAGGTTTCACTGACGGGAATAGCCAATAGATTGCCCCGGATGACTCGGGAACCTCTCTGCCCCCACAGGCTCAATTCCCGGGAAATTTCCGTTTGCTGATCCACCCTGGCTTCAATCTGCATCGGTCCATAGACCAGTTTTTCCTTGGGCAGCTTGTAGACCAGCAGGTTGCCGTAGTTGGGCAGGTCACATCGGGCCGCCAGCCAGCCGATCATATTATCTTTCTTGGAAGGGGTGAAAGGGGTCATCAGGAAAAACTCTTCCTTTTGCTCTTCGGGCAGCTTGATAATGATGTAGTAAGGATCCATTTTCTGACGGTGCTCCCCATAGACCTCGTCCGGAATTTGCCAGAGGTCTTCCTGGTTGTAGAAAACCTGGACATCTTCCATGTGATATTTCGTGTAAGTCTCCATTTGGATCTTAAAAAGATCTTTGGGGTAGCGGATATGCGATTTCAGTTCCGCGGGCATTTCCGTGAAAGGTTTAAACAGATCCGGGAAGATCCGCGCATAGGTTTTGACGATGGGGTCTTTTTCGTCAATCATATAGAAGGCCACATCCCCGTTATAGGCATCGATGGTGACCTTGACGGAATTACGGATATAGTTAAGCCGTCTTTTTTTAAAATTACCGTGAGACCTTTGGGAATAAGGATACATCGCAGAGGTCGTGTAGGCGTCTTGGATCCAGTAGAGCTTTCCACCGGAAACAACCAGATATGGAT
>JAAEOI010000534.1 GCA_024244665.1 Bacteroidota bacterium | reverse complement strand
TTCAGAGGTTCCCGGAATAGAAAATAAGCCATGAATGCCCCTTAAACCACCTACCAGCTTATTAATATGTATTAGTTCTTTGATCTGGGTCACTGCATGTAGTGATTGTCTATAATTCTATTGATGTAACTACAGTGCCAGCTGGTGATAGTGCTATTTTCATATGCACACTCTGTATTCCTAATTGATATTGGGAAAAAAAGAATCAAACAATTACGCTAATAAAATGACAGTATTAAAAACAGATCCATCATCTGTAGCACGATGCAAGATTTGGGCGCTGTTATTGCTCCTGATTCTCACTGTCATTTCCCCAACTGTAGTAGCTGGTACTGTTCTGAATTCGGCCGCTGAGCCAGACTACCCACCGCTCTCCATCAAAGACGATCAGGGTCGAGCCAACGGCTTTGCCGTGGAGTTGTTGCGTGCTGCCACTAAGGCCATGGGTATGGAGATCCACTTCAAGGTGGGCCCATGGGGCGAGATCAAGCAGGAGCTGGCATCCGACCAACTTGATGTACTGCCCCTGGTGGGACGCACCCCTGAAAGAGAGGCGCTGTTCGACTTCACCGTCCCCTACCTGAGCCTGTACGGCTCCATTGTGGTAAAGAAAGGC
>JAAEOI010000533.1 GCA_024244665.1 Bacteroidota bacterium | reverse complement strand
GCTCCAGTCATTGCCAGGATAGTTGGAATAAGATCAACATGAGAGGTCACTGTCTTGCATTTCCTGCCGCCCTGAATATCGGGATGATAGATGATATAAGGCACATTGTTCTGCTCGCGATAGGCATTGGCTCCTTTACCGTGCATACCGTGGGCACCACACAGTTCTCCGTGGTCAGCAGTGAAAATCACGATCGTGTTGTCCAGCATTTCCAGGTTGTCAAGTTCGGTGAGGATACGGTCCACCGAGCGGTCGCAATCACTGATGCAATTGAGATAGTAATCCTGCAGGCGCTTCCAGCGGGCATCTTCATTTGGGAACTGCCCCACCAGAGACTGGCGGCATTTTTGGAACTCTTTGTGTGCATGAGGACGCCCGGGATCATCCCAAGGTTGTTTACGACTCGGTGAAAGTGGATAGTCCCATTGCTTTTTGTAGATTTTATCTTCCGGATCCCGTGCAATGTCAAAATGGAGATGAGGACCCTTTTGTACATCCTGACCAGGTTCATCAGTGTTGTAGAACATCACATCATGTGGATTCACCAATCCCAATGTCAGAAACCAGGGTTTGTCCTCCTGATTCAGAGCTTGTCCCTTTTGACGGAGCCACCCTTGAGCTGTTGCGGTGGAAACCTGGTCATAATGGTACCCGCCAAGCGTCAAGCCGATACCATCACCAAGGCCATTGAAATCCGAGAAGCCAT
>JAAEOI010000532.1 GCA_024244665.1 Bacteroidota bacterium | reverse complement strand
TCCAGAAAAGGCAACATCTACCCTACCCATGGCATGGGTCCCATTGCACAGATGATGAACATCAACCGGGGCGACCGCTTCGATTTTATGGTTTCTGTGGAGAGCAAAGACTTCATGATGGCCAACAAGGCCAAAGAGTTGGCCAGGGATGACCCCTTCTTTGAGGAATTTGCAAAAATGGAATACCGCGGGAACATGAGTTCCATGCTTATCAGGACAAAACAGGGGCGCACGCTCAACATACAGCACGATGCCACTTCACCCTCTCCCCACAATCTGATACATGGTGTTTATGGCACAGAGGGTTCCATTCTTTACGATCCGGCCCCGCCCAGGATATCCACCGGGAACCACAACTGGACCGACAAAAAAACCTATGACGAGCTTTTGCAAAAATACAAGCCAGGCATATTGCATAAATTTGAAGAGTTCAGAAAAGGACTGGGAGCAGATCTGGAAAGCGGTCACGGTGGATCGGACCTGATTAATGTCTGGCATATTATCGATTGCCTGCGAAACGGTTTGCCGCTGGACCAGGATGTTTATGATGCTGCTGCTTTTAGCTCGGTAGTTGAATTATCAGAATGGTCGGTCCTCAACAACTCCAACTCAATAAAAATACCCGACTTTACCGCTGGGGCATGGGAATACAACAAGCCAAATATGGATATCAACCTGGAGAATGGAAGCGGGGATACCCGGGTGCTTAAGTAAAAAAGAAAATATGGTGGCCGAAGTTATTCAGGTTTATACTAGAAAAACGTAGTTGTTGTTTGCTGGCAACAAACTATTTTGTTTGTTAGCAATGTACATTATGGTGTATTTGTATTGAGAAATACAGCAGAACTTATGATATCACAAGATGCTTAAGCATCTGTTCTTGATGCACAGAATCGCGAAATTGACAAAAATGAGGAAGGATTACGTCGGGAAATAATCTCGGGTATCAGACGATGTGGGAAGAGCACCTTAATGTTACAAATATTAAAACAGAGAAAAGAAAAGGCTCTATTTCTCAATTTTGAAGATATACGACTATCAGCCTTTGAAACTTCTGATTTTACGCGACTAAATGTTGAGATTGAAAAACGTGAAATCAAGATTCTGTTTTTCGATGAGATACAGAATATCTCTAATTGGGAAGTCTTTATCAATCAAAAATTGAATGAAAATTTCCTGGTTTTCATTGCAGGTTCCAACGCTTCACTTTTGAGCAAAGAACTTGGAACACATCTTACTGGAAGGCATTTAACAACAGAGTTATACCCATTTTCGTATAAAGAGTTTTTATCATTTAAAGGGCTGGACAAAAGTGTAGATAGTTTTGATTATTATCTGCAAACAGGGGGAATGCCTGAATATGTTAAGAACAAAAAGGGGGTTATACTGCAACAGCTAATTGATGACATTCTTTATCGCGACATTGCAGAGCGGCACAATATTCGCCATGTGAATGCATAAAGGGAATTGACAGTGTTTCTTGTATCCAATATTGGGAAACAGGTTTCGGCCCGAAGGCTAACCGGGCTATTTGGAATAACAGCAACAACCACTATAATCGACTATCTTTCATACTTGCGGGACTCATATGTGGTTGATTTTGTTTCACGTTTCGATTATTCGATTAAAGCCCAAAACCGAAACCCAAAGAAGTATATGCCACTGACCTTGGTGTTTTTCATCAAATAAAAAACACTTTTACGGAGGATCTTGGCCGTCAACTTGAAAATGTAGTATATCTCCAATTGAGGAGAAATCATAAAGACATTTTCTACTTTAACAAAAATGGGGAGTGCGATTATGTTGTGATGAATAAAGGAAAGGCGGCACATTGCATCCAAGTATGTTATAAGGTGGATGACATGAATATGGAAAGAGAGCTAAATGGTTTGAAAGAGGGTGTTATCGTTACACACGATCAAACAGATATGTTTGAATTGGAGGATTATACAATAAAACTAATTCCAGCCTGGATGTTTTTAACCTCAGCATAACCGGGGACTCTTAATTGCTGAGATTTCCAATCTCCCTGTTTTCGCTTCCTTTTTCTATTCCCACATTCAGATCCCCCAACTCTTCACGGGCTTGTTCCACGACTGCCATGATTTCTTCGACCTTCTCAGGATGGTATTCAAAAACATTGTACTGTTCTCCCGGATCGCGCATCATATTATACAATTCAGGTTCTTCGATTACCCGGCTTATTCTTTTACCCCCGTGTCCGTCGTTTCCTGGCTCTGCATTGTACGATCGATAGGTGTGTGGCAAGACAAGTTTCCAGTTTCCCTTTCGAACAGCATTTAGATTATTCTTACCAAGATAGTACAGGATGGTTTCGCGGGGTTCTGATTCAAAATCGCCCTTAAAAAGTGATCCGATATCAACGCCATCAATTTTATTTTCAGACAATGCTGCATCTGTAATTCCCGCCAGTGTAGGCAAGAGGTCAATTGCACATCCCAGTTTATTGCACACCGTTCCGGCCGGAACTTTCTCCGGCCAGCGAATAATAAATGGAACCCTTTGTCCGCCTTCCCAACTGGTGGTTTTCCCTTCCCGTAGTCCGCCTGCAGATCCTCCATGGTTTCCAAAATTCAGCCAGGGGCCGTTATCAGTGGTGAAGATCACAATGGTATTGTCAACGATGTTGTTTTTCTCCAGTGTACGCATGATCTCACCGACCGACCAATCAATTTCCATCATCACGTCCCCATAAAGCCCCTGTTCGCTTTTCCCCCTGAATTTGTCGGAAACTCCCAGAGGAATATGCCCCATGGTATGCGGAACATACAAAAAGAAGGGACCCTCTGCATTTCGATCTATAAAATCGACCGCCTTTTCGGTATACAGTGTGGTCAGTTTATCCTGGCCTTCAAGGCTCGTAATTCTTTCTGAAATTTCATCTCCAACAATAAGAGGGAGCTCCGGATATGATCCCCTTCCTTTGCCTTCCGGCAACCTTTCTCCCGTTACATTGCTGTTTGGCCACATATCGTTTGAGTAGGGTAAACCCACATATTCATCAAAGCCATGCTGCAACGGGAGAAACTCTTTTTGCCATCCCAGGTGCCATTTGCCGAAACAAGCCGTTGCATATCCCTGCCCCTTCAACATTTCAGCAATGGTATACTCTTCCTGATTTAATCCAATTTCATGATGAGGGAACAACGCTCCGGAAATCCCGATCCTGTTTGGATAGCAACCTGTTAGAAGTCCTGCGCGCGAAGCACTGCAAACAGCCTGGGCAGAATAGAAATTGGTAAAACGCATTCCCTTGCTTGCCATCTGATCCAGATTAGGTGTTTCAAAGCCTGTTGCTCCATAGCAACCCACATCGCCATAGCCTTCATCATCAATAAACACAATGATGATATTGGGATTTTCAGTGTTCTTTTTCTCCGTTTGATTACATGAAGCAAAAAGGAGTACAAGCAGGGTTAACAATGCGACTTCTTTCATAACCATTCTAATTGTTTTTCGATAATGAAATCCTCTACTTTCTGACCAAGATAATTATTCTTCTTTCGGTGTGACGAGAAACTTATTTGATTCAGTTCATTGGCCGCTGCACTGCATGTGCCAGCCGCTTGTGCATCACCTTTCCTTAGAGCGTCCACAAAAATTGTTTCCCTATTTGAAATTTTCTTATCCAGAGTTGAGGTGAGATTTATATGCAATAAAACAAAAAAGAAGTACTTCCAATGCATTTCTTCGAAATATTTTATGGCCGCAGGTCCACCGGATATCAGGGGAATAATTACTACTTTTATTCCAACTATGAAAAAAATTCTCATACTGGGTGCGGGCATGGTGGTAAAACCCATGGTACACCATCTGTTGGATCACCAAATCGACATCACCCTGGCAAGCCGTACAAAAGAGAAGGCCGAAAAGGTACTTGAGGGGTATACAAGTGGCAGGGCGCTTTCATGGACCGTTGATCAGACTGATCTGCTGGACGAGCTCATCCGCAGCCATGATCTCGTAGTCAGTCTGCTTCCCTTCTCCCACCATGTGACCATTGCAAAAAGATGCATAGCGCTGGGTAAAAACATGCTTACCACATCCTATGTCTCACCGGAGATGAAGGAGCTGGATGCAGAAGCCAGGAGGAAGGGGATCACCATTATGAATGAGATCGGAGTAGATCCGGGGTACGATCACATGACTGCGATGGAGATCATCGACCGGGTACACGAAGAGGGAGGGAAAATTGATGAATTTTACTCCCTGTGCGGGGCATTATGTGCACCCGAGGCGGCGGATAATCCCTTCAGATACAAATTTTCCTGGTCGCCCAGGGGGGTCGTGATGGCAGGAAACAACGGGGCCAGATACCTTGAAAACGGAGTGTTGGTTCACCTTGACAACTCAAAACTCTTCACCACTCCCCTGGAGGTGGAATTTCCGGGGCTGGGTAAAATGCATGTCTACCCGAACCGTGACTCTATGCCCTATGTGGAATTATATGGGATCCCGGAAGTCAAGACCATGTACAGGGGAACCTTTCGCCATCCCGGGTGGTGCGAAGCGATGGACCTGATGAAGAGACTTCATTTAACAGGATATGATGAGGTTGATCTGAAGGGCAAAAGCTATGCAGAGTTTACAGCACAACTGAACGGGATGCAGGCAGATACACTCCGCAAGGAGATCATTGCAAAGTACAATCTGGACAGCAATGATGCGGGATTAAAGGCCATTGAGTGGCTTGGTGTTCTTGATCAGAAACCTTTACACCTTGATAAAGGATCTGCTTTCGACCTCAGCGCAGATCTCATGATCGATAAAATGATGATGGGACCGGACGAAAGGGATATGGTAATCATGCAACATATGTTCAAAGTAACCCGTGCCGATGGCAGGAAGGAGAAGATCGTTGCCAGGCTTCTGGATTACGGAAACAGGGAATACACTTCCATTGCCCGCACAGTAGCACTGCCGGCAGCTATCGGGGCCAGATTGATTCTGGATGGAACAATCAATGAGCCAGGAGTGCACATACCCATAAGAAAAACGATCTACCAGCCGGTTCTTGAAGCATTGGCAGGCCTTGGGATCTCGATGACCGAGACTATCGAATAGGAAACCAGTATGAAGCAGGCCATTTTATCCTCCCTTTTGGGCGTTCGTGCTTTCACCTGGAGGTTATATACCAGAGTTGATATTCAAATACCTTAATCACCCACTGTTTCTTCATACTTCGCAATAATTGAATCGCCCTTTTTAATGAGATCATTTGCAAGCGGCTCAACCGTCCGTCAGGTCTTTCAACACTCCCTTGTCTTTAAGATATCCGCAGGACAAATAGTAGTTGACCGATTTATTTCCTCCGGATATGCTCAGGTTATGCTTTTTCTGCGTTCCGTAACCCAACACCACAACTTCTTCCAGCCCCAAATAATCGGATTCCATAGCCATATTGATGGTGGTCTGATCAGCAACAGGAATCTATAACCACTTGAATACTCAATCTGCATTTTTTCATAGCTTTGTGAAGTTTTCACATTTGATAATTCTGCAATAGTGTTTCAATTCAGGATGTTATAGTTAGAACTATTAGTTTCGGGAAAGTGTTACCGCACTTTCCCGATTTTTAATTACTTTCCATTTACACCGGAAAGCATTTTGGATCAAGCTAATTCTAAAAGACATAGCCCGGGCATGAAAAATCACCTACCCGGATTTGACAAAAAACAGGGAAGGGAATAATTTGGCCATAGGACTGGATTTTAGAATAAAAGTAATCATGGCATGAGCAACAGCAATACAGGGCAACAGCAAAAACGTAAGTTAAGCAGCGGTTTCACGCTGGCTGTCACCATCGGAGGCATTATTGGACTGGGAATCCTGCGCACACCCGGGGAGGTAGCTTCAGTTGCCCCAAATCCATTCTTGTTTGTTTCTCTTTGGGTGATAGGGGGAATGTTTGCTCTGCTGAGTATTGTGGTTGCAGCCGAACTGGTGGCCATGACACCACGATCGGGAGGTACCTATTCCCTGGTGCGACATGCCTACGGACCATTCCCCGGTTTCGTCATTGGCTGGGTTGACTGGTTAAGCTTTGTCGCTGACATAGCCCTGAAGGCGGTGGTGGTCACCGAATTCGCCACACTGCTTTTTCCTGCAATGGATCCATGGCAAATACCGCTGGCCATCATGGTCTCAACAGTGTTCGCAGCCCTTCAATTACGTAGCGTAGCCATGAGTGCCAGGATCCAGCAATTTGCTGCTGCTGCCATAGCACTGATTGTTGTGGGATTTACACTGGCGCTTGTATTTGCCGGGTCCGATCCGGTTATCGATACAGCACCGGCTCCTCGCACATCCGGGGGACTCGGTGCTTGGAGCATTGTGATCGCAGCACTTGTATATACATACGACGGCTGGCTGTATTCAGCTTATTTCAGTGGTGAAATCAAAGGTGGGGGCAGGGCCCTGGTGCGCGCCTCAATCAAAGGCGTGGTTGTTGTCATCCTGCTCTATGTATTCCTGGCGGCAGCATTGGCCTGGAAGGTGCCACTCGAAAGCCTGGCCGGTAACGAATTGGCCTTGGCCAAGGCCCTGGAGATGGTCGTCTCCCCTCTCGCATCAACTGTTGTGCTGGTTGCTGCAGTAGTTATGACACTGGCCCACCAGAATGTACTCTATATGAGTACACCCCGGATTATCCAGGCTATGGCTGTCGATGGCCTGGCAGTCAAACGCGCAGGAGAAATATCGAAGGGTGGCAACCCGGTATTTGCCGTACTCATTTCCTGGGGACTTTCGGTTGGTTTGATCATTATCGGTGGTTTCGAATTTCTGCTGCACCTCTCCGTATTTTTCCACCTGTTTGTATATGTTTTACTGATCGCAGGCGTCATCATCCTGCGCAAACGTCAACCTGATGCTGACCGCCCCTACAGGGCGTGGGGCCACCCCTGGAGTACGCTGATCTGTTTGCTGGGCTGGATATCTTTTACTCTTTTTCAGACAATTGTCGAGATCGAAACCGCCATCTATGCCGGGATAATGGTAGCCATATCCTGGCCGGCGTATCGCTTAATTACAAAGAAAACAAAAACCTAATGAGTAAAATAGTAGTCCTGGGCTGTGGGGCCGTAGGCAGGCACATGGCCATCGATCTATGTAAGAATAGGGAATATGAGGTCATCTCGGTGGATATCAACCGGGAGGCCCTGGAGCAACTGGCCCGGGAATACCCCATCCAGATACGGGTAGAGGACCTCTCCTCGGACGAAGGTGTCAACCGTGCCGTTGAAGATGCTGACATTGTCATCGGTTCAGTACCTCAAAATGTAGGATACACCATGCTTGAAAGGGTCATTCGTGCAGGCAAGAACATTGTGGACATCTCCTACTTCCTGGAGGATCCTTTCGGCCTGGACGAGCTGGCCAGGGCTAAGGGAGTTACCGCTGTAGTTGACTGTGGCATTACCCCGGGGATGGCCAACATCATTCTCGGTGATCATATGCGGAAGATGAAGGTAAACCGCTATGAATGCTACGTCGGTGGGATTCCAAAGGATAAAAACGCACCTTTAGGGTACAAGTCGCCCTTTCCTGTCCTCGAGGTTTTAGAGGAATACGCCGAATCCGGCAGCATGGTCGAAGATGGCACAGTGGTCGTCAGACCGATGCTCTCCGAAACCAAAACGATAGATATCGACAGGATCGGCACCCTGGCTTGCCTTAACTCCGACGGACTCAGAACCCTGTTGCGGACAACTGATATCCCCAACATGTTTGAGAAGACCCTGCGCTACCCCGGACACGTGGAGCAGATGCGCATATTCAGGGATACGGGATTGCTCAACATGACCCCCATTCAGGTAGAGGGCGCTTCCGTGCGACCCATCGATGTGACCGCATCGCTGCTCTCACAGCTCTGGAAATATGAGCCGGGCGAGGCCGATCTCACTGTGATGAGGCTGGCTATTTCAGGCATTGAGGAGGGTAAACCGACAAATTACACCTACGACATGGTCGATGAATACGATCCTGCAACAGGGACCCCCTCCATGGCCAGGACGACCGGGTACACCTGTACAGCCGTCACCCGGCTGGTGCTTGAGGGCGCTTTCACACAGAAAGGGATCTCTCCTCCCGAGTTCGTAGGCCGTGTCGATGGTTGCTGGAAAAGCGTTGAACGATATCTAAAGGATCGGGATGTCCGTTGCAAGATGCAACGCACCTGACCCAGCTACCATAAATCCAAGATCAGGTCTGATTTCTGACGGGAACATGGATTATTCCTTAAATTGATTGTGTGTTTTTGTAGTTGTTATTACTTACGTGATGTTTGAATTTAATGAACGATTTGACGCAGGCGAAGATCTTTCAGCGCATTACGATATAGATAATGTTACCAGACAGAGTGATCAAGGTATTTATCTCCGGAAAGTTAAAAGATGAGACCCTGTAGCCTGAAATAAGGCAATTATTCATCCTTCAACCCATCAGCAGGATTCCGGGTTGCTGCCCTGTAAATATGCCAGACAAGGGTCACGATACTCATCATCATAATAAGAAGGCTTGATATCACAAAGATCCATATGCTGATATTGGTCCGGTAAGGGAAATTCTGTAACCACTGGTTTGCAATAAACCAGGAGACCAGAAAAGCAATGAGAAGGGAGGTCCCTACCAGGGCTAAAAACTCCGAAGAGAGCTTCACCATAATTCCCTGTATGCTGGCTCCCAGGGTACGTTTTATTGATATCTCCTTCACCCTGTTATCAAGGGAAAACTTAAGCAGACTGAACAGGCCCACACAAGCAAGTATCATGGCTATCACTGCAAAAAAGGTAATGGATTTCCGCAACCTGAATTCCGGCTTATACTGCTGGTTATAGAAGTCATCCAGGAAACTATAGTCAAATAGTGCCACCGGAAATTCTTCCTCCCAGTGTTGCTGGATTAACTGAACGCCTTTCGGCGTATCCCCTGCTGTTTTGATAAGAAGAAAACCGAAATCGTAGGCATAGCGGTGAAAATAGGCCATAGGTTTTATGGGATTCTTAATTCCCAGATGGTGGTGATCTTTCACAATTCCGACGATCCTGTATTCTGTATTACCATTGGAAATGATCCGGTTGATGGCCGATTCAGGATCCATGATTCCCAACAGCTTCATGGCAGACTCATTAAGGATCAGGCAATTCCTGTCCATACCATATTCCCTGTGAAAAGAGTTACCCGCCAGGTACTCTACCTCCAGAACTTCAAAGTAATGGTTATCAACGAGATTCAGTGGAATACTCACCTGCTCCTGTATGTTTTCACTATTGCTGACTGTCAGGTTATCAATACTTGCCCAGGACTCAGATCCCGGTGCGAAGCGGCAGGCGGATACCTGCCCAATCTCAGGATAGGAAATCAACAGATTGCGAAGGTGATCGATATATTCGAACTTCACCGAGTCGGGGGTCTGACACCAGGTTTCCGGAGAATTTATAATGATTACCTGTTCGGAGTTGAAGCCCAATTCTTTATCCAGCATGTATTTCACCTGCCTTGACAAGGTCAGTGCATTAAAAATTAAAATGGCAGACAGGGCAAACTGAATCACCACAAGGGCTTTTCGAATACCGACCTTATGCGTCAACCTGGCATGTGCCCTGGAAGCCACATTCCTCGTATCCACCCGGGTATTTACCATAGATGGGTAAAACCCAATCACCAGTACTCCTATCGCAAAAATTCCTGTCATCAAAGGCCAGAATAAGGATCCTTGATAAAGGATTTCAGACCCGGATAGATCAAAAATCTGATTAAACAGAGGATTAATCAGTGCGATGATCAATAATGAAAATCCAAATGCTATGGCATTTACAATCAATATAACAAGCATCGATTGCCGGAAGAGGTTTTTACGGTTTTCACCCTTTCATTCAGTTCAGCCTCAAATTTTACAGGATCGAAAGAATCATTGCCACAGATATAGGTATATAGCCAGTTTCCCCGCCAGTTACCCTCAGGCTGTC
>JAAEOI010000531.1 GCA_024244665.1 Bacteroidota bacterium | reverse complement strand
CCTTCCATTGCACGCTTACGCCAATTCGTAATTTGTGTCCTGTGAACCTCATATTTTGAAGATAGCTCAGCCATTGTTTTCTCTTCTTTGATTGCTGCCAGAGCTACCTTTGCCATAATTTCTGGACTAAAACTCTTTCTCATTCCCGGACCTTCTTTTGATATTCTAATATTAAAAATGACTCTTAACTAGTGGTCCGAAAAACCCAGTCCATTATATTATTCTCATGAAAACAACTCCCTCAGTGCCTCCATTGGAGGTCCATGCTCTCCCCTTCATCATCATCCTCTTCTCTTGACTGCATCCCTTGTAAGACCATCTCCATGGCCTTGTAGTAGTCTCGTTGGACCTTGAGGTTCGCTAACCGACAGTACCGCTGGGTTGTGGTAATCTGGCTATGCCCCAGGAGATCCTGGATGGTTGCAAGGTCCGCATCAGCGTTGAGAAGCTGTGTGGCCATGGTATGGCGAAGCTGATGACATGAGACATTCAGTCCGCTCCTTCGCCCATAGTATTCCATCCTCTTCTGGATGCCACGAACCGATAGCGGTTTCCCACTCATTGGTCCCTTCTGCACCAGGAACAATCTTTTCGCTTTCGATGATCGTTTCGCGAGGTACGTAAAAAGAGCCGAGCGAGCATCTTCACT
>JAAEOI010000530.1 GCA_024244665.1 Bacteroidota bacterium | reverse complement strand
TGCCAGGCGCTATGAAGGCTCATGGGGAAAGCAACTTGTCCGAACCGGAGTAAATCGAATTACGTTCCTCAATGATTGACATTTCATTCATGCCGAATGTCTCGGTTCAACAGCAAAGCACCAGCCTGGTCCTTATCGAGTTTTTAGGATTCCGAACTAGTTGGATAAAATCACACCAACATTTTTAGCATAGCGATCTCATGCATCCGGTAGCATTTTCAGTTTTTCCGGTTGTACTCTCGCAAGGTTACGGGTTTCCCCTGAATCACCCACCAGATTATAAAGTCACCAATCATTCGATCCGTAGGGTGATGCGATAAACACAGCTTTGAAATCACCCTGGCGCATCCACTTGCCGTTACCCATCCCCCTCCTATCAAATCCTGCTCATCCTGCTCAGTATACACCGTATGTGTTGACCAATTCAGCATACCCTTTAGTGATTTTCCGCATATCCGCTCCATCTGTCGGCCTTGAAATTGCCCGGAGTGTTGAATTCCAGTGAACTCAAGGATGGTGGGCATGACATCCCAGCCATAAGAAGAGCTTTCGAGTTATTCGCGGGTTGTGTTCCATATGGCAATTTCTGGGCAGGGCTGCCCCTCCACGATCAGTCCTCCTACAAATGTGGGTAAGAGGTTCG
>JAAEOI010000529.1 GCA_024244665.1 Bacteroidota bacterium | reverse complement strand
TGCACCTTGTTGTTAAATTACGCCCCGCGAAGTAAACGTAACTACCTCCACCGACGAGTGCAAAATAAGGCCAGTGAGGATGTTGAAGCATCATCAGAATACCGGCCACTGGCAGAACCCAGATGATGAGTGAATCCCATATAGCTTCCCCCCGTGCATCGATATAGAACACATCATCGACATCAGACTCGGCTTCCCCCAATCCTAACCGAACTGCCGTGCCTGGTGAAATTGCATAGATCAGCTGCCCCATCCAGGCCAGCAGCGTTAGTACCGTAAGAAATCCACCCCAGAATACTTCTATCATGTTATCGGCCTCTTGCTTTGCTCACATCGTGTAAACTAGTCCAAAATAGAGAATCGCCCAGAGAATGTAATACACTCCAACCAGTGCCCCAACAAATCAATGGGTCAGTATCGAATGGTACTAAGTTAAGTCTTCTTGGAACCGATAATCTACAGCTAATATAAGGTGAGAATGGTATTATTTGTCATGCAAAATTCTACTCCTTTATTCTCAGGTTTTCATCTCCAGACACTACGCAGGAAGCCCCGCTCAGAGGGCGGATTTATGCTGAAAGGGGTGAGTAGTTACCACTAAATAAAGAAATCCAT
>JAAEOI010000528.1 GCA_024244665.1 Bacteroidota bacterium | reverse complement strand
TGTACCTTACATTATCGTTTACATGAACAAATGTGACATGGTAGATGATGATGAGCTTTTGGAGCTGGTTGAGATGGAAATTCGTGAGCTGTTATCAGAATATGATTTCCCTGGTGATGATATTCCTATCATTATGGGTAGCGCACTGAAGGCACTGGAAGGTGATGAAGGCGAAATGGGTGCAGAGTCTATTGAAAAACTGGTAGAAGCACTGGATAGTTATATTCCACAGCCTGAGCGTGATGTTGAAAAGCCATTTTTGCTGCCTATTGAAGATGTATTCTCTATTTCAGGACGAGGAACGGTTGTTACCGGTCGTGTAGAGCGAGGTATCGTCAAGGTAGGAGAAGAAATCGAGATAGTTGGTATTAAAGACACAGAGACGACTATCGTAACTGGTGTTGAGATGTTCAGAAAGCTACTTGATGAAGGCCGAGCTGGTGACAACGTTGGAGTATTGTTGCGTGGTACCAAGCGTGAAGAGGTACAGCGTGGACAGGTATTGGCCCATAAGGGAACGATACAACCACATACTCACTTTGAAGCAGAGGTTTATATTCTGAGCAAGGATGAGGGTGGACGTCATACACCATTTTTCAAGGGATATCGCCCACAGTTTTATTTCAGGACCACTGATGTCACCGGAAACGTTGAGTTACCGGAAGGTGTTGAGATGGTAATGCCTGGTGAT
>JAAEOI010000527.1 GCA_024244665.1 Bacteroidota bacterium | reverse complement strand
TGGCTGATGTCACTGACGCTTCGGTTTCGCCATCTCCAGGCTCTCGGACTTCCATGACTTTCACCTCTCCATCCTCAACATCTTCTATGGTGATTGTGGTTTTCATTGTTCAGCCCTCTCGTTTCTTATCTTAAGTCCCATTGAAATCGTCCCCTTGCCAAATTTCTCGGTCACGTCATCCAGTGTGGCATAGAGTCGTTCTTCCCGCTCCCGTTCTTCCGGATCATCAAACAGGTCACCTTGATGCGAATTCGCTCTCCAGTCGGATATTCCCACGCCAATGAGGCGGACTGGCTGGCCAACCAATCCACTCTTCTGATAAAGATCCCAAGCTACCTGGAAGATCTTAGCATCAACATTTGAAGCCTCATTGATTGATTGCTGATGGGTATGTGTTGCAAACCCTTTCAACCGGATCTTCAACGTTATCACCCGACCTTTTAATCCCTTTCGTCGAGCAATATATCCAACTTCAGAGGCCAAGGTTCTCAGGGTGTCTTTTAGTCGCTGTGGATCGGTTTCATCTTGGTTAAACGTAGTC
>JAAEOI010000526.1 GCA_024244665.1 Bacteroidota bacterium | reverse complement strand
TTCAATATAAAATATGCCGGATCCACAAAGTCGGGTGACTCCTACTTCATGAGCCTCTATGAAGGGAAGGATAACTACTCCTACGAAATTGATCAGGAGCGAAACCAGGTCAGGGTCACCCAGGATGCCCTGGAGGAGAACCGTCAGCTGGGAGGCTCCCTCTTTTTTGGAAAAGTGTGGAAAAACGGGAACACAAGTCACTTTAACCTGAGTGCTTCCGGTCTTTTCAGCCACCAGAATGAAAACCTTGTAATAACACGCAGGCAGGACGGCTCCGAAATCAGAAACCAGGAGGTTGATTTCCATAACACCATCTTTGAGACCAGTTTTAAGAATAAAAGCAACTTTTTTATCTCGGAGCGCCATAAGATCGTGGGTGGCGTAAACTACACCCACAGCTATCTGCTTTTCGAGGCCGATTCGTCCACTGCGTACAGCTTCGATTCCAGGGACAATGGACACCGGCTTACCGGATATGTACAGGATGAATGGAAGATCTTGCCCGGAGTACGTCTCACGCCGGGAATCAGGGCAGACTACTCCATGAACCTTTCCAGTATCTACCTCCAACCCAGGATCAGCGCCTCCGTTGATCTTTCGAAGAATATACGGCTCAATGCAGCATGGGGACTCTATAACCAGTTTATCTCAGAAACTTCATTGATCGACGAACTTAGGAACTACCGCTACTTTTGGGCTTTATGCAATAACAACGACATACCTGTACTGCGATCCAGTCACCTTGTGGGAGGGATCTCCTTTCACAGGAACGGATGGACAATAGGGATGGAGACCTTTTACAAAACCACAAGCGGCATTACCAGGTATATCAATTTTCCAAAAGAGAATCTCAACAATGTATATCAGGGTGAGGCCCGCGTTTACGGAACAGATTTCCTGCTTAAGAAATACCTTGGGAAACACGAAATGTGGGCCTCCTACACCCTCAGTAAAACAGAGGAGTATTTCTCATATTTTCGAAAGCTAAACTACAGGGACTCTCCTCAGGATCAGCAGCATGAGATCAAAGGTGCACTTCTGTTAAATTTCCATCCTTTCTATTTCTCGGGCAACTATGTCTATGGTTCAGGATTTCCCGACAGGCAACCACTTCCCGGGGCCTCCATTACGCGGTATCCCTACTCAAGGCTGGATGTTTCGCTAATCTACCGCCACTCCATAAAAAACTATCATTTCGAAGCGGGGATCTCGATCCTCAATCTCCTGAATACCGAAAACATCAAATACTCCAACCTGATACGCGTCCCGGATGCACAATCGGCAAGTATCTCCATACATGCGGAAGCAGTTCCGTTTACACCCACCATCTACCTGAATCTCTCCTTTTAACCGGAGCCAGATCCCTCTTTTGCAACCCGGCTTTTCTTTATATCTTGCCCCGATGAATAGAATTGCAGTCTACTGTGGCTCCAGTGCAGGGGTCAATGGGATATACCGGGAACAGGCAGCACAACTGGGTGTCCTGCTGGCTTCACGAAGCATTGAAGTGGTGTTCGGAGGAGGGAAAGTAGGACTAATGGGATATCTTGCCGATGCCTCCATGGATGCCGGTGGACGGGTTACCGGAATCATTCCGGGATTCCTGTATATTAAAGAGGTTGCACATGATCGCCTGACGAAGATGATTACTGTGGAGACCATGCATGAGCGGAAAGCTCTGATATTCGATATGAGTGATGGATTTATTGCTCTGCCGGGTGGATTCGGGACCCTGGATGAGCTTTTTGAGATGCTGACGTGGGGACAATTGGGACTGCATCAGAAACCGGTGGGGATCCTCAATGTAAATGGTTATTTCAATCCCATCCTGGAAGGAATCGATTCTATGGTGGGAGAGGGTTTCCTGAAGATTGAAAACCGGGATATGATCCAGGTCAGTGACCGGCCCATTGAACTTCTCCGTATGATGGAGCAGTACCAGGCACCGGCACTTCCCAAATGGATCAAATGAGTGCTTAATACCTTACAGCAATGTGGCTGAGAGTTTGATATCTGCTGCTGCCACAAGCCTGGAAATAGGACAACCCTCTTTTGCTGCTGCTGCCAACTCCTCGAACTTCTCCTGGCTGAGACCTTCACACTTCACCTGGCACTCCAGCTCGATGGTGGTAATTACAGGTCCCTTATCATCTTTACCAAGGTGCACAGTGGCTGTGGTCTCCACACTATCGGGAGTAAGCTTCTCGCCGCTGATCAAGGCTGCAAGAAACATGGAGTAACATCCCGAATGGGCCGCTCCAATCAATTCTTCCGGGTTGGTGCCGTCTCCCTCTTCGAAACGGGATTTAAAGGTAAAAGGTCCGCTGTAGTTACTGAAATTCATGGTTCCCTTGCCGGAATCGAGGGTTCCGCTCCATTGTGATTTTGCTGTTCTAACTGACATTGATTGTGGTTTAATAAAATAAAATTCTGTTTCATACAGATAACCTGTACAAAACAGAATTGTTCGGGAAATTAATTACAGCAGTGTGAACAGACCAGATATTTCGTTCCTTACTCACTTACTTGTTTACTTATTTACTCATTAATTCCTTCCTCTTCCTCTTTCGGGACGTTCCTCCTGTCCGCCATCAGGATTGCTCTGCTGACGCTGCTGGCGCTGCTGGTGCATCTCATTCCTTCGCTGCTCCTGTATCTCCAGATACTTATTATACTGTTCCGGGGTCAGCACGTTCTCGTACTGCTTATTGCGCTCATCATTCATCTTCGTCATCTTTTCGCGCATGGCATTGCGATTCTCCTCGGTCCGCTCCATATTCCTCATTTTTTGGCGTTCGACCTGCATTTTGTTATAGAAATCCATATCGATCGCCAGGATCTTCTTGTGTTGCTCATCATTCAACCCAAGCGTCTTTGCTGTCCTTTCAACCCGCTCTTTAACATCCTCTTCAGTCATCTGCTGACCGCGTCCTGGTCCGCCAGGTTGGGCATAAATGCTCATTGAAAACAGGGAGAAGAGGAGTGCAGCTCCCGCCATTTTGATATTAAATACAGTTTTCATTTTTATAAGTTTTATTTGTTTAACCATATGTATGATGTTTCAACAATAAAATGGTTTAATTTACAATAAAAATATATTTGTTGTAACCCGGTTAAACCTATCTGCGTCTTAAGAGTCAAAACTCAACAAACACCCATAAACACGCAATCCCTTGCAAATTGAGATCAATAATCTGACTAAGACCTACCCCGGAGGATTTAAGGCGCTTGACGACATAAACCTGACCATCACAAATGGGATGTTCGGACTCCTGGGACCCAACGGGGCAGGGAAATCCACACTCATAAGGATCCTTGTCACACTGATGCAGCCCTCCTCTGGACAGGTGTTTGTGGATGGAAAGGAGATTACAAACCACAGGAAGGAGATCCGGAAAATGGTTGGCTACCTACCCCAGGATTTTCGTTTTTTTGCCAAATTGAAATCGTGGGAATTCCTGGATTATGCGGCACGCCTGGCAGGTATGAACTCAAGACGAGAGAGGCTGGAACGGGTGGATGAGATGTTGGAGAGTGTGGGGCTCTTTGAGTTCAGGGAGCGGATGGCCAATAAGTTATCCGGCGGGATGAAAAGGAGACTGGGTATTGCACAGGCCCTGATTGCGCACCCTTCCATAATCATCGTTGATGAACCCACCACCGGGCTCGATCCCGAGGAGAGGATCCGCTTCCGCAACCTGTTGTCGGACCTGGGCCATTCCGATACCATCATCATTCTTTCTACACACATTGTGGGGGATATTTCAAGTACCTGTAACCAAATGGCCTTGCTCAACGAAGGTTCGATGATCTACCAGGGTACACCTGACAGGCTGGTGGCCCAGGCAAAAAATTGTGTCTGGCGGGCTGAGATCACCCCTGAACAATATGAGACTTTGAAATCTGAGGTCCCCATTATTTCGACCATTCCTTCCGGTGGAGGCTGGGAGGTGCAGTTTGTGGGCAAGAAGCCGGAGGGAATTGAGGCCGTGAGTGTTGAGCCGAACCTGGAGCATGCTTATGTCCATTACATGGATAATGAACTTGAATACTGGAACCTGAAATGAAGCTGATCAACATATGGAATGTGGCCACCTATGAGAGTAAAACCCTCTTCAGAAGCTGGTTCTTCAGGATATTCGCGATCCTGGCCCTGTTGATCCTCTTTGGAACCAACATGGGATTCTTCGGGGGGCATCCGGATGCACACTGGACATTCAGGGCCATCGCAGCCAACCTCCCCTACATGAATGTGCTCTTTATAAATGTGGCCCAGGCAATCATTGCCGTCTTTCTGGCCTCCGACTTCCTGAAACGAGACAAGAAACTGGATACCACCGAGGTAATCTATGCAAGGCCTATTACTAATGGAGAGTACGTCGTGGGGAAAACAGTAGGTATCCTGGTGCTTTTCATCGGACTTGTCCTGATGGCGCTGATCATGACCCTGGTATTCAACCTTATCCGGAAGGATGTCCCGGTAGCATGGGTGGCTTATCTCTACTATCCCTTACTGATCTCCATTCCCACACTGGTATTTATCCTGGGACTATCCTTTTTCATGATGATCCTCTTTAAAAACCAGGCGGTTACCTTTCTTGTGCTGCTGGGATATATCGGGCTGACCCTCTTTTACTTTCAGGATAAATTGTACGGGATACTGGATTATATGGCTTTTAACCTGCCGATGGTCTACTCAGATTTCATCGGATTTGCCAGTCCACGCCTGATCCTGCTTCACAGGCTTGCCTATCTGCTTCTTGGAACGGGATTCATCTTTGCAACCATCCGATTCCTGAACCGTCTGCCGCAGACCGGGCGCTGGAATAGGATCAACCTGCTTGGATTTGTAGTTTTCATTTCAGGGGGGCTCTTTGCCGGGATCCTGTACTACAATACATACACTGACGGGGAGGCTGACCGGGAGAGGTACCTGGAACTGAACAATATGTATGCGGATTTACCGGGAGCGGATGTGATTTCCAATGAGCTCACCCTCACAAAGAAGGGCATGTCACTGGAACTTAGTTCCAGCCTGCGGATTCAGAATCAAAACAGCCAGGCCCTGGATACCCTGCTCTTCTCCCTGAATCCTGGTTTTTCAATTGACAGCATAAGCAGCAGAAGAGGAGAAGTTAAATACAGCCGGGAAGAGCAGCTTCTTATGGTCTTTCCCTCCCAGGCACTGGAACCCGGCAGGAGAACCAGCCTGACCATCCATTACTCCGGAACACCTGAGGAAGCGGTGGCCTACCTTGATATCCCCCGTAAGCAGATGGATGCCACAAAACGGATCATGGTAGCCCCCTTAGATAAGAAATCCGGGATTATTCACCCCGACTACATGCTTCTGACCCCGGAGCTCAACTGGTACCCGGTATCGGGAGTAGGATTTAACCTGAAGAACTTCCAGCCCAGGGAACAGGACTTCAGCCGCTATAGTCTGACCGTTAAATGTGATACTTCCCTGACTGCCATCGCACCCGGCAGTGTTTCCGAAGACGAGGAGGGGATCCATTTTACACCAGAGCATGATCTGAATGCCTTTCCTCTTGTTATTGCACCCCTTGAAAAAAGGAGCATAGTGATAGAGGGACTTGAGTACAACCTCTACCTGGATCCTGATCATGACTATTTTTCAGGATATTTCACCAATATCCAGGATACAATCAAAGCCCTTATCACGGAGGCTAAAAATGATTATGAACTGGATGTGGATCTCTACTATGCCTTTGAACGCATAAACCTGGTGGAGGCTCCGATCCAGTATCATGCATATGAAAGGCCTTATATACAGACTGTTGAAAACATTCTTCCCGAGATGATCCTTTTGCCGGAAAAGGGGGCAGGGATCAGCACCCTGGATTTTGAAAGGTACAAAAAGAGGGAGGAGCGCCATGGCCGCAATGATGATAATAGCAGGAGCCCGCGCGAAGTTGAGACAGATCTTCTTAAACGCTTACTGCAAAATACCTTCTTCCGTTCCGAAGCCAGGAGCAGTGGAGGCAGAGGGGGACGGGGGGAAGATCTGATCAGGTTCCAGGGTGACATCAGATACAATAAGAATCCCTATTGTGTATTCCCCCTTTACTACAGCTATGTCACCGGAATCAGCTCCAGGGAATACCCGGTGTTTAACTCCATGCTTGAAATATACCTGAAGGAGGGCTTCGATGTTTCGCCCCGTGATGGTTTCATGGGAGGTATCACCGATAAGGAAAGGGCCAATCTGCTGTTGAGCAGAAAGAGTATGATCCAACTGTTTGCCCGCTGGGATACAGAACTAACCTCTTCCCTGATCAACCAGACCGGCAGCTTTATTATCTCTGCCCTGAAGAATAAGGTGGGCATGGGCGATTTCGACTATTTCTTTTACTATTACCTGGAGGACCATGCTTTTTCTGAGATCACCTTTGAGCAGTTCTCAAAAGATTTCTTTGAAGAGTTCGAGGTAGAGATTGCCCCATACCTGGAGGTGATCAATTCGGGCGGGGAGATGCCAACTTTCCTGATTTCTGATCCGGATTACCTGCAGACGCGTGATGATATTGGGGATGTCTTCCTGGTGAAGTACAAAATTAGCAATGTGGGGAAAGCCCGTGGAATGGTCGATTTCAACTTCCGGATTATGGGGCAGGGTGGCTTTGGAGGGCCAGGAGGTATGAACGAGGAGAAAAGGCTCTATGAAGTGGATGCCGGCCAGACAAAAGATGTGCAGGTGGTGCTCTATGACCGGCCCATGATGATGACTATAAATACTTTGATATCCGGTAATATACCCTCGAGCTACAATAACTTTCTCCGCTCAGCCACCGAGGTGGAAAACGTCAATATGGAGGAATATGAGCGGATCAGTGATCAGGCTGTAAGTTTCAGTTTTGCAGATGAGTATGTGGTGGATAATGAAGATGATGGTTTTTACAATTTCTCTATCTCCCGGGAGAGTAAACTGAAGCAGTACATTGACTCAAGGAAAACGGTAAAGGAAGACAGGCTGATTTACAAGGGATTGAATGAGTGGTGGGCACCCAGCATGTGGACACCCGTGGCTCACTCAGCTTACTATGGCGAGACTGTGCGTTCAGCCATGGCCATCCGGAGTGGTGATGGAACTAACTATGTATCCTGGAGTACCAGACTTCCTGAAAAAGGATTCTATGAGCTTTATGTATACATCCCTGTATCCGCCATGTATAAGCGCCCTTCCGGGAGGGGTCAGGGAGGAGGCCAGCAGGGTCACGGAAAGGGACGGGGAGGGAAACCCGAGTTTGCCGATAAGGGGACGGATTACCACTACACCATCTCCTCAAGTCATGGGAGCGAAGATTTGGTTTATGAGCTGAACAAGCCTGAGGATGGGTGGAACAGACTGGGCTCCTTTCATTTACCGGCCGATTCAGTAAAGGTGCAGCTCAGCAACGAGACCGATGGCAGGAGGGTGATTGCAGATGCGGTTAAGTGGGTAAGGAAGTAAGTAAAAAGTAAATGGGATAAAATATTTCAGGATGAGTAAATTAAAAAGGGTGATGCTCCTGGCGGGGGGTATCGCAATAGCAGGAACAGCACTGCAGGGGCAGGCACTGCTGACCATTGACCGCTCCATGGAGTTTGCCGTGGAGAACAGTCCCGACATGAAGCAAACAGAGCTTTCACTGGTGAGGAGCCAGGAGAGGCTGAATGCCCAGAGGGCCAGGCTGAAATCACAATTCTCCATTTCATTGAACCCTTTTGAGTATGAAAAGACCAACCGTTTCGACTCCCAGACCGGTGAGTGGTTCCTTAACGAGTCTGCATCCTCCGGGGGTACCTTTGCTATCAATCAACGGATCCTGCCCACCGACGGGGAACTGACACTGGTGAACCGCTTCTCCTATGACTACAGTTTTTCTGAGTCAGCTTTTGCGGCTGATCCACTCTCCAAAACCTTCAATAACCGCCTCTATTTGCAGTTTACCCAGCCCATATTCACGTATAACAGAACACGGATGGAGACCGAAAAGCTGGAGCTTGATTATGAAGCCTCACTTATTCGCTACCTGCTCATGCAACTGAATCTTGAACGTAATGTGGCCCGGGAGTTTTATTCAGTCTACTCCTACCAGATGAGCCTTGAGATTGCAAGGGAGGACCTGAAAAACAATGAAGAGAGCTACGATATTATCAAGAACAAGGTGGAAGGCGGACTGCTGGCCCTTGAGGAATTGTACCAGGCCGAGGTCAACCTGGCCACCAGTCATTCCGGGGTTTTTAATTCTGAGCTGACCCTGGCCAACAGCATGGACCAGTTCAAGGTTTTGATCGGGATGCCCCTGGACACCGGGCTCCTGGTTGCAGCAGAGATCATTGCCGACACCGTACCAGTGAACCAGGAACTGGCTGTTTCACATGCCCTGGAGAACAGGATGGAACTACGGGAGCGGGAAATTGACCTGGAAAATGCCAACTTCGATCTTATTGTGGCCAAATCCACCAACGAATTTGCCGGTTCCGTTACTGCTTCATTCGGGGTGCAGGGGAACGATGAACAGTTTTCCAACCTGTTTGAGACTCCAACCAATACACCGGCCATAGGCCTTACGCTGAATATCCCTCTCTTTGACTGGGGGGAAAGGAAGTCTACCATCAAGGCTGCCGAGGCAAGCCTGCAGAGCACCCAGATCAGCTATGAGGTTGAACAAAAGGATATCCTGATGAACATCAGGTCAGTGGTCCGGAGCCTGAAGAACCTGGAGATGCAGATCGGAATTCAGCAGAAAACCGTTGAAAATGCCGAACTGGCCTATGACATCAACATGGAACGTTACCGGAATGGCGACCTGACCAGCATGGACCTGGGTATGTACCAGAACCAGCTGTCAGAATCAAAAATGGCACATACCAATGCCATTATCAATTATAAGATTGAATTGCTCAACCTGAAGATACAGACCCTGTACGATTTTGAAAAACAGATTCCTGTCATTCCTGAAGAGCTGAAAACTTATGAAGATGAAAACAAATAGATATAGCACTGATATGAAACAGATCCGAATTGCAATAGTCACATTTTCGGCCCTGGCCCTGCTGCTGAGCTCCTGCAACCAGGACAGTACCGAGGTCAATACCACCATTGAAGTACCGGTGGGAGTGATCGAAGCGGCCACTTCATCCATCGAAGAGTTCGTAAGCACCACCGGCTCGGTCTACCCGCTTAAGGATGTAACTCTCAGTTCTGAGATAGGCGGGGAGTACAGGCTTCAGCATAACCCGGCCACCGGGAAACCCTATGCCCTTGGTGATTATGTTAAAGCCGGAGCAACCATAATCAAACTGGAGGATGAGGAGTATGTAAACAGTCTGAGGATCAGATCCAAAGAGGTGGGCAAGGAGATCTCGGAGCTGGAGTACGAAAAGCAAAAGGCACTCTTTGAGAAGGGGGGAGTGACACTCAGGGATCTGAAAAATGCAGAGATTTCCCTGATTGATACTGAGTATGATATGGAGAGCAGCAGGCTCAACCTGGAAAAAATGACCATTGAAACTCCCTTCTCGGGTGTGATCACCGATCTTCCTTACTATACCAATGGCACCAGGGTTGCCGCCAATACAGAAGTGGTCAATGTGATCAATTTCAACAGGCTCTACCTGGAAGCCAATCTTCCCGAGAAGTATTTCAGGAACATAGAGAGGGGATATAAGGTATACATAACCAGCTACACCACCGTCGCAGACACCCTGCTGGGAACCATCACACAGATTTCACCCTCCATTGATGCAGAGGCCCGCACCTTCAAGTGTTTTGTGGAGGTGGATAACCAGGAGCAGATCCTTCTTCCGGGTATGTTTGTTAAGGCCGACCTGGTGGTAAACAGCGCTGAGGAGGTTATTGTTATCCCCAAGGATATCATCCTGAGCCGGAACCGGGACCAGATCGTTTACGTGGTAGACCAGGGAGTGGCCAGTGAAAGGGTTATCACGACCGGACTGCAAAACGTGAAGAGCGTGGAGGTGAAAATGGGCCTGCTGAAAGGGGAGAGTATCGTTAATTCCGGATTTGAAACCCTACGGGACCAGAGTAGGGTAAAGATCCTAAGGTAGAATAAATAGCAAGAGCATTGCCATGTTAAAAGCCATCACCAGATTTTCGGTCAACTACCCGGTTTCGGTAAGTATGATCATTCTTGCCACACTGTTGCTGGGATTCATCTCCTTCGACAAGCTGGGGATTGATCTGTTTCCCAACCTTCACAGCCCCAGGCTCTATATTGAGCTGGTTTCCGGCGAACGCCCCCCTGAGGAGATGGAGGAGAAATTTGTCGATCACGTGGAATCCATGGCCATCAGGCAGAGCGGGGTCGTGAATGTCTCATCCACTTCCAGGGTAGGGGTGGCACTGATCGAAGTGGAGTACACCTGGGAGAAGGATATGAATGAGGCCTTCCTGGACCTCTCCAAATCACTCTCAACGTTTAACCAGGATGATGACCTGGAGGAGATCAACATTACCCAGTATGATCCCAACTCCAAGCCCGTGATGCTGGTGGCCTTTCACCACAGCGAAACAAATGACCTGAACGAGTTGAGAAAAACTGCGGAGAATTATGTACGCAATGAACTGATCCGGCTGGAAGGGATTGCCGATGTTGAAGTTGACGGAGCAGAAGAGCTTGAGGTTCTGGTGGAAACTAATGATTACCTGCTTAATTCATTTAATATTGACATTTCAACTCTTACGGCAAAAATCCAGAGCTACAACCAGAACATTTCCGGCGGTTCCATCGTGGAGCTTGGAAAACGTTATATCGTGAGAGGGATCAGTGAACTGGAGGAGATACGCGACCTGGAGGAGATTATTGTGAAGATGGGACCTGCGGCCGAAGGATCTGCAACGAGGATTCCGGTACTCCTGCGTGATGTAGCCATGGTCAGCTATAACCTTAAGGAACAGGAGAATGCAATCCTTTTCAACGGTGAGGCCTGTGTGGGGCTCAGCATCTATAAGGAGATGCGCTTCAATACCGTCAAAGCAGTGGATGAACTAAAGCTGGCCCTGGAGGATATGGAGAGAGTACTGCCCGGATTCAGCTTTACCATAGTGGAGGATCAGGGTAATTATATCTCTTCGGCAATCGGGGAGGTAAGCGACAGCCTGATTTTCGGAATCCTGCTGGCCGTTTTTGTACTCTTCCTCTTTCTACG
>JAAEOI010000525.1 GCA_024244665.1 Bacteroidota bacterium | reverse complement strand
CTTCCTTACCAAGGAAACGCTCTACCCCTGAGCTACATCGGCTTACTGAAGGCTTATTGAGCGGGAAACGAGACTCGAACTCGCGACCCCAACCTTGGAAGGGTTGTGCTCTACCAACTGAGCTATTCCCGCCTGATTACTCCTTCGAGTAAATTTAGTTCAAAGAACTAGTGGGGAAAGAAGGATTCGAACCTCCGAAGTCGTACGACAGCAGATTTACAGTCTGCCCCAGTTGGCCACTTTGGTATTTCCCCTGATTATCAATATGTAAAGTACGACTATCTTAAAGATCAGAGCCGATGGAGGGATTCGAACCCCCGACCTGCTGATTACAAATCAGCTGCTCTGACCAACTGAGCTACATCGGCATGTGAAGAACGCCACTAAAAAACACCCTCCAAAATCGGTTCGCAAATGTATGAAATATTTTACTTATTTCACAAAAAAATATCTCTCTTTTTTTTTAGCCATAAAAAAAGCTGCCGGAGCAGCCTTTTTTACAGGTTTTTAAGTGGCTATTTCTTCCTGATTTTTCCCTTTCGCTTCACAAGTTGCTTCTTCAAAGCGTCGATTGAGAGGTCTGTGGCCTCTTCAAATGATTTACACTGCTTCTTCGCAAAAACGTTCTGCCCCTTAATATCCAGCTTGATCTCCACCAGCTTGTTTTCACGGTCCTCATCGTTATTAAGCCTGAGGAATACCTCTGCCCCCATGATATCATCATAGACATTGGGCAGCTTGTTGATTTTTGTGTTGATAAAATCCAACAACTTCTGATCTGCATCGAAACGAATTGAATGCATTTTTATATCCATAGGTACCTCCTTATTTTTCGGCCCTGGGATGGGCCTGATTATAAATAGATTTTAACTTCTCGAACGTATTATGAGTATACACCTGAGTAGCGGAAAGGTTCGCATGACCCAGTAACTCTTTAATGGCATTCAGATCGGCTCCGTTATTAAGCATATGTGTGGCAAAGGTGTGCCGCAGCACATGTGGGCTTTTCTTATCCAGGGTAGTTACCATGGACAGGTATTTCCTGACAATCCTGTAAATCATGGAATCATAAGCCGGGGCTCCCCTAGCGGTTACAATCAGGGCATCCACCCCGGGATCAGTGACCACCCCTGCACGAATGGAGAGATATCCGTCAACTGCTTCAATGAGCACATCATTAAGGGGAACAATCCTCTCCTTATTCCGCTTCCCAAGCACCTTTACACTTCTCCCTTTCCTGTCCACCGACCAGGCCTTCAGTCCGATCAGTTCACTGCGCCTCATGCCGGTCTGATAAAGCAGATCGATGATCAGTCGGTTCCTCACACCCTCAAAATCATCCCCGAAACTATCCTCATCAAGGAGGTCTTCCATTTTCTGCTTCTCCACGAATACCGGGTTCCTCTTTTTCATCTTTGGCTTCAGCACCCCGTCAACCGGGTTGGAGTCCAGATTCCCCTCCCTGATCAGGTATTTACAATATGTACTCAGGGCGGCCAGCTTCTTATTCACCGTCCTGGGGGCAATCCCCGAATCCATCTGGGAGACTACCCATGACCTGATGGTCCTAAAATGCAAATCCATGCCCTCTTTGCCGTTTTCACAGCAGAAAGCATGGAATTGATTTAATACGGTTTTGTAAGCTTTGATGGTATGGCCGGCATACCTTTTCTCAGCCTGCAAATATTTCAAGAATTCTTCAGTCGCGGTCATGGGCAGCACTTAATAATCTGCCAAAACCCCGGGAAACTACTCTTCTTCCTGCTGCAGTTGCTGAATATAGATGGCCTTAAGCTTCTCCTGGCGCTTGGTAATGGATGGCTTTATAAAGGCCTGACGAGCCCTAAGTTCCTTTACCACACCGGTCTTCTCAAACTTACGCTTGAACTTCTTTAAGGACCTTTCAATATTCTCACCCTCTTTAATGGGAATTACAATCATCTCAATCTGGTTTTAATTTCGAGCCGCAAATGTAGAAATTCCTATTCTAATATTCAACAAAAACAGACGATTTTTTAAAAAGACTGAAACAGACAGCATTAATCAGACTTTACATTTAATTACCGGAATCTTGTCAAACTAATTCTCCTCTCCCATAAAAATAGGAAAAAAAATATTGAAATACAATGCTAATCCTGCCAACAGCCCGGGTAATTTACCATATCTGCATTGGTCAGGCCCATCTGATTAACAATTATCCCAAATTGGGATCTTCGGTTAATCAGAAAACTCCAGGTAGGGTGCGATCCTCTCAAGGGTGGAATCAGCCAGCAGCCCATGCTCCCATATCTCGCTGACAGAGCTGATGCTACCGTCAATATCCCGGTAATTCACCAGTGCCTTCACATCCTCATACTCAAGGTACGGGTGCCGCAGCAGCTCCCGGAAAGCGGCCGAGTTTACTGCCAGTTTTCTGACAAATACACTATCAACGTAAATTAAGGAGGTGATGAGGTCCAGGGTTCCACGCTCTAAACCATAGACCTCCAACAGCTGTTCGGAATTCACAAAACCTCCCAGAAGCTCCCGGTATTTGAGAATCCGGCTGGCATATACCGGTCCGATCCCTGGTAGTGGCAAAAGAGCGGCCGAATCTGCTTCATTAAGATTGACGGGGAAATTTCCACGGGCCAGAAGAGCCTTTTGTCCGGAATGCACACGCGGACTCGTCGAAGGATATTGGGCAGGGGGGCCCTGAGACTTCCGGCTCAGGCTGTCAGCCTCCACCAGCGCAGCGAGAATCGCCACAGCCTCCTCCTGGAACTGATCCACCCCGGCAGGCTCCCTTGGGGGAAGAGACCACACCCAGCACCTGATCCCAAGGGTGAGGATCACCAGCAGGGAGAGCAATATCATGGCCCGTTGCTCACCACGTGGCAAGAGGTAAAACTCCCGTAAAAGTTTCCTTTTCATCTACAGGTTAATGTGGCCAGGAGCCACAAATCACCCGATGGAGGGAAATAGCGTAATGACCTTGCTGTAGACGCCAAGTGCAAAAAGCAGGGCGATGGCCAGTGGAGCCACAAATTTCACAAGGAACATATAAATACGGTAGTACCCGGCTTTATACTTCCCGTCGCTGGATAGTTCACCCTTGCTAGTATCCCTGGAAAGGACCCATCCGATAAAAACAACAATAAAGAAACCTCCAAGTGGCAACAGGAGGTCAGGGGATCCATTAAATACCGTGAATACATCCTCGGAAACTATGCAGAGTATCCCGAGGAAACTTACAGAAACCATGGCCAGAATGGCAGCCCTTTTGCGGGTCATCTTCAACTGCTCTGAAAAATAGGCCACAATTACTTCCAGCATAGATATGGTGGAAGTGAGTGCAGCAAAGCAGAGCAGCAGGAAAAACATAAATGCCCAAATAAGCCCACCCGACATATTTTGAAAAATGACTGGCAGGGTTTTATAAACCAGTTCCGGGCCTTCATCTGGAGCAATTCCAAAAGCAAATACAGCTGGGAAAATTGCCAGTCCCGCAATAATGGCAACTGCTGTATCAGCGATTACTACACTAGCTGCAGTAGAAGCAAGATTCTCCTTCTTCTTGATATAGGAACCATAGGTAATCAGCGTACCCATACCAATGGAAAGAGAGAAAAAAGCCTGTCCGAGTGCTTCCAGAATGATGCGAAAAGGAGCTTCCTTAATCTGGGTGAAATCGGGTTTGAACAGGAATACAAGTCCCTCCCTTCCCCCTTCCAGGGAGACAGACCTCACAACAAGGATCAATAACAATACAAAAAATGCAGGCATGAGGATCTTGGCAAACTTCTCAATGCCATTCTTAACTCCGGAAATCACAATGTATCCGGTAAGGAACATCATTATCAAAAACCAGGCAATGGGTCTCCAGAGGCCAGAAGTAAATGAATCATAATGCGTACCGAAGAACTCCGTCAGACCTGCATTATCCATGGAGGCAAAACCGAACTTGTCGGGAAATAAAACCCACTTTACAGACTGAAACACATATTCCAGAGTCCAGCCCGCAACCACAGTATAAAAAGCGAAAATTATTAATACGGAAACAACTCCCAGCAAGCCGACCAAATGCCACTTCTTGCCGGGAGCAATTTTCTTAAATGCACCTACGGGGTTAAGTTGGGCTGTGCGACCAACAACAAATTCCGACATCATCACCGGAATACCAATGGCTGCGACAAAAAGCAGGTAGATAAGTAAAAATGCCCCACCTCCGTTCTGACCTGCCACGTATGGAAATCTCCAGATATTTCCCAAACCGATAGCTGAACCTGCCAGAGCAGCCAGTACTCCAAACTTACTGGTAAAGCTGTCCCTTACTCCTGTTCCTCCTTGCATACCAAACCCACCTTTATTGACTTCATTACTCTATAGACTAAAGCGTATCGATGCAGTTCAGATCTTCAAACGCAACTTTCATCCTTTCGATCATGGACTTCTCAGCTTCCCTCAGCCATGCCCTTGGATCGTAGAATTTCTTGTTTGGTTTGTCATCACCATCGGGGTTCCCAATCTGTCCCTGTAGGTAGTCGTGGTTTTTGGCTTCGAACTTGCGAACACCATCCCAGGTAGCCCACTGGGTATCGGTGTCGATGTTCATCTTGATTACACCGTAACCAATGGCCTCACGAATCTCCTCCCGGGTTGAACCGGAACCACCGTGGAATACAAAATTCAATGGCTTCTTACCCAGGCCGTACTTCTCCTCAACAAATTTCTGTGAGTTGTCAAGGATCTTCGGAGTCAGCTTCACGTTACCTGGCTTGTAAACCCCGTGTACATTTCCAAACGAGGCTGCAATGGTGAAGTCGGGGCTCACCTTGGAGAGCTCCTCGTAAGCGTAAGCCACATCTTCAGGCTGGGTGTAGAGCAGGGAGTTGTCCATGCCTGTATTGTCAACACCATCCTCTTCTCCACCGGTACAACCCAATTCGATCTCAAGGGTCATCCCGATTTTACTCATGCGGGCCAGGTATTTTTTGCATGTCTCAATGTTCTCTTCCAGCGGCTCCTCGGATAGGTCAAGCATATGCGAGCTGAAGAGCGGCTTTCCATAAACCTCAAAGTGTTTCTCTCCGGCATCCAGCAGACCGTCGATCCAGGGCAACAGTTTCTTTGCAGCATGGTCAGTGTGAAGGATCACAGGGATTCCGTAAGCTTCAGCCATAGCGTGTACATGTTTTGCACCGCTTATCCCACCAATAATACCAGCCTTCTGATCCTCGTTGGAGAGGCCTTTTCCTGCGAAGAAGACAGCACCGCCGTTGGAAAACTGGATAATTACCGGGGAGTTAACTTCTTTGGCCGACTCAATTACAGCATTCACAGAGTTGGATCCCACCACATTAACGGCAGGTATGGCATACTCATTCTGCTTGGCAACTTCAAGCACTTTCCTAAGGTCATCGCCAGTAACTACACCAGGTTTGACAACATCTAAAATCTTATTGGACATGATAAAATCTGTTTAATTTGACTGTATTGAAAATAAGCCCACAAAATTAGCATAAATATTTGTAAAATCAACAGAATCAGAAGGGATAACCTATGGCCAGGTTATAGGTAAGATCCCTGCCGGATATCCCTGAATTCCCCAGCAACCAGTTGGAATCTCCAATGGCATATGGAGAACGAAGGGGAATTCCAAGGTCGAAGCGAAAAATGAAAAAACTGAATACCGCGCGGGTTCCCACACCAGTTCCTACGGCCAGCTCCTTGTAAAAGCGGTCAAATTTAAATCCGGCCCCTGCCCTGTCATCTTCCTCTGAGAGAGACCAGATATTACCCATATCAAAAAAAAGCGCCGCCTCCAGTTTCCAGAACAGTTTAAACCGGTATTCCATATTGGCTTCAAGCTTCACATCACCCGTCTGGTTCGGATAGGTAGTCTCATCCGGATCCTCGTAGGAACCTGGGCCCAGGCCCTTAACCTGCCATGCCCTGATGCTGTTTGCTCCTCCCGAAAAATATTGCTTTTCAAAGGGCATTGCATTGGAATTCATATAGGCGAAGCCGACTCCGGCAAATCCCCTTAATATAATGCTTACATCCTCGTACAGGAAGGTATAGCTCCTCAGATCAATATCAGCCTTGATATACTGAGCAAAATCGACCCCCAGGAGCTGGTATTTACCACTGTCCGGTACCTGAGCAAAGGCTTTGTAACCTGCGAATAACAGGTTACCGGCAGTTTCAATATTGAACCTGATATCCTGGAAACTCTGCTTCTTCAACACCTTCTTATTGGTCCAGTTCAACGAATAGCGCGAGTCGATGATCAGGTGTGGCTCATAACTGTAAAAGAGATATTTACCATCAAGCCAGGCCTGGAATTCATCCGATTTATAGGGTGTAAGGATCAGGCTGGCCTCAAAGGG
>JAAEOI010000524.1 GCA_024244665.1 Bacteroidota bacterium | reverse complement strand
GCTGGTTGTCTGGCTGCTTCTCGGTCTGCCGCTGGGACCAGATGCCGGTATTAACTACATATTACCCTCATGAATATTCGGCTCTTTCGGGAAAAGAGCTTGAAGAAAAGAAAGTTAAAGAGGTGGGTCGAGGAAGATTCATGGCAGACGACATGGGTGGGAACAGTTGGGTTTCGCTGTTCTCCTGAATCGGGGTGAAACTGGGGATGGCCGAACTACCCTCGGGAATCGGCTTCAGGCAGGTCGTAGGGGTTGCCATGCTGGCAGGGGTGGGCTTCACCATGTCCATATTTGTGGCTAACCTGGCATTTTTTGACCAGGAGATGCTGCTGGACTCTGCAAAAACGGGGGTACTGGCCGGCTCACTGATTGCTGGCGTTCTTGGCTTTTTTCTTTTACGTTTCTCTTCCTCTGAGAATACCCCTTAGAAAATGGGATATTTTTTCTATTTTTGCATACTCCACATTATATATTAGAAGTACTATTTTTTAAAAGTTTTGTATGAATACAATTCAAATTCCTGAAGGTGAACTGAATGAAATGAAAGAATTTTACCTGGAAGAGTATGAAAAATCCACTTCCAGGTTACTTCATATCACATCGGTGCTTAAGCGCCTGGGGGTCGATCTGCCCGCAGAAGGCAGTGAGCCTGTGAGGGTGAAAAAAACTGGCACCAGGAAAAAGCCAGGTAGGAAATCCAAGTGGGAACTGGTAATTATGAAAAGAATGAGACAGTTGGATAAGCCGGTTACCTATGACCAGTTGACCGATGAGATCATGGCATTCACCAGGATCTCCCCTGAGAAGAGGTCCGCCACCAAACAGGCAGTGGTCAATGTGATCTTCAGGCTCAGGAACCGGGATCGTAAACTGGACACCTTTTCCATGGGTACCAGAGAGAAATATATTGCCTTGAAAAGCTGGTTTGATGGTCCTGGTAAAATTAAGAAGGAGTATGCGGCAAAAGTGAAAATTGCCGGCAAGACAAAGAAGGCAAAAAAGGGAAAGGTCGGAAGGCCTCGGAAAGTAAGCAAGGTAGCAAGTAAGCAAGGTAGCAAGTAAGTAGGGTAGTATGTAAGCAGGGGCACCTCTTACTACGAAACAGGCCCGCCACTGCTGCTGCACGGACGGGCCCGGAGGAAAACCTAATCCAACTACCGGATTAGTCAATATAGAATCCTAAACGTATCTCGATCCTGTTATAGTTATCGGTGTATTCGTACTTCTGACCGTTCCAGCTATACACTTCGGAACTGGAGGTCTGCTGATAGCGGTACATCAATTCAATATCCCAGGCAAAATGCTCGCGGGTCCTGATCTTTAGTCCGACACCTGCAGCAGCCAGGAGTCCCCCCTGGTAGGTATACTCCACATCAGATTCTGTATAACCTGAAGCCATGGGCAGTGAATAGCCTCCTTTGACCAACAGGTAAGGCACCACATCCTTCCCGGTCAGATCGTACCTCATATCTATAAACATGGGAAGGTAATTGGTTCTCAGGAACTCAACCCCTACCCCTCCCCCAAGGAAGAGCCCAAAGGAGCTGCGCCAGCCATTCACCATGATCAGGCTGAAAGGTGCCACCTGCATGTTATCGGATGAACCGGCCAGGAAGCCAATGGAGGTCATGTTCACAAATCCACTGCCGAATCCGCCCTGGTCCGCCTCCCGGGAGCCGGATTCAAAGGGTTCGGAGGTAATTTTATCCACTTCACTGATTTTATAGTACCAGATGTTCCCACACAGATCCTGAACCTTCACATGGTCAGCCGGCTCAATCTCAATGATATCTCCCCGGATGACGCTTCCGGATTTCAGGTAGATATGGTCCACACTCTGTCCCCGGACCATCACTGGAAGGGCTCCTAGCAGGAACAAAGCAAAGCAGAGGGTTTTCAGGAATATTTTCATAATCATAATTTTGGATCGGGTATCGGTTTCTTCAAGGATGAGGTGGAGATGAAAAAGGTTGCGTCCCTTACGCAACCGGCAGCCCCTTCCCTGCATCATAGGTACAAACCCGGAACTCTAAAAAACTGAATGCCATGCGAAACATCCTCCTGCTTCTTGCTCTGCTCATTGCTTTCAACTCGTGTACTGATAAGAGGTTGCAAACCTTTACAGCCAACGTTCCCATCTATCTCTCCTACGAAGAGCTCCGCTCCTCTTTCGCTGTAACGACCGGACAGGAGATGAGGCAGCCGGGAAAAATCTATTATATGGAGCCCTATTTGTATATTAATGAGTACCAGGAGGGGATCCACGTGGTGGACATGAGCGATCCTGCCACTCCGCAGCTTAGCGCATTCATCTCCATCCCTGGTAATGTGGATATGGCCATTCGCAATAATACCCTCTATGCCGACAGTTATACCGACCTTGTGATGGTGGATATAAACAATCCCCTTCAGCCTGAGCTCATTCAGCGCGTCGAAAAGCTATTTGAATATGTAATCCCCCCATATGATTATGAATATCCGCTGGCCGAAATTGACCAGGAGAAGGGTGTAATCACAGGCTATAACCTCAAGGAGATCACCCAGGAGATCCACAACCACGGCCCCATCTGGCCTATCTACTATGACTACATGGCGGAGTCGATGCTCAGTACATCTTCCAAACCCGCAGGCAGTGTGAACAGCTATGGCGTGGGCGGATCCATGGCCAGGTTTCTCACATACGACAACTACCTCTATACCCTGGAGAGCACCTATAAACTGAAAAGCATCGATATCAGTGAAAGCAACAACCCGGTGGTAAAAAATGAACAGTCCCTGTGGGGCAACGTAGAGACTCTCTTTATCTCCGATGGGTATATGTACGTGGGAACCTCAAACGGAATGCACATTCTGAGCCTGGAAGAGCCTGAGATACCCATCCTTATGTCCACATACCGGCACATCACCGCCTGTGATCCGGTGGTTGTATCCGGCAACCGGGCCTATGTCACTCTGAGGGCGGGTAATATGTGCGGGGGAGCCCAGAACATGCTGGAGGTGATAGATATCAAGGACAAATATGATCCCAAAAGAATGGCAACCTTTGCCATGACAGAGCCTTATGGCCTCGGGATTGACAACAGCACCCTCTTCATCTGCGAGGGTGAATACGGTCTCAGTGTGTATGATGCCGCCAACCCCCTTGAGATTTCCTCAAATCTGCTAGCAGAATTCACTAACATCCATGCATATGATGTGATCCCCCTCTCCTCCTTTCTTTTCACAATCGGACTGGACGGATTTTATATCTATGACTACTCCGACCTTCAGGATATCAGGCTGCTGGGTACTATTGCCGTATCGGCAGTGGAATCGTGATTAATCTGCCCCGCTGCCCTTTTATCTCTGCCCTATTTTAGCTACTTTTGCTGCCTGAATTGAATTAATCAATTTTAGTGCAGATGTTCGAAAATTTATCGGAAAGACTTGAACGCTCGTTCAAATTACTGAAGGGACAGGGCAGGATTACAGAGATCAATGTTGCTGAAACACTGAAAGATGTAAGGCGTGCCCTGCTGGACGCTGACGTCAATTTCAAAATAGCAAAGCAGTTCACCGAAGATGTGAAGGAGGAGGCGCTGGGACAGAAGATCCTCTCGGCGGTAAAACCATCCGAGATGATGGTCAAGATTGTCCATGACCACCTGAGCAGGCTCATGGGTGGTGAAAATGAACCTATCAACCTGAAGGGGAATCCCACAGTGATCCTCATTGCGGGACTGCAGGGTTCAGGTAAAACCACCTTCGCGGGGAAGCTGGCATCACACCTGAAAAGCAAGCAGAGTAAACAGCCGCTGCTGGTGGCAGGGGACGTTTACAGACCGGCTGCCATTGACCAGCTCAAGGTGATCGGGGAGCAGGTGGGTGTACCTGTTTACACCGAAGAAGGGAATAAAAACCCGGTGAAGATTGCCAAAGCGGCAGTTAAAGAGGCCAAGATGAAGGGCTTCAATACCGTAATTGTCGATACGGCTGGGCGCCTGGCCATTGACGAGGAGATGATGAAAGAGATTGCTGCGGTTAAAGATGCGGTCTCCCCCCATGAGATCCTCTTCGTGGTGGATTCCATGACCGGACAGGATGCTGTGAATACAGCAATGGAATTCAATGACCGGCTCGATTTTGACGGGGTGGTCCTCACCAAACTTGATGGTGATACCCGGGGTGGTGCTGCCCTCTCGATCCGTTCGGTGGTGGATAAACCCATAAAATTTGTGGGAACCGGCGAGAAAATGGATGCTCTGGATGCCTTCCACCCAAAACGGATGGCCGACCGGATCCTGGGAATGGGTGATATTGTATCGCTGGTTGAAAAGGCCCAGGAGCAGTTTGACCAGGAGGCGGCTCGGAAGCTGCAGAAGAAAATTGCCAAGAACCAGTTTGACTTCACCGACTTCATGTCGCAGATCCAGCAGATCAAAAAGATGGGTAACATCAAGGATCTGGCATCCATGATCCCGGGTATGGGAAAGGCGATGAAAAATATGGATGTGGATGATGATGCATTCAAGGGAATTGAGGCGATTATCAACTCCATGACCCCGGATGAACGTTCCAATCCTGCCCTGATGAACGGAAGCAGGAGGAAACGGATCGCGGATGGGAGCGGCACCTCGGTGGCTGAGGTAAACAGGCTGGTGAAACAGTTTGATGAGACCCGCAAAATGATGAAAATGATGACTTCCTCCAAAGGGAAGAGGATGCAGATGCCGAAGATGCGCTAAGCGTTCCGCTTATCGTGGTAAATAGGTAAGTAAGTAATTGGGTTAATAGATTAAGGTATGCAGATCATTGATGGTAAGGCTACGGCCAAAGAGATTAAAACCGAAATCAGGGTGCAAGTTGATGCAATAACAGCAACCGGCAGGCGTGCACCCCACCTTGCCGCCATACTTGTGGGACACGACGGTGGAAGTGAAACCTATGTGGCCTATAAGATAAAGGATTGTGAAGAGGTTGGTTTCAGATCGACCCTGGTTCGTTTTGAAGAAGATGTGGATGAGGGGGTCCTCGTTGATAAGATCAGGGAGCTCAACGAGGACGAAAAACTGGACGGCTTTATTGTGCAGCTCCCCCTTCCTGACCACATCAATGAGCAGAAGGTGATCGAAGCAATCAATCCCAAAAAGGATGTGGATGGATTTCACCCGGAGAATGTGGGCCGGACTGTGATCGGACTCCCTTCTTTCGTATCGGCGACGCCCTATGGAATCGTTGAACTGCTGAAACGCTACGGGATCGAAACATCCGGAAAAAACTGCGTGGTGGTCGGCCGTAGCAACATTGTGGGCAGACCCATGAGTGTGCTCATGTCTCAGAAATCGATGAATGCCACTGTGACTGTGGCACACAGCCGTACCAGGGACCTTGAAAAACTATGTGCTTCGGCCGATATCCTGATTGCTGCCCTGGGTACTCCCGGTTTCATAAAAGGAGATATGGTAAAAGAGGGTGCTGTGGTGATCGACGTGGGCACCACCAGAGTACCATCCACTGAAACCAAGTCGGGTTTCAGGCTGAAGGGTGATGTGATTTATGATGAAGTTGCTCCCAGGTGTTCATACATAACCCCTGTACCGGGAGGTGTGGGACCAATGACAAGGGTTTCATTGCTTAGCAATACACTTCTGGCAGCCAAAGGAAATATATATAGCTAAATTTCCGTTTTCAGTAACATGAGTCGACTGCTCCCCATATTACTGGCGCTCCTGGCGTCCTGTCAGATATCTGCACAGACAATAGCTGAAACTGATTCAGCTTCTGTTTTACCTGATACTGCTGTCGGCCTATCCATCTTCGATACCTCATCCGCCTGGATCTACCTGGATCAGGCAACCCGGGACACGGAGCTCTGGAGATCCGGCTCGGACAAAGAGCTTGATGCACTTCAAAGACTCCTGGACCATAGCCGCGAGCCCTATGATTCTGCCCGGCATTATTTCCGGACCAACGATTTCAGTAAGATACCTGTACACACGGGAGACCTGGTAATGGTTGATTCCGTTGATGTTACATGGATCAACGATTCCACCTTTGCAATCGATCCGCAGGGATGGAATACTAACCTCTACCTGAGGGAGGAGGAACACTATGTCTATCCAGTTGCTTTTTCCACACTGACCCTATCTGATTCCCTGCTGGATGAGAACGGATTGCTGGATACTACGCTCTTCATCGCCGATACGGTGATTGTAGCGGTCATTGATACAGCTGCCATCAGTGCCCTGGAGATCAAACTTTACAGCTATCTCAAGGGAACCATTACCCCGCCCCTGGCAGATTCCGTGTCTGGTAGAAGTGCCCACCTCTCCGCCGACCAGTCGGAGGTGCATTATTTTGTACCCGGCAACACCTGGATGGCTGATCATGATTCCCCCTTCTATATTCTCAAGGGTGAACATCACCTTGATTCTCTTCAGCAGGCAGTCAACACCCTGCTTAATTACACGCGGGAAAGGGACTCCACCCTGTTATTTATCAATGATATGTATGGCCAAAAAACCCCATACTGGCTGACAACCGGGAGCGATGATGCCACCAGATTCTGGGTGAAGAACTACAACAACGACTCCATCACACTTTGGCTGGGCAACCCTGGTAGCAATGAAATCAGCCTGCTCCTGGAGGATGATATCAATTTCAGTCGGCTGGTGAGGGAGGAGATCCACCATCTGCCCTCCTTTCTTGAGCAGCCAAAGAGAACCCTTTATGAAATGGCCATGCTTGAACCGGAGCCCAGATACTGGGATTATGAGATGTCCAATCTTGTAAGCTTCAGTCAGACCTACCTGTCCAACTGGACCAAAGGAGGAGAAAGTTCTTTTACCACCATTATGGATGTAATGGGCAAGGCCACCTATAACAACAAGGATGCCCAGACACAGTGGATCAACACAGCCAGGTTGAAATATGGGACGATCTGGACCAAAGAGAAAGGGAACCGGAAGAACCACGACCAGTTTGAGGTGGATTCCAAATATAACCGCAATGCCTGGAGTAAGATTGGGATGAGTGCCTCATTCTATTTTAAAAGCCAGATTGATAAAGGCTTTACCTATCCAAACGACTCAGTCGCTGTCTCAAAGTTTCTGAATCCCGGGACCATAACCATTGGTATTGGGGCAGAGTATAAGCCTATGGAAAAAACCACCATCAACATGGCCCCTCTCTCTTACAAAACGACCTTCGTTTTTGACACCGCTCATATCAACCAGACCAAGCATGGTGTCGATGCGGATAAGTGGGCCAAAAGAGAGTTGGGTTTACAGGTGGTGGTAAATAACGAGATCAAACCCTTTAAGGACTTTTCCATGATAAACAAGGTGAGGCTCTTTTCAAACTACCTCTACAAGCCTCAGAATGTGGATGTGGACTGGGAGATCATCCTTGAGCAGAAGATCAACTGGTTCTTCACCATCAGGCTTAACCTTCATATGATTTACGATGACGATGTCCGTTTCAAGGTGGACAAAGAAAGCGATAAGGAAGTGGCCAAACTTCAATTCAAGGAGTTTGTGGGACTCACCCTTACCTTCAAACTCTGATTACTCCATCAGCAGTCTCATTGACTCTTCCTTCTCCTTCATTTGAAGCTGGTAGTAGAGCTGGTAAAGCTTTGAGATGATCTGCTCGTTATAGGGATCCATTTCAAATGATTCTTCCAGCCAGGTCACTGCCTCCTTGAAGCGCTCCCGGGCGAGCTCCTTTATCTCCAGGTATTTGTTGCTATTGGCAATTTTGAGGGACTGCTCGGTCAGGTCAATCCCCTGATTAAAGTAGATCAGCCCTATGTGATAGGAAATTTTAGGTTCATCGGGTGCCACTCTAAGAGCAGCTTTGAAGCTTTCAATGGCCTTATCAAGCTCACCCATGCTCCGGTAGATCAAACCCTGTCCCCATAAAAACTTATGGTTGCCTGGCTGGTTCTTTATGGCCATATCAAGGACTCCAAGCGCCTGATCGTTTCTCCCGGTCCGGGCAAAGAGGTTAATCAGGTGTACCACCACCTGATTTTCGTAATTGTAGATCTCAGCAGCCTCAAAAAGCACTTCTTCTGCCCTGGCAGAATCGCCCGTCTCAATAAAAGCCTGGTAGAGCAGCAAAGAGGTGGAAGGGGCTTGTCCAAGCTCATGCAGACCAGTCAGATAGCCAATAGCCTTTCCCCAGTTCTTACTCTCATATGCTGCCATTGCAGTATTATAAATCAGGTTGGTGTCAACTTTTGCATGGATCAGGGGGCTCTTATTCACCAGCAATGCATATTCAAAGGCACGGAGGGCCTGATCATACTCCTGATTGTTGAATTGACGCTGCCCCAGTTTTCTAAAATCGTTGGAGAGGTGAATATATTGCAACGATATGGAGGAGTGATGCCGCTTGCGGGCATCCATTTCCAGTGCGCGTTCATAGGAGCTGTAGGCCAGATAGAGCTGATCGGCATAAAGTTCGGTTTTCTTGGTATCCTTCTTAGTAAAACCATCCTCATAGGCGGTCTGACAGAGCAAACCCCTCACAAAATAGGTCCTGGCCCAGGAGGATGTTTTATCGTTCCAGACTGCCAGTTCAATGGCCTCCTTGGCCTCTGCATATTTTCCCTGGTCGATCATTTGAATCACCGAAAGAACCCTGGTCTTTTGAGCGGAGATACCCAGGCTTGTCAGGACAAGCAACAGTAATACTAAAACTCTCTTCATCTGCAGTTGCTTTACATACGTTCCGGCACTTCGATACCCAGCAGCTCCATACCTGATTCAATCAACCTGCCAATCACCTCCACCAGGAGAAGGCGTAGCTTCACAAGCTCCTCTTTTTCAGCACTCAGGATGCTGTGGTCGTGATAAAACTGGTTAAACTCCTTGGCCAGTTCATACAGGAAGTTGGCCACGAGGGAGGGATTGTGGGTGTCCGATGCTTCACGAATGATCTCCGGGTAGTCATACATCATCCTGATCAGCGACACCTCCTTCTCCAGCAATGGAGTGTTTCCTGCACTCTTTTGAACATCTGCCCCTTTCCTGATCACACTCCTGATCCGGGCATAGGTGTACTGAATGAATGGTCCCGTATTCCCGTTGAAATCGACCGATTCACGGGGATCGAAGGTCATGTTCTTCCGGGCATCCACTTTCAGTATGAAATATTTAAGGGCACCCATGCCTACCTGCCTGTAGATCCTGTTTTTCTCCTCCTCATCGTACTCCTCCAGTTTCCCGAGCTCCTCCGACATCTGACGGGCAGTGGCCTCCATCTCATCCATGAGATCATCGGCATCCACCACCGTTCCCTCCCGTGATTTCATCTTTCCCTCGGGGAGTTCAACCATACCATAGGAGAGATGGTACAGGCGGTCTGCCCACTCATATCCAAGTTTTTTTAACACCAGCGACAAGACCTGGAAATGATAGTTCTGCTCATTTCCAACCACGTATATATGTGAATCGAATTCAAACTCGCTGAATCGCTGCCGTGCGGTTCCAACATCCTGTGTCATGTATACAGATGTTCCGTCGGAACGCAGCAGTAACTTGTGATCGAGCCCTTCCTCCTCAAGATTGGCCCAGACCGAGCCATCTTCACGGGAGTAGAGAACCCCGTCCTGTAGTCCTTTCAGTATAATCGATTTTCCCAGCTTGTAAGTTTCAGATTCGTGGTAGGTCCTGTCAAAACCGATACCAAGCCTTTTATAGGTCAGATCGAAACCATTGTATACCCATCCGTTCATCATCTCCCAAAGGGCGTGTACCTCAGGATCATCAGCCTCCCATTTGCGGAGCATTTCCCTGGCCTCCATGAGCACCGGAGCCTCAGCCTCGGCCTCCTTTCTCCCCTTGCCATCCTTTAGCAGCTCTTCAACCTGCCCTTTGTAGACCTGGTCGTAAAGCACATAATATTTACCCACAAGGTGGTCGCCCTTCATCCCGCTGGAGTCAGGGGTCTCCCCGGCTCCCTCTTTCTTCCAGGCAAGCATTGATTTACAAATATGGATTCCACGGTCGTTCACCAGGTTCACCTGGCTGACCCTGTTTCCACTTGCATGCAGGATCTTTGCCATAGAGTGTCCAAGCAGAATATTGCGTATATGCCCCAGATGGAGGGGCTTGTTGGTGTTGGGGGATGAATACTCTATCATCACCTTTGGTGAGGAAGCGGTCACCGGAGTGGTTCCGTAAGCCGGATCACTCAGTTTACTCTGGAGGATCTCTCTCCAGTAAACATGTGAAACAACCAGGTTCAGGAAACCCTTGATCACATTAAAGCCTGAAATCATTTCTGAGTCTCCCTCAATATAGGCTCCGATGGTATTGGCTGTCTCTTCGGGCGACCTTTTTGAGAGTTTGAGAAGGGGAAATACAACAAGAGTAAAATCGCCCTCAAATTCCTTCCTCGTTTTCTGGATCTGTACGGTCTCTTCGGGCACTGTTGTGTCCCATGAGGCCTTTATGGCGTCTATAGCCAGTGCCCTGATAATTTGTTCTATTCGCTGCATATGGTAATAACTGACGCACAAAGATAAAAAAAAGATCCCCCTGCAAGCGCAGAGGGACCTTAAAACTAAACTAACCCTAAAACTAAATCTATGAAAAGAAATGTAGAATCAAAGAACGAAATTATCTAACTGATAATCAATAAACTTTCTACATTATATTTAACGTTCAAATCGATAAAAAGTTGCAACAAAATCTTGAAAAAATACTTAAAATTTGTTAATATTTTTTGCCTTATCTTTAACATTCAGACAGCAGCTTATTCCACCTAAAGTTTATTATGCCGGAAAAATATCTTCATCTTATCGCCTTTAATGTCCCTTACCCGGCAGACTACGGAGGTGTCATTGATATATACTATAAGTTGAGGTCCCTCCAACAGGTGGGCATTCTTACCATCCTTCATTGTTACACATATGGCCGTCAATCATCCAAAGAACTAGAGGATCTCTGTGCCGAAGTTCATTATTATGAAAGAGACTCCGGTTTTTTCTTTGCTCTCAAAAGAGATCCTTACATTGTATGTACAAGAGATGCAAAGACCATGCCAGAATTGATCCTGGGGGATCGTTTTCCGGTCCTTTTTGAAGGTCTGCACTCTACCGCACGCCTGAAGGAGTACTCTGCGGCGGGCAAAAAGTGCCTGGTACGGGCACATAATATTGAGCACGAATATTACAGGGCCCTCTCCAGGAGTGAAAACAGACTGTACGATAAGTTTTTTCTCTTCACCGAATCAAAGAAGCTCAGACGTTATGAGAAGATACTGGGCATGGCAGACCATATTCTTGGGATCTCCATGCCGGAAACTGCATATTTCCAGGAGCGATACGGCCATTCAACCCTGGTTCCTGCTTTTCACAGATTTGATGAAATAAGCATCACAGAGGGTATGGGGGACTATATCCTTTTCCACGGAAACCTGAGTGTAGCTGAAAACTCTGATGTTTTCCTCCGCATTGCCGGCAATGTGCTGTCAAAGATATCCCACAGGGTAGTGGTGGCAGGAAAGAATCCCTCCAGGTCGTTTATCCGCAAACTCGAGGCCTGGCCACACATTGAGCTAATCGCCAATCCAGGAGACAAGGAGTTGGACTTGCTCATCTCAGGCGCCCAGGTCAACCTGCTCTACACGGCACAGTCAACCGGAATTAAGCTAAAACTCCTGCATGCACTATTTGGAGGAAGGCACTGCCTGGTCAACACCGAAATGATCGAAGGAACCGGTCTGGAACCACTGTGCCGACTGGCTGATGAACCCCAGGATATGATTGGGCAGCTGGATGAGTTGATGAATCTTCCTTTTACCCTGCAACAGATCCGGGAGCGGGAGAATGCGCTTCAGGACTACTCCAACCGGGCCGGTGCCGAAAGAATCCTTAGACTGCTGGACTAATCCTTTTGCTCCTTTTGACTTTCCCGCTCAGGACGGTCCAGGATGGAGAAGATCAAAACCACCACAGCCGCAGCGGCCAGTATGACCATCAGGGACTTGAACATCCGTGCCAGCAGGTCTTCAATATCCACAATATCCCAGATTCCCAGGATTGCGACCAATGAAAAAAGCAAAACAAGAGCAGAAAGGGAATAGGCAATTATCTTTTTTACCTTCATGGATTCTCAGTTTAAAATTAGGTTCAAAGTAATGAATTATATGTCCTGTGTCAAGAACCGGGCCAGCTTATATAGTGAACCAAGGATTGTTTCACTTCCCGGTCCCTTAATTTTCCACTCTGCCTTTTCGCCATCCAGTACTTCTATGCTCAAAGGCTGTTCGCCCTGCCCCACTGCAAACCCGATCCTTTCCAGGGCATGCCTGGTCCAGGCCACCACCTCTTCAGGTCCGCCTGAAAGTGCCACCCTCCCCCTCTCTGTCCGGGAGTAGACAAACCTTCCCGACTTCATATCAAACGCGATGCCCGAACTGTCAAAAAGCTGGTCGAAAAGCCCGGACAGGCCCAGGTCCTCAGGCGAACCCTCATGGATCGAATCAGCCCTGATCACCCAGAATTTATCGGCGCACATGAGTGCAGTCTCCAGGTCATGCGTGGAGTAGATAATGGTTTTACCACGGTCCCTGAAGAGGGAGAGCAAACGTACCAGCTCATACTTATTAGGTATATCCAGGTAGGCAGCCGGTTCGTCCAATACTACGTGTGGGGTATCCTGAACCAGAGCCCGGGCAATCATCACCCGCTGCCTCTCCCCGTCGCTGAGCTGATCCAGACTCCGCTCCATGTATCGCTCCATTCCCACCTCCCGGATGGTATGCTCCACCAATTCAAGATCCTCTTTACGTAGCCTTCCAATCCAGCCGGTGTGGGGCATCCTTCCCAGCGAAACAAGTTCTCTCACAGTCAGAGATGGCAGCCCGGCCACCTGTGAAGACACATAGGAGACCGCCTTTGCCCTGCTCCTGTGATCCATCTGCCCCAAGGAAACCCCGGAGAGACTGCACTCACCCCCAAGCAGGGGAAGCAGGCCCAGCAATGACCGCAGCAGTGTGCTTTTTCCCGTACCATTCCTTCCAACGAGCGCCACCATCTCTCCCTCTCCTGCACTGAGGTTTATATGGCTCAACAGGGGCTGATTCCGGTGATAGCCGATGGAAATATTCTCAAGGGAGATCATAGCTGCTGTGCTTTACGGTTCATAATCACAAGCCAGATCACCACCGGGATTCCGATTAGGGAGGTAACAGCATTAATGGGCAGGACCCGATCCGATCCGGGTAACTGGGAGATCAGGTCACTGAGTACCAGTATGGCCATACCGGTGATCATAGTTGCCGGCAGAAGGACCCGGTGGTCGGATTGCCGGAAGATGAACCGGGCCACATGGGGTACGGCGATTCCAATAAAGCCTATGGGTCCGCAAAAAGCTGTGACAGTTCCCGCCATCAGGCTGGTGGTAGCAAAAATAATGGTCCTTGTGCGTTTGATCCTCACCCCCATTGTAGCGGCATAATCCTCTCCCAGCATCAGTCCGTTCAACACCTTCCCGAACAACAGGGTCACCACCAGCAGGGGAATAATGGCCAGGGCCATGATCCACAACTGGGCCCCGGTAACATGACCCAGGCTCCCCATGCTCCAGATCACAAATGATTTCAGGGCATCAGCCTGACTGAAATATTGCATGATGCTGATCACAGCAGCCAGTCCGCTCGAGAACATGATCCCAAGTATCAGAATGGTCAGGCCATCCCTGATCCTCTGTGAGACAAAGAGCAGAAGCAGCATCACAACCCCGGCACCCATCCATGCTGCCAGGGCCAGGCTCCATGTGGCCACCAGTCCGGTCGCCCCAGCCCCCAGTACCACCAGGGCTGCCCCAAAACTTGCGCCTGAGCTGATCCCCAGCACATAGGGACCTGCCAGCGGATTTCTGAAAAGTGTCTGCATCTGTAATCCGCAAAGGGGGAGTGCTGCACCAGCAAGCAGGGCCGTGGCAACGCGGGGAAGACGAAACCTGGTGATTATGATCAGCTGCTGATCCGTAAGAGTCTCCCTTCCGACCAACTGTCCGGCCATATCAGCAAATGTAATCCGCACCGATCCCAACCGGATATCCAGGAGTATCAATGCCAGGAGCACCAACGATATCATGAACATATAAAGGAGACTTCCGGACCGGATCTTCACACTCTACTTCTTTAGATCTTCTACCACATCTGCAAGCTTAAACAGGTCGAGTTGAACCCGGGTATAGTGTGCCTTGAGGGAGGAGGAATCCGCATCCGATTCAGGATGGTTAACCCTGAGTATCAAATCGTTTCGGAGCAAAACAAGCTTCTTAATCACATTGTCGAATTTATCTTCCGAAAGATCATCGGAGAAATGCCGGTAGGAGAAACACTCCTGCAAGAGGTTAAAAGCAAGTTTGTTTATATCCTTCTTCAGTATCCTGATACTTGCCATGTGATTGTTTATTGATGTTACTCAAATGTAACGATTATTTCAATTTCATGTAATAAAACATGGATTGATCTGCAAGCAGAGCGGGATGAAACACCGAAATCAGGTCCGCCAGTACAAGGTCAGGGCGTACCGTACCAGACTCCCAGTAGTCGTTCCCTCCACCCCCGCTCATCCTGGCATTGTTGTTAAAGACGCTTCCCTGTCTTACCACCGGAAGCTCACCGAACCTCTCATCAAAAGCTGTCAGCTCATTTAAAGAGCCAGCATTACCGGGATTGATCCATATATCTGCATTAACGGCCCTTGAAAACACCGATTCAAGGTCATAGGGTACAGCCTCTTCAGAGGGATTATCGCGCCAGATATAACTGCCACCCGCATCGCTGATCAGCTTTGATGCAAAACTCTCCCCTCCTGCCACATACCAGGTATCCTTCCAGGGAAGTCCGGTCATCACTTCCGGTTTCTCCTTCACTCCTGATACGGCCTCCTTCAGGGCATTGTAGGTTGAATCTACCCTGTTGAAGAGAATGTCTGCTTCAAGCTCCCGTCCGTAAAAGCGCGCAAAGAAGCGGATCCATTCTGCCTTCCCCAGTGGGTAGGGCTCCAGGTACTCGGCACAGTAAACCACCGTAATTCCCAGCTCCCGGAGTTTTCCTGCGGTGGTGGTCACATTTCCCTCCACTCCGTAGAGGAAGACCACATCGGGTTCCAGTGTTACCACCATCTCATAGTTGAGCCCCTGGCCATAACCCACATCAGTGAGCAATCCTGAATCATAACGCTCCCTGATCTCAGGGTTGTAAATGAAAGCCGTACCTGAAGCACCTATGATACTCCCGGTTTCCCCGAGGCCCGCTATCATGGCCACATGGGTTGTGGACATGGCCACCACCCGTTTTACAGGTGTATGAATAAAAGGAAAACCGGAAAGGGAATCGGGAACCAGTTCCTTGTTGGCACCCAGCACATAGCTATAGGTAACTCCCCTGCTGTTCTGCCAGGGATCATAAACCCGCAGAAGTGTATAGTTCTGCTCCGTGGAGACATCAAACCTGGAAGCATACTCTGTAAAAGAGGAGCTCTTCCCGGGAGCGCTGCCGGAATTTTCTCCCCCGTGGTTGCAGGCGGAGAGGATGCCAAAAGACAGAGCCAGTGCCGCGGTGAATCTCATCGTGAAATTACAAATTTAAGGATTTCCCTTTTTGCTCCGCTCTCCAGGAGCAGCAGGTATAATCCGGCCCGGAGCCTACCCACATCAACCATTACCGGTCCGGGCAGCAATCCCTCTCCCTGAAGGAGCAGGGTACCCCGAAGATCATATACCATGTAACTGATCCTCTCCTCCGGTAAAGAGCGGGAATAAAACCAGAGGGTGTTGCCGGCAGGATTGGGATAGAGCTTGAAGTCCCTGCCTCTCTGAATCTCATTTTCCTGAACAGAGCCGGGATGGAGCCCTTCTATGGACCTGATGCCGGAATCTGTAGGATCGAGCCAGGGTTTTAGTGATTTTGAAGAATCGCTATGGTAGTCCCACGCCACATCCAGTTTGGTGTAGTAGTCGTCCTTATTAACGGTCTTACTGAAAATTATACGCTCCTTTTCTGCATCATACCCGATGGAGTCACCGCATTTCGCACTTCCAAAACTCAGCACCCCGATTACCTGCCCCTGCGGAGTAAAGAGCGGGGATCCCGAGGAACCGGGTTCGGTGGAACCCACATCCCACTGTTTGATCAACCAGAAGGAGTGGCTGAGGTGGTCCCAGAACTGGGATGGAATTTGTGATTGAATGGTACATGCCTCGGGCGCATCAAAATCGAAGGATATCTTCTTCACATCCCCCTCGGGGTGATGGATGGTTGTGGTGGGTCCCGCCTGTGGATCAGAGAGATCCCAGCCCGCATAGAAAGCATTATAGTCCTCGGGAGGCGAAAGGGAAAGCCTGACCAGGCTGAAATCGATACTGTCCCCGACGGAGAGCGAATCGGAACTGGATATGGACATATCCACCGATCCGTCCCCTCCGAAACAGGAAGCACTCTCGTAGTTAAACTTGAAAATTGTCTTTTCTGCTCCCTCTTGACTTTCAATACAGTGCTTTGCAGTCAGCAACAGGGGGGCTCCGTCATAGGCTGTATTGTTCAGTAGCACTCCTGTACAATATTGGGTTGTTGTATATAGCCGTACCACCGATCGTTTCTCCAGCTGCCAATCGGCCCCCTCCACACAGTTCATATCGATCTCGCAGGGTTGTGATCTTCCGAAGCGCCCGTCTGTTACTCCTTTTATAGCCACCGGTAAAAAAGCGTGTGAGAGGGAGCCCAGGGAGAACTCTCCATAATCATCCATATTCTCAGGAACCTGCAGTTCAATAATCAGCTCTTCGCCGGGTATATGGCCCACAGCGAAGATTCCTGAACTTTTATTGTTCAGGGAGGTGTAAGCTCCTTTGATATGACCCATCTCAGGATCGTAAAGCAAAAGTTTAACTCCTTCAACAAGCCTGTATCGGTCAAAAACCAAACCCACCGAAACAGCACCCGGGGAGATGACATGTGCCCTCCAGATCCGGCAACCCTCCTCTGCGGTCCACACTCCCTGAGTAAGCGGAGAAATAGAAAGGGGCCTCTCGATTGCAAACTGCAGGGGCTTGCTGAAACTCTCCAGGTTATCCTGCGTGCAGGCATCCACCTCCAGGGGATGAAGCGGCGGAAGGAGATAGATGACATCGGCTCCTTTCAACTGGCTGAAATTACCCACTGGTTTGCCAGGAGATTGAATCTGCCCCTGCATGGGAGTGGCCAGCAGACACATAAGGAATATATGGTGTATGAGGCTGTATTTGGATCCTTTTACTGTCAAAACAGACTAAAAGTAGAGAATAAAACCTAAAGGAGAAATATTTTCTATTTTTGTTTAAAATCAGAATCAGATGACCCCGGAGCAGGCAAAGGTGAGGATTGAAGAACTCCGTGAAACACTTCACCAGCACAACCACAACTACTATGTAAAATCGGAGCCCGATATCTCTGATTTCGAATTTGATCAGCTGCTGAAAGAGCTCCGGAAACTGGAGGACTCCCATCCCCAGTTTGAGGATGAAAACTCACCAACCCGCAGGGTTGGAAGCGACCTGAACCTTGAATTTCAGTCCTTTGAACACCTTTACCCCATGCTCTCGCTTGGAAATACCTACAACAGGGAGGAACTTGCCGGATTCGATGAGCGGGTCAGGAAAGTCACAGGCGATGCAGTCACCTATTTTTGCGAACTGAAATATGACGGGGTAGCTGTGGCACTGACCTATACCGGCGGAGCACTTTCCAGAGCCCTTACCAGGGGGGATGGCACCCGCGGAGATGACGTAACCCGGAACATCCGGACCATTCGGAGTATACCTCTTGAACTCAGGGGTGAGGGTTTCCCGGAAGATTTTGAAATCAGGGGTGAGGTCATTATCCCCCTGGAGGGATTTGAAAGGATGAACCGGGAGCAGGAGGAGAAGGGAGAATCCAGCTTCGCAAATCCAAGAAATACAGCATCGGGAAGCCTGAAAATGCAGAATTCCTCGCTGGTGGCAACCCGACCCCTGGAGTGTCTCTTTTATTACATACCCGGCGAACAGCAACTGTTCGGGAGTCATCGGGAGGGACTCGAATCGGCAAGGAGCTGGGGATTCATGGTGCCCTCATACGGCAAACTTGCAGGCACCCTGGACGAGGTTTATGAATTTATTGATCACTGGGAAGCTGCTCGCGAGGAGCTGCCATTTGAAATTGACGGGGTGGTGATCAAGGTGGATTCTATCGCTATGCAGCAGGAGCTGGGCTTCACGGCCAAGACTCCCAAATGGGCAATCTCCTATAAGTTTAAGTCTGAACAGGCACTCTCCCGGCTCAATAGCATTGACTTCCAGGTTGGAAGAACCGGTGCTGTAACACCCGTGGCCAATCTGGATCCGGTACAACTGGCAGGTACCATTGTAAAGAGGGCGTCACTTCACAATGCCGATCAGATCGGCATGCTGGATATCCGCATCGGGGATCAGGTCTACGTTGAGAAGGGGGGCGAAATCATTCCAAAAATCGTTGGTGTCGTAAGCGAACTGAGGGATCCTTCCTCGCTCGCTTTTGAATTTATCACCCACTGTCCCCAGTGCCTGACGCCCCTGGTACGCAGGGAGGATGAAGCCGCTCACTACTGTCCGAATACTAGCGGTTGCCCGCCCCAGATCAAAGGCAGACTGGAGCATTTTATCAGCAGGAAAGCCATGGATATCAATGCGGCAGAGGCCACCATTGACCAGCTGTTCAGGGAGGGATTGGTTTGTGATGTGGCTGACCTCTATTCGCTTCAATACGAAGATGTGATCGGTCTTGACCGTTTTGCCGAAAAATCGGCCAGTAACCTGGTGGAGAGTATTGCAGTCTCCCGGAAGGTACCCTTCCCACGCCTTTTATATGCCCTGGGAATACGTTATGTGGGAGAGACCGTGGCCAGGAAACTCGCTGAAGCCTTTGGAAGCATGGAAGCATTGATAAAAGCTGATCGACAGTCCCTCGAGGATGTGGACGAGATTGGTGAAAGGATTGCGCAGTCACTGATTGACTATTTTGATGAGCCGGATAACATGGAACTCACCAGTCGGTTGGAGTCGGCGGGCTTGCAGTTTAAGTTGGAACACCAGCGCTCCGCTGTCAGTCAGACACTGGCAAATAAAATCTTTGTGATCTCCGGTGTTTTTGAATCCCATTCCCGGGATGAATATAAAACCATCATTGAACAAAACGGGGGGAAATTTACCACTTCTATCAGTAAAAAAACAGACTATATCCTGGCTGGGGAAAACATGGGACCAAGCAAATATGAGAAAGCACAAAAGCTCGGAATCCCCATCCTGAACGAACAGGAATTCTTATTCATGCTGGCGTAGCCAGCTAACCTATTTAATTGTATTTTTGTTGTACATGGCAAAACTTAAAGAGAGCATAGGCAAGAAGATCCTGAAAAGAAAAAAAAGGGGAGCTGACCGTGAAGTCCGCGTTCACAATTTTGAAACTGCACGTACGGCTATCATCCTTTTTGACACAGGTGATCCTGAGTCATTTAATGCGATCAGGGAGTTCCGGAAATTCCTGGAGGGAGAGAAGATTAATTGCAGAACCTTCGGGTATGTACAGCAAAAGGAGATTCCCCAGGAACTGCTCTTAAGGAAGAATTACTCCTTTATTACCAAGAACGACCTTAACTGGTATATGAAGCCCTCCGGCGAAGTGGTGGATGCTTTTTATTATTCGGATCCTGACCTGCTTTTTGATTTTACCCTGGATGTCCCCCTTGAACTTCAGTTTCTTGTGCAACTCTCCTCTGCACGGTTTAAGGTCGGCTGTTTTACAAAGGAAGAGAATGATTACGATCTGATGATCAGTCTAACCGACAATCATGAAATCGGATTCCTGGCAGAACAGTTCAAAATCTATATTGCCATGTTAAATCCCGTTAATGAACAAATATGAATAGCAGAACAAATTACAGAGGTACAGGAGTGGCCATGATCACTCCATTCACACCGCTGGGTATGGTGGATTTTGACACCCTGATCCTTCTGACAGAACAATTGATTGAGAACGGAACCAACTACCTGGTGGTGCTTGGAACCACAGCTGAAACCCCAACCCTCTCTCCTGGCGAGAAAGAGGAGGTGGTAAGGTGTGTGGTGGATGCCTGCGGCGGAAGAGTCCCCATCGTCGTGGGTTCGGGAGGTAATGATACCAAGGCCTCCATTGACTCAATCAGGAAGCTGGACCACAGGGGGATTGATGCCATCCTCAGCGTGGTACCATACTATAATAAGCCAAGCCAGGAGGGAATCTATCAACACTATTCGGCCATTGCAGCCGCAACTGAACTACCCCTGATGCTCTATAACGTGCCTGGACGTACGGGTACCAATATGAGTGCAGAAACCACTTTGAGGCTGGCCGTTGACTACCCGGATGCCATCATGGCCATTAAGGAGGCCTCCGGTGATTTTGATCAAGTCACTCGTTTGCTGTCGGACCGCCCGGAGGGTTTCATGGTTATCTCGGGAGATGATGCTGTTGCCCTGCCCATGATGGCCATGGGAGGTGATGGGGTGGTCAGTGTGATCGGAAATGGCTATCCCGGTCTCATATCATCCCTGGTGAATGCTGCACTCAAAGGCGACTATGAAATCTCCAGGAAGCTGCACTATAGCCTCTCGCCCATGATAAAGGCGATCTTTCGTGAAGGAAACCCGACCGGGATCAAAGCGGCCATGGAGATTAACGGTTTGTGCAAAAATGTACTGAGGCTGCCCCTGGTCCCTGCCTCCGATGCCCTATGCCGTGACATCAGGCAACTGGACGCTGCGTTGCACTGATCAGGGTCAGGCCGCACCCGGTTTGCCGTGACAGGTTTTATATTTCTTTCCGCTTCCGCAAGGGCAGGGATCGTTCCGCCCCACCTTCTTTTCAACCCGCACCGGTTGTTGTGACTGTGTTCTGCCGTCCTTGGACTGACCGCCACCTGAAGGATCATTGTAGGAGGACATCTCATCCTTATTGGCCTCAAACTTGCTCAGGTCCATTCGTTTGGGAGCTTCAGCCTTCCTGACGCTCTGCGGATCCTTCAACGGGATATGTGCTTTCATCAGCGTGGATACCACATCAGAGTTCACCTTTTCGATCATGGCAGTAAAGAGTTCAAATGCCTCAAACTTATAGATCAACAGCGGATCCTTCTGTTCATACTGGGCATTCCTTACCGATTGCCTGAGGTCGTCCAGTTCCCGCAGGTGCTCCTGCCATGACTGGTCGATCGAGGCCAGGATGATACTCTTCTCGTAGGACCTGACCAGCTCCTTGCCCTGGGAATTGTAACAGTTCTCCAGGTTTGCCAGCACCTGGAATACCCTTGTGCCATCTGAAACGGGAACCACAATATTCTCATATACCTGTCGCTGGTGCTCATACACCTGGTTGATTATAGGCATGGCCTGATCCGAAATGCTCACCTGTTTTCTTTTATAGGCATCAAGCAGGATTTCATAGATATTTTCGACCAGCTGGATGCTATCGCTCTTTTTAAACTCGTCTTCCGATACCGGCGATTCGATGGAGAAATGACGGATCAACTCCAGTTTAAAGCCATTAAAATCGCTGCTATGGTGGAAGGAATTGACAATACTTTCGGTTACATCGTACATCATATTGGCAATGTCGAGACCGATCCGCTCGCCGAAAAGAGCGTGTTTCCGGCGCTTGTAGATCACCTCCCTCTGGGAGTTCATCACATCGTCATACTCCAGCAGGTTCTTCCTGATCCCGAAGTTGTTCTCCTCCACCTTTTTCTGAGCCCTTTCGATGGACTTGGTGATCATGGAGTGCTGGATCACCTCTCCCTCTTTCAGCCCGAGACGGTCCATCATCCCTGCAATCCGGTCCGATCCGAACAGGCGCATTAGCTCATCTTCAAGGGATACATAGAATTGCGAAGATCCAGGATCGCCCTGTCGACCGGCCCTTCCGCGCAACTGGCGGTCGACCCGCCTGGATTCATGCCTTTCAGTACCGATAATAGCAAGTCCTCCCGCCTGTTTCACCTCGTCGGAGAGCTTGATATCCGTTCCCCGTCCGGCCATATTGGTGGCAATGGTCACACCACCGGCCTTTCCGGCCTGTGCCACTACATCTGCCTCCCGCTGGTGCAACTTGGCATTCAGTACATTGTGTTTGATTTTGCGGATATTGAGCATTTTCGAGAGAAGTTCGGAAACCTCTACGGTGGTGGTACCCACCAGAGCGGGCCGCCCTGCCTTGTTGAGTTGAACCAGTTCATCGATCACGGCATTATATTTCTCCCGCTTGGTCTTGAAAATCATATCCTGGCGATCGTCCCGGACAATGGGCCGGTTGGTAGGAATCACCATCACGTCAAGCTTGTAGATATCCCACAGCTCACCTGCCTCTGTCTCCGCAGTACCGGTCATACCGGCGAGTTTGTGGTACATCCTGAAATAGTTCTGAAGGGTAATGGTGGCCCAGGTCTGTGTGGCAGCCTCCACCTTCACATTCTCCTTCGCTTCAATGGCCTGATGGAGCCCGTCGCTGTAGCGTCTTCCCTCCATGATCCGGCCCGTCTGTTCATCAACAATCTTCACCTTATTGTCCATCACCACGTATTCGATCTCCTTATCAAACATGGCATAAGCCTTGAGGAGTTGGTTCACTGTATGGATCCGTTCCGATTTCACCGCATAGTCCTGCAGCATCCTATCCTTCACCTCAAGCCTCTTCTTCTCAGGCATATCTGACTTCTCGATCTCAGCAACCTCACTCCCGATATCGGGGAGAATGAAAAAGGCCGGATCGTCAGAATCGCCCGTGATGAGGTCAATCCCCTGTTCGGTGAGTTCCACTGAATTCATCTTCTCCTCGATGATGAAAAAGAGGTCATCGGTGACCAGGTGCATGTTCTTGGACTGCTCCTGCATATAGTGGTTCTCCGTTTTCAGCATCAGGGACTTATTCCCCTCCTCGCTCAGCAGCTTGATCAGGGGCTTGTACTTGGGTAGCCCTTTATTGGCCTGGAGCAGTTTGAATCCTGCCTTTTCCGTATTCCCCTCCTGTAAAAACTTCCGTGCCTCTGAAAATATGTTGTTGACCAGCTGACGCTGAACATTGACCAGTTTCTCCACCTTGGGTTTATATTCGCTGTACTCATGGTGCTCCCCGCGGGGAATCGGTCCTGAAATGATCAGGGGAGTCCTGGCATCATCCACCAGTACAGAGTCCACCTCATCCACGATGGCATAGTTATGTTTTCTCTGGACCAGCTCGGCCGGAGTGTGCGCCATATTATCACGCAGGTAATCAAACCCGAATTCGTTATTGGTTCCAAAAGTGACATCACTGTTGTAGGCTTTCCTCCTGGCCTCTGAGTTTGGCTGGTGCTTGTCGATACAATCAACCGTTAGTCCGTGAAATTCATAGATGGGCCCCATCCATTCCGAGTCCCTTTTGGCCAGATAGTCATTCACGGTCACCAGGTGAACACCCTTACCCGTAAGCGCATTCAGGAATACCGGTAGTGTGGCCACAAGGGTCTTTCCCTCCCCAGTTGCCATCTCTGCAATTTTGCCGCTGTGCAGTGCAGCACCACCAATAATCTGCACATCATAATGGACCATGTCCCAGGTGATTTCGTTGCCACCAGCCATCCAGCTGTTTTTCCAAATTGCCTTTTCCCCGTTGATTTCAACGGAATCGCGGCTTGCGGCAATGGTCCGGTCGAAATCAAGGGCACTTACCTCCAGCTCCTGATTCTCCTTGAACCTCTTTGCGGTCTCTTTAATGATGGCAAAAGATTCGGGAAGAACCTCCTCCAGGATCACCTCATACTTCTCATCGATCTGCTCTTCAAGTTGATCAATCTCCTTATAGAGAGGCTCCTTTTCGTTTACATCCATCTCCGGATCTTCTGCCCTCTTCTTCTTCTCTACCACACTGCTCTTCTCGGCAGAAACATAATCCTCAATTTTCTGCTTCAAAGCGGCAGACCGTGCCCTGAGCTCATCATTGGTGATTCCTTGTATTTTATCAAACTCAGCAGCTACTTTCGCTACGTAAGGAGTCACCTCCTTCATGTCCCTGTCTGACTTATTCCCAAGAAATTTCCCTACTATTTTACCTACATCCATAATCCGGTGAGTTTATTATAAAATATCTTTGTTTTTGAAAGCACAAATTTACCTTTTTTTATCTCTTATTCGATCATTCAAATAACATACCAAGTTGCTTTTCATGCGAATTTGGCAGAAAAAAGAGGGCCGGCAGGGAAAGATTCCCCGCCAGCCCTGTTAATAAGTCCTGTTGACAGCGTCCTTTCAGCCTTCGGTCGCAGCACCGCCGCCCCTCATGGAGAGTATGTCGCGGTCGAACATGTATAGATTGTTCTTCCCCACCAGGTTCAGTTTATCAATGATTGCTTTCACAGAGGCCTCCTCTTCAATCTGCTCAGTTACGAACCACTGGATCCAGTTCTGCGTGGTATAGTCGTTCTCGGATATGCACGTGGCCACGATCTCATTGATCGATCCTGAGATGAATTGCTCATGGGCCAGTACCTGGTCGAACATCCCGAAAATATCCCCAAAATCGGCTGGAGGGGTTTTAATACCGGGGATCACAGCCACACCGTCCCTGTCGTTAACATATCTAATCAGCTTGAGCAAATGCATCCTCTCCTCCTCGACCTGGGCATAGAACCAGTCGGATACACCTTTGAAACCCTTGTTCTCGGCCCATGAGGCCATGGACAGGTAGAGCTGGGATGAATAGTCCTCCCGGAGGATTTGTTCATTTAGTATTGCTTCAACTTTCTTTGGTAACATGATTTTCGTAATTAGCAATTAGTAAATAGCAAGTAGTAAATGGTAAATGGTAAGTGAGTAAATAAAATACTTGCTCACTTACTCATTTGCATATTTACATGTTTACATGTTTTCTATGATAGCTGTTCCGAAACCGGAGCAACTCAGCGGAGTAATGCCATCCATCAGCCGGGCGAAATCGTAGGTCACCTTCTTCTGGGTAATGGCATTCTGCAGTCCGGAAACGATCATATCGGCAGCTTCCTCCCAGCCCATGTACTGAAGCATCATAACCCCCGAAAGGATTACGGAACCCGGGTTCACCTTATCCAGACCGGCATATTTTGGTGCAGTTCCATGGGTGGCTTCAAAAATAGCATGACCTGTTTCATAATTGATATTGGCACCCGGAGCAATCCCGATACCTCCCACAATTGCAGCCAGCGCATCTGAGATGTAGTCGCCATTCAGGTTCATTGTGGCAATCACCGAATACTCTGCGGGCCTGGTAAGTATCTGCTGCAGGAAAGCATCGGCAATCACATCCTTGATCAGTATCTTACCGGCCTTCATGGCTGCATCCTGCGCATTGTCTGCACTTTGCTTTCCCTCCTTTTCGGCAATCCGGTCGTACTGGTTCCAGGTAAAGACCAGATCGCCAAACTCCTGTTCAGCCAGTTCATACCCCCACTGCTTAAACTGTCCCTCGGTGTACTTCATGATATTCCCCTTGTGGACCAAAGTCACTGAAGTCTTTTTTTCCCTTACCGCATACTGGATGGCTGCTCGAACCAGTCTGTCGGTACCCTCTTTGGATATGGGTTTGATACCAATTGAGGCTGTTTCGGGGAACCTGATGGTGGAAACCCCCATCTCATCAATCAGGAATTTCTTGACCTTCTCCCCCTCCTCGGTTCCGGTCTGCCATTCAATGCCGGCATAAATATCCTCCGAATTCTCACGGAAGATCACCATGTCGGTGGTGGTAGGGTCCTTTACAGGTGAAGGGACATCTTTATAATAACGAACCGGGCGCAGGCAGACATAAAGATCCAGGATCTGCCGAAGGGCTACGTTTAATGACCTGATTCCGCCACCCACTGGAGTTGTAAGGGGTCCCTTGATGGCCACCAGATGCTCATGAATGATATCAAGTGTCTCCTCGGGCAACCACTTCCCTGTTTTATTGAATGCCTTCTCGCCAGCCAGCACCTCTTTCCAGACAATCTTCCTCTTACCGCCGTAAGCCTTTTCAACAGCTGCATCCAGTACACGGATCGATGCTGCCCAAATATCAGGTCCTGTTCCGTCACCCTCTATAAAAGGTACAATGGGATTATCGGGAACCTGAATTTTTCCGTAATTATTGATGATTTTTTCTCCAGTCATTTCAATTTGGTTAATGTGTTATACTTATAGGTTACAATTTATTTAGGTTTATGTTCAATCATCGAAATCAAGACCAAACCTCGTCTTTAATTCTCCCAGCTCTGGATTCTTCTTAACAAGGTACGCCAGCCTGTCCTGATCGGTATAGATCTTCTTTCCCTCCTGCTCCTGCTCCAGCACTCCGGTAACAATATCAATCATCGGCAGCCCGGTCGCTTCCCTGATATAGGTAGTGAGCTCTCCCCTGATGTTTTTATGGAAATTGTCCTTCTGGGACTCGGAGTTGAGTAACACGCGGATTTCGCCGTCTGTTTTGACTACGGGGCGGTTATTCTGCAAGGTGCTAAATACCCTTGGTTTTTGCTTCTCGACAGATGCTGCGTAGTCGTTCCATGCTTTCATCACAAGGTCGGGATCAACAACCGAACTCTCTGCCTTTTTTTCCCCTGTTCCGCCCTCATCGGCAGGTTCACTCTCCTTCTCAGAAGGAGGGACTTCATCGGAGGCTGGTTGAATAACTTCCTGTTTCAGAGAGCCCTTGATTGAGATGGAGGGATTCCCTACGATTCGGTTTAAACCGTTCCCATTCCCGTTCCCATTCCCGTTCTCAACCTGGGCTGATTTTTCGACAGCCTGGGGGGCAGAGAGCTCCGGTGACGCCTGTGATGGTGAAGCCTGTGATGGTGAAGCAGGAGGCTTCTCAACAGGCAGAGGGGCTTGGGATTTTTCAACAGGCGAAGGCGCTGCTTCAG
>JAAEOI010000523.1 GCA_024244665.1 Bacteroidota bacterium | reverse complement strand
CCTAATAGTCCCCCATATTGCGCCACTCCGCATCTTCCACCCAGGTATCCGGATGCTGAAGAAATTCAATCAGGTTCTCCAGGATAACCCGGTGTTTCCCCTCTTCCTCGGCAATCATCAAACATAACTTCTTCTGTTCAGGATCGGATATCTCGCCCGCCTTCTGTTGATAGGTCTCCTGGCTCTTGCGCTCAACCTCACTCGCCTTGGTATAGGCGGCAATCTGCTCTAAGTTAGGATCCTGATCACCCTGCGCCTTCATCTCGGTAAACAGGTTTTTTATTCTGGAGACATGATCACCCTCACCTCTGGTTACCGGTTGATTCTGCTTCATCTGCATAAACATCTCATAGTGCTCCGCTTCGGCATCGGCCAGAATATCAAACACCTGTTTGATGACACTGTTCCCAGCCTGTGCCGCCAGTTCACGGTAGTAGGCCTCCCCATCTTTCTCCATCTGCAGGGCGTAATCAATAATATTCACTTAATACTCTCCTCACTAATTCATCTGCCAAGAAATACTTTTTAATACATAGGGTTAATCAGTCACACCGCTCCTGTATTTGTTTAT
>JAAEOI010000522.1 GCA_024244665.1 Bacteroidota bacterium | reverse complement strand
GTTAGGATTGGGGGAAGCCGAGTCTGATGTCGATGATGTGTTCTATATCGATGCACGGGGGGAAGCTATATGGGATTCACTCATCATCTGGGTTCTGCCGGTGGCCGGTATTCTGATGATGCTTCAACATCCTCACTGGCCTTATTTTGCACTCGTCGGTGGAGGTAGTTACGTTTACTTCGCGGGGCGTAATTTAACAACAAGGTGCATGATGCAGCGTCGAGGTATCCGTATTGGTACCTCGAATAACATCAAAATGGGGTATCTATTTATCGTACTTTGGGGGCTGGCGGCATTGACTATGATTGTTTTGGCGGTTTCGACTCTGAAATTCACTGACTGATTTAGAAATTGTTATTTGCAATGAAAATATCAGTAGTATTATTTATCATGAGTTTGATACCACTCGCGGCCCTGTCAGAAGAGAATCCGAATCATCATACCCCAGATGGATTTCAGAATTACCCCCTGATTCCACCAGTACCATCCTTGGGACCAGGTTTTTATCTGAACAGAGTATGGTCATCTTTTTTTCTTCCCGAAGTTCCTGTAAACCACATTCTGTCCAGGGAGGAAGTGTTGACTCAGTTTCGGGAGTTAAAGGACAAAAACACCCTGACCTGGATAGGACAGTCAACTTTTCTGATAAAAGTAGAGGGTAAGACAATTCTGACAGATCCATTTTTTTCAGATTATGCCGGGCCTTATTCAATGGGTCCAAAACGGTTTGTCAAACCCGGTATCAGTAGAAATGATTTACCCCCGATTGATGTCATACTGATTTCTCATAATCACTACGACCATCTGGATGAGGAATTTGTCGAAACGCTTCCGGATAAGGATACTATTCATGTCTTCGTTCCACTCGGGCTAAAAAGCTTTTTCACCGAAAGAGGATATATTCAGGTACATGAACTTGACTGGAATGAAAGTATTTCAATTTTTAACTTTCAAATAACTTCACTCCCGACAGTGCATTATTCTGGAAGAGGTTTATCGGACAGGAACAAAGCGCTATGGTGCTCCTGGGCTTTAGTCACTCCCTCCGGTAAGTATTATTTTGCTGGTGATACTGCCTATTCACCCACTGTTTTTAAACAGATAGGTACGAAGTTTGGTTCTT
>JAAEOI010000521.1 GCA_024244665.1 Bacteroidota bacterium | reverse complement strand
CGTATACAGAAAGTTGCCATTATCACGCTCAAAGTGGCCATTTCTCTGCATGGTCATCATTCTCCAAGCCTGGGGATACTCCGCTGGAAAGGAGGCCTGGCGCCCGAACATAAATCCCCACCGCTGCTTCTCGGGCCCTCCCAGAAGAAGATGCCCATCCTTGTTCAGCATAGTAAAGTCACTCCCCCCAATAATTTCCTGGAGATGATCCAGCAACTCCTGGGCAGAATAGTTGACTACAAGCACCCCCCTTTTATCACCGCGGTTATCAAATACCGGGGTGGAGAGGCGGATCATCGGCTTGAACGGAATCTCGATCCTTTTCTGTTCAATATTCAGGTCCAGTGGTGATATAAAGACCTCTCTCTTGCGCAGCTTGACCGAGTCAGTGAAGTAATAGCGCTGGAATTTATTCTGCAGCATTGCCTGGGGAACGATAACCGGCGATCCGGAGTTATGATTAACCCGGATCTTCTCATTGCCCTCAAGATCAATAAAACGGATCTGATCATAATTGACCTTGTGCTTGGAGAAGGTCACAAGCTCACGCGCCAGATCGATACTGTTCCCGTTGTTGTCGCCATGCAGATAGCGCCGAAGCAATTCGCCTTCGGCAAGGATCATCAAGTCGGTAATTTTATCGCGAAACAGATGGGCGGCAACCAAACGCGCCTGTTCCAATAGCGCTTCATCCTTTAATGAGGACGCCATTCGTTCTGTGCGCACGGATTGAAAAAAGAAGATAGCTAGCAGCACTCCCGCCATGAGAGACATGGGGATAAAGATCTTTAGAAACCG
>JAAEOI010000520.1 GCA_024244665.1 Bacteroidota bacterium | reverse complement strand
CCAGTATTTACCATCTTCAGAAATATTCACCGGCCGTTCGTAGCTACGGTACAATGAGGTGTAAAAGACAGTTTTCTGCACTTCTGCCCCCCCCTGAACCCTGATCTTATTGAGCGTGGAATTCCAAATGGATCTCCCGGTCTGTGCCACCTGGTCCAGTGTCCTGTCCCCAATCTCCCGACCGAGGTTTTGCTTTGCCTGATCGACACTGATGAATGAGACACCATACTTCAGTGTAACACGCTTCGCCTGTTTGCCAAAATCCAAAATGATGTCAGCATCTTCCAATCCTTCACCGGCTTTGAATACGGGTAAGCCATTCTGAAAATAACCTACCTTTTCAGGAGCAACATCCAGTTTCAAATACCAGTATACTCTTGTTTGATGCCCGATATCCTCAAAACCGGATAGGAACTGATTATTGTACTTCAGTTCACCGTTCTCAGCATGAAAGACGAGGTACTTATCTTTATTATCTCCCTCAAAAGCGATTTGATATAGTGCCGATTGGTGAGAAGGCGCGAACTGCACATCGATATTGTCCCTATCGAGATAAACCGAATAGAAGTATGGCTTCACTACCTCATTGTCATAGTAATTTGATATGACCGGTTCTAATTCTCCCTTATCACCCTGGTAACAACTGATCCTGAATGCCGGGTTCATTCGGTGGGAGTACATCATCACCTGTAATCCATCAATCCTGCTTTCCGTATAAGATGCACGTTGTGGGCGAACCCTTAGCATGCTGTTGGGCAGATGGACCGCAGGGTAGGTAGGCACCAGCAGATGACTGATATTGCCCATGTATGGGTTGACGTAATCAACGGCCTGTTTTTTTACCTCCTTGGTACAAGAGCTGCTTAATGTAGCAGCAATCAGCAGTGTTATGAATGGTTTCATGGTATTGGACATAAAAAATCAAATTAAAACTTCTCATCTACCATCGATGGTGGAAGAGCATCCTCTGAACTTCCCCATTCTTCGTTGGGTTGGTTGCCCATTTCAAATTCAAGTACAGCATCGGCACT
>JAAEOI010000519.1 GCA_024244665.1 Bacteroidota bacterium | reverse complement strand
CCTCTGGACCTTCTCCAACAACCTGTCGGGTGATGGCAGTCTGTATGATCGGCATGGGTTCATAAGTTGATACGCACCAGTCACTAGATAGTGCATAAGGTGCCCCTGTCTCAATGATGGCATTCAGAGGATAGATCCATTCCGAGCGTACCGGCCCAACCTTATCGATGCAGGTTGAATGCATAGTGTCTTCCATACAGGCCCACAAAGGCTGGAAGTTGGCGACTACACCTAGTTTCCTAAATCTCGGAATATCAGCAGGATCAACCAGTTGTAAATGTGCAATCTGGTGCAGGCTGTCCCAGCTGCCATTAATCCTGCGGGCCTTTTCATAGGCATTAAGCGACATTCGAACCGCACCGTCTCCTAGAGCATGGATATGGATCTGGAATTTTTCGCGATCACAAAGCTCGATCATGTCTTCGAAGAAGGGTTTCTCAAATAGAGGTGGAGGAAAACTGCCATCGGCATAGGGATCCAGTAACAAGGCTGTATTGTTTTCAATAACACCGTCAATGAAAAATTT
>JAAEOI010000518.1 GCA_024244665.1 Bacteroidota bacterium | reverse complement strand
TCTGCCTTACCTGGTCCGAAGTCCACCCAATTTTGTCTGGATTCAATGAGATCTTCAGTGAAGGCACATGATTGGCAACCTTCGGAACATGAATCTCAGGATTTACACCCTCGATCGAAGCCACAGCATCATGAATGGTTTGGATCTGCTTCTCCCACAGTGCCCAGTCACCCTCATGATCACGGGATAAATAGGATTCTACGGTGACCAGCATGCCCAGCACCTCTTCCTTATTCACTTTCATCCCTCTTCCGACGGTATTCCCCCTTGGTGGCGCATGAAGCCGGGCTGCATCGATATACTTCTTTTTGCCCAGCAGCAGTCCTCCACTTTGAGGTCCTCTAAGCCCCTTACCTCCGGAGAAAGCCACCATGTCAAAACCCATTTTGGTGTACTTCCAGAGGTTTTCAACCGGAGGTACGTCTGCTGCACAATCATTGAAGGTGGGAATTCCATGCTTCTTGGCAATCTCAACGAAGAGCTCATCGTTGATCTCCCCCACATAATTGTTCCCATTGAAGAACCACATCATGGCGGTCTTTTCATTGATAGCCTTTTCCAGCTCCTTTCGGGTAACCACCTCCACCACTTTTACCCCGCAATTTCTTATGGCATGGGCATAGCCAATAACATGGGACTTCTGCATGATTACTTCGCTTTTCATCCCTGTCAGATCGGGAATCTGTACCACCTTCTCCTGATCCATCCCTGCAAGTACCCCTGCAGTACCCAGGGTAATGGCTGATGCGGCGCCGGAAGTAATGGTGGCTGCCTCACAGTGCAGAAGCCTGGCTATTCTTTCCCCCACTTTGTCCTGGAGGTCGTCCAGGAGTACATATTCATTGGTGGCATAGTTATAGGCTTCAATCACTTCAGGGTGCATAAGTGACCCAGTCATAAAAGTATAGGTCCCTGCTGCGTTGATGAAAGTTCTGACACCCAGTTCCTTGAAATAGTCTCTCCGGATGCCTTGGCTAGGAACCGGAATTCCGACCATTAGGCCAGTGCTAAACAGACCTCCCACAAGGGGTAAGCTGGCCAGGTTTTTAAGCAATGCTCGTCTGGTAGCCATCTTAGTCCAGTGCTGCAATACAATCAATTTCCACCAGCGAATCACCGGGTACGCCGCCATATGTAGCCACTGTGGTTCTTACGGGGGGATTTTTCCCGAAGCGTCCCTTGTACACCTTATTCATCGCATGATAATCGGCAAGGTCTGCCAGGTATACATTCACTTTCAGCACCTGGTCCATGGATGAGCCATGTTTCACCAGCTCTTTTTCCAGAGATTTCAGCACGTGATCCGTATGGGCACTGATGTCTCCTTCAAAGTGGGCTCCTTTACCTGCAATGAATAGTAAATTTCCATAAGCAACGCCCCCGGAAAAGAGCGGTACATCATCTTGAGTGGTGATGTTGGATGTGATTTTTTTCCGGTTTCTTTCTTTCGGAGTTGCAGCTTTTGCATGGCTTGCTCCCAATCCGACAGCCATTGCTGCCAGTACTCCCTTTAAAGCTTTTCTTCTGGAGTTCGGTTCATTCTTTTTCATAGGTCGAAATTTTAATTATTTGTGTGCACTTCAAATTAATCCGTTTTCTCCCACTCCTGTTTGGAGATGCCATTCAGGTCCCATACCACTTTGCCCTCCCTGAAGGTCAATTCACATTCCAGCTTTTTATTTCCACGAATCTTCCACCCTTTCGTGTCTGTAAATCCGAAATCCCCCTCTTTCATGCTCAGCAAAGCCATATCAGCCACAGCACCTACGCTAAGATGCCCCAGTTCCTCTCTTTGTATATAAACTGCAGGTTTCCAGGTGGAACGCGCCACAGTTTCCTGCAACGACATACCCATATTCATAAGCTTGGACATGATATTGACCATGTTTTTCATACCACCATTCATGCTCCCTGTATGAAGATCCGTACTGATGCTGTTGGGTAAAAAATTCTGATCCATGGCAGGCAGTGCTTGTTCAAACAGAAAGCTTCCTCCTCCGTGTCCCAAATCAAAGACGATCCCTTTTTCCTGAGCCTCCTTCACACAGGGCCTTACGTTCCCGTTTTCATCAACTACTGCGATCCTGCCTCTCACATGGGCAAGGCAGTGTGTGTAAATATCTCCTGGTCTTAGCTTTTCAAGCAGAAGGGTTTCGAGCGACAGTTCGGGGATATGGCCTCCAAAATCTATCATTACAGGCATGTGCACCCGCTCTCCGGCCTTTACGGTACGGTCCAGAGGATCCCATTCAGGTCCGCTGTAATGAGCCAGCTTGATTCCCACGATTACATCAGCATGCTGCCTGGCCACTATGGCAGTTAATTTGGGATCCATATCCCCCAGATTTTGCATTTAGTGGTGTTCGTGTTGTGGTTAGCTGAAAACCTCAGGTAAAAAAGTGGAGCTGGCTGTGCGCTCAATGCCAATGGATCTTGGGGGGATTGGCGTCTATACTCCTTATAAACCCCGTTAGGAGAGAGAGCCATAAT
>JAAEOI010000517.1 GCA_024244665.1 Bacteroidota bacterium | reverse complement strand
TCCGGACATTCTAAAGGCAGATTTGGAGAACAGGGACTTAAGATTAAAAAGAAGACGTTACTATGCAGCCCTGGTTAGTGGCATGGATGATGCTATAGGCGAAATCATGCATACTCTGGGAACCATATTGGTGGGAGGAAGAGTTAAATTTAAATTAGTACCATGAGAAATACTACAATTTTCATTTTAGCGGCTGCATTTACCGTTGCTCTTGGAATAACACAATGTAGTGAAGCCCAGGAAGATGTAATCAAAGCCTACGATATTGACTTTAACTGGGGTCCTGGTGGCGCCCATGGTTTCTCAGAACCCGGATTGTGGGCTGATGCCAATCCGGAAGAACATATTCAATGGTACCTGGATTTTGGATGTAATGTGGTTCAGACTTTTGCTGTATCATGCAATGGTTATGCATGGTATAAAGATGGATTTGTGCCGGAACAGCCCGGTTTGAAATATGATTTTCTGCCGGACATGGTCAGGCTCGGTCATGAACAGGGCATGAAGATCTTCGGTTATTTTTGTGCCGGGGCAAATAACAGGTGGGAAGAAATGCACCCTGATTTATGTTACCAGGCCCATGGGCAACAGATTCCATATGCAACACAATACCTGGATTATTTATGCGCATCCATTGAAGACGCCATTATCAAAACGGGGATAGATGGATTTATGCTGGACTGGTTTTATAATCCAGGGGGTGGGAGTGAGCCCCTGCCGCGTTTCAGGTGGATCCCCTGTGAGCAGGAGATGTACGTGGAGCTTATGGGGGAAGCATTCCCGGGTAAAGAAAATATCACTCCGGAAACAGAACTGGAATTTCGTCGCAGATCCATAGACAGGGCCTGGAAACGCATTAGGGAAACCGCAAAAAAGGCTGATCCTGATTGTATGATCTGGTTGACCGCCTATGATTTGAAAAGTCCGGAGTATGAAGGACTGGATTTATTAAGAGAAGCGGATTGGGTGATGAATGAAGCCGGTGATGTAAGAAGAACGGAATCTGTAAATAATCTGGTGGGGACAGATACCAAACTCATCACGTGCCTGGCTTGGAACAAGCAGGATCCATTGGAGATCGTATCCCATGCACGAGACAATAACATTGGTTTATACGGTTTTACTAAACCTGTGATTGGCAATATGATGAAACCTATTGATTATTATTTAGGGAACTCGATCGATACATTGGAGAATGATGAACGTAACATAGCAATACTGGCAAGAATCTATAATGGTTTGCCTATGGACTATGTGAAGAAATAGATACCTGGCGCTGGTGCCTGTAAATATAGAATAGCAGCATATGAACACACGATTTCTAACAGTATTGGTCTTGCTGTCTGCAATAATTATTGTGGGATGCAAAGAATCTTCAATGACCATTGCAAATCTGACCTGTGAATATCTCACTGATCCCCTAGGGATCGATGTGACGGAACCACAATTGAGCTGGCAGCTTGAATCCGGTCAGCGAGGTCAGAAGCAGACTGCATGCCAGGTACTAGTAGCAAGCTCCCTTGAAAAGCTGGATAAAAATACGGGGGATCTTTGGGACTCCGGGAAGACTGAATCGGATCAATCCATTCATGTGACATACAAGGGGACT
>JAAEOI010000516.1 GCA_024244665.1 Bacteroidota bacterium | reverse complement strand
CACAACATCGGCTGGATGTGTTCCCAATTCATGCAGCTCCTATGGAATCTATATGTGGGACTCCGACGATGCCATGTCGAGCAGGGTTATGATATTACCCCACCTCGTGGACAGGCTGAAAATAAAAGGAGATGGCAGCCACCCGCCCATCTATGCTCAGGCTTTGGAAAAGGTATGGGAAACAGAAGGGCGTAAGTTGGCCAGTCGGAAACTGTTGGAGAGTGCCATACAATACAATGACTGGTGGGAACGTACCCGTTCCAGCAAACGTTTCCCAGGCTTGTTGCTGGTAAAACGATGGTCAGATACGGGTATGGACAATTCCAAACGGTGGGGTCAACAGGGTTCGGGCATTTACGGTGCCAGAATAGACAAAGCTTCATGGTCCATGCCAATTATTACGGTCGACCTGAACGTATATTCAGTTTTGGAGAAGAGGGCAATTGCCAACATGCTGGAGCATGAAGGAGACACCGCAAGGGCAGCAAAATTCAGGAAAGAAGCAGACAAGCGGGTGGAGTTGATCCATAAACACTTGTGGAGCCAAGAGGCTGGTTACTATCTCGACCACACCGAAGAACAGGATATGTTCGTGCCGGTAATTTCACCAACCGGAGCATATCCCTTACTCATAGAAGGTTTGACACAGGAAAGGGAAGAAGGAATATTTAATTACCTGATGGATCCCAAGCATTTCTTCACCAAAGCGCCCATTCCATCCTTGTCAGCAAGTGACCCTGATTTCAAGCCCGGGCAAAGCTACTGGATGGGTCCGAGCTGGATGTGCTATACGGTTTACATCATGCGGGGAATGTTCAGAACACGACCCGATGAAGCGT
>JAAEOI010000515.1 GCA_024244665.1 Bacteroidota bacterium | reverse complement strand
TAAAGGCAGTAATGTCATAGCCGAGCAGTACTAATTGCCCGTGAGCTTTTTTCAAGGCTATTTAAAAGATACTTCTTCCGATATGTCAATCTTATTGAAGATTTTAGGTGACTATTGCAATGGGGAACCACCTCTTACCATTCCGAACAGAGAAGTTAAGCCTATTTGCGCCGATGGTACTGCGTATTGTGGGAGAGTAGGTCGTCGCCTATCTTATTTAGTCCCATCCGGATTTCCGGATGGGATTTTTTTTTACTCCTTTGCTCTCAAAAGCATATTAAGTTAAGGGATATATGCCGACGCAGCCTGGCTGCCGAAGGCAGGTTGACTTCGTCGAGCTATCAGGCTCGGTTCAGCAAGGAGATAAATTTCCCTTAACTCTTAATACTTTGTTAATTACTATCCGGGTATAATTTCCCCGTTCGCTTCCCGCACCTTAACTTAGTGATTCATACCTGAAATACAGGTGAAAAGCAGACTATTCATATTTCTTTTATTTGCGGTTTCTCTGGCGACTACGCAGGCGCAGGTGATTGATACCACCAAGAGTATTAATACCTGGAAGCTGATGCATAACTATACCCGCTTCGAGGAGATGCCGCTTGATACCAATATGCACCAGCTGCATCGTAATTATCATCCGGCTTACCAGGAGGGATTCGGTTATGAAAACCTGGGGATCCTGGGTCACGGGCTGAACCATGTGGATTTTTTCCTTCGGCCCGAAAACGACGCCTTCGTATTTGGAACCGGATGGAATCCTTATTTGAAAACAGCAGCCCGCACTCTCTTTTTTAATACCAGATCACCGTTTACTACCCTCGCCTATTCCACAAACCTGTTTATCAATCAGGCGCCAGAGGAGAATATTGATGTGCTGCATACCCAGAACCTTTCACCCTATTCTAATTTTGGACTGGAATTTAATATCCTATCGGGCAAAGAGTTATATGCCAATGAGGCAACACGCGTGAACCGTGTCGGACTTTTTGGGAGCCATGCAAAGGACAGGTACAGTATTTTCGGGACCTTTTATTACAACGATTTTAAGGCAGAGGATCATGCCGGGCTGATAGATATGGATGCCTTCATTGCTGATGAAGCGGATGAGTCATGGCTCTACTCCATGCGATTGACCGAAGCCAAGTCGCAGTACCGGAATCTCTCCTTTTTCGCCACTCATAAGTACAACCTTTTTGAGCGGACTACAAGTACTGACTCTCTTGGGATTACCACTACAAAGGGGAAAACGCTCTCCCTCTCCCACCAGGTCCTGTACGATCGACATTTTAAATCCTATGAGGATCAGGTAAATCTTGATAGCGTTTCGTCAATTTACGATAACTACTATTACGAAGTTGCGAGTGCTTTCGATTCTGTATCGGAGGATAAAGTCACAAATGTTTTCCAGGTCATCCTGGGTGATCCTGACTATGACAAGATCTCTGCCAGGGTCTATGCCGGGCATGAGTTCCGGCGTTTCGGCATGCTCTCCCCTGCACCGCAGACGGTATTCGACCGTCTGGATACCATCACACAGATTCCGCTTGAGGTGGATTCAGTCTACAGGGATTCGGTAGTTGCCCGTTTCAATGATACACATTTCAACGATGTCTATGTGGGCTTTCACCTGGCTGGTCCAACCACGGGTACATGGGACTGGGTTATTGACGGAAAGTATTATTTATTAGGTTATTACCAGAATGATTTCAGGATCAACGCCACCTTCTCCAGGGAGTTCCTTCAGAAGGCCGACCTGGGATTGAGGGGAAGTTTAGAGCTGCGTCGCCCACACCATTTTGTAAATCACTACTCCTCCTCATTTTTTACCTGGGAGAACGATTTCCCGTCTCTTTTGAGGATGAAGGGCGAGGCCTTTGTGCAAAGTAATGAGATGGAGATGGAGTTGCGTGCGGGAGTAGCATATCTTTCCAATTACCAGTACTGGGACCAGCAGGCCCTTCCCCGGATTTATAACAAGGACATTTTAATTTTTTCCGGCTACTTTTCAAAACATTTTGTGGCTTCCGGCTTCAATTCCGACGACAAAATACTGGTGCAGTATACAACGGCCGATGATGTACTCAGGTTGCCGGCAGTATCACTCTACAGCTCAAACTACTGGAGGCAGTCCCTGTTCAAAGGTGCACTGATTACAACCATTGGATTTGATCTCTCATACACCACCAAATATCTGGCCAGCGGGTATATGCCCGCCACCGGAGTATTTCATCTGCAGGATGAGTCTGATGTGGGTGGTTATCCGTTTCTGGATGTGTTTTTAGCAATAAAAATTGCTCGCACCCGGATATTTGTTTCCTGGAACAACCTCCTGAGCGGCGGTCAGTTCCTTGGGAATAACTATTTCACCACCTATCGCTACCCGATGAAACCAAGGAATCTGAGGTTGGGATTGGAGTGGACTTTTTACGATTGATGATGCACTATAGACTTAGATACATTTTTGTAGTCCTGATCGTTCTTTCAACCCTGTTGGCCGGAGGCTGCAAGGGTAATCAGGAATCCAGGTTCAGGGATGTTGACAGCCTGAAACCGGATAAGGTTGCCAACATGGACCGGATCCGGGAGAAGGGTGTACTGAAGGTGGTTACCGAGTATAACTCCATTAGTTATTTTATCTATCGCGGACAACCGCTTGGATTCCAGTTTGAGATGCTGCATGCCCTGGCCAACCATCTTGGACTGGAACTGGAGGTTGCAGTATGTAATGACCTGGAAAAGAATTTCAGGGATCTGCAGGAGGGGGAGGTCGACCTGATTGCCATGAACCTGACGGTGACAGCCGACCGGAAGCAGCGGGTAAATTTCACATCTCCGCTATTGCAGACCAGGCAGGTGCTGGTTCAGAGGAAATCAGAGCAGTGGAGAGAGATGAATGCCAAACAGCTGGAGAACAATGTGATACGCAATCAACTCAACCTGGCGGGCAAAACAGTGTACGTGCAGACAGGTTCGGTTTATGCCAGGCGGCTGATGACGCTTTCCGATGAGATCGGGGGAGGTATCCAGATCCGTGAGGTTCAGCTTGATTCGGAACAACTGATTCAAAGGGTGGCCCTTGGTGAGATTGACTATACAATCTGTGATGAGAACGTGGGCAAGGTGAATACCACCTATTTCCCCCGGCTGGATGTGGGCACAGTTGTATCGTTTCCGCAGAATGTGGCATGGGCAGTGCATCTGAAATCTGATAGCCTGAAATCCGATATTGATAAATGGATCGATGAATACAGGGGTACCAGCTCTTATGCGCTTCTCCATAATAAGTATTTCAAAAACAGGCATACACACAGGAGTATTCACAGCGAACACTATGCCCTGAGCAGTGGAAAGATCTCCCGGTTCGACAAGATCCTTCAGGAAGAGAGCGAGACGATCCAATGGGACTGGCGCTTGCTTGCATCCATGGTTTACCAGGAGTCCCGCTTCAATCCGGAGGCAGTATCCTGGGCTGGTGCATTTGGACTGATGCAGCTGATGCCGGGGACTGCAAAGAATTACGAGGTCACCCTTGAGTCCCCACCCAGGGCGCATGTAAAAGCCGGGGTGCAGTTTCTCCAATGGCTTGACGACCGGTTTCGGAAGGTAATTCCCGAAGAGAGTGAACGGATTAAGTTCATTCTTGCAGCATACAACATTGGCTATGGCCATATCCAGGACGCCCGGAGACTGGCGCTTAAGAATGGTGACGATCCAAATATCTGGATTGGTGGAGTGGAGGAGTGGTTATTAAAAAAATCGGACCCTGACTACTATACCGACCAGGTGGTCAAATACGGGTATGCAAGGGGTATAGAGACCTTCAACTATGTAAGGGAGGTGCTGGAACGGTATGAGCACTACAAAAACATCATCAACAGTGATGTCATTGCAGAGTGGAGGCCAATTGAAGAAATTCACAGAGCATCATGGCAGTAGCCCCCCAAATCTTCTCTTTCCCCACCCGGTAGTAGGGTGCCACTATGGTACGACCGTGGTGTTCCCAATTTCCGGACAGGATGTTGGCAGGATCAAGCAGTTCACCGAGTGTCGATTCAATCACATACTGAACCTCCGAGGGATCGGGATTAAACACCGGGCGTTGTTCCATCCAGCCTGCAAAAGGGCTTACTATGAAATTGCTGACTGGGATATGAAGCCGGGTTAATGATCCCAGTAGGTGAATTCTGCCGCTTATTCCGAGCTCTTCTCGGGTCTCTCTGAGGGCCGTATCTTCCAATGAGCCATCGGCCCGTTCCCATGCCCCTCCCGGGAAGCTTACCTGAGCGCTGTGCGGGCCATCATAGGTGTTCCGTTTGATGAATACGACAGAGGTACCGTTTTCAGAAGGGAACATAAGGATCATTACCGCTGCAGGAACCGGTTCAGATTTATGAGTGAATCCACCCCTGAATTCAGGGGCCATCCCCAGTTGAGCCTTCTCTCCGGGAAGAGCTTCTTTGAGTGCCCTTCTCCAGTGCCCGGTATCTGTTTCAATCCTCATCAGCCGAAGCGGATGCTTTTATCCGGAGAGATCCTTGCAATAATCATGGAGGGAAGAAGGAGGAAAAGGATGGTGATGGCCATGGTTCCCAGGTTCAGCAGCAGGATGTGGATCAGGTTCAGGTTGATAGGTACCGTATCAAGGTAGTAGGAGCTTGGGTCGAGTGAGACAATGTGCAGGTACTTCTGAGCAAGACAGAGTACGATCCCGATCAGGTTGCCCCAGGCCAGTCCAACCAGGGTCAGGTAGGCTGACTGGTATAGGAAAATTTTCCGAATGGATGCACTGGTGGTTCCCAGTCCCTTCAGGATCCCAATCATATTGGTACGTTCAAGAATCAGGATCAGGAGCCCGGATATCATGTTAAAACCCGCCACTATCAGCATCAGGATAATCAGCACCACGACGTTCAGATCCTGCAGGTTGAGCCAGTCGAAAATCTGGGTGTATTTCTCATGGATGGTCTCTACCTTGAGCCGGCTTCCGTCCTCCAGGAATTCAACCCCCACCTCATCCCTGATTAGATCAGCCATTTCGGCAAGGTGGTCCATATCCTCCAGCAGGACCTCGTGTCCGCTTACCTCCCCCTGTTGCCAGTCATTCAGCCTTTGAACCTGCTTGATATCTGCGTAGATGTAGAGCCGGTCGAACTCCTCCAGGCTCGTGCTATAGATCCCCCGGATGGTAAATGTCCGGGCTCTTGGAGGCTCCTGGATGAAGTACATAGTGAACTTATCGCCAATCTCCAGTTTAAGAAGGTCGGCCGTCTGACGGGAGAGGACCACATCGTTGGTCCGCACCGAATCGCTGATCCTGAAGGTCTCCCCTCCGGTCATATGTTTTTCAATAAAGTCCCAGTTGTATTGCTCATCAATCCCTTTTAGGACCGCTCCGTGGATCTCTTCGCCGGTCTTAATAATGCCAGCCTTGATGGCAAAAGGCTGCACATTCCTGATCCCTTCCATCATTTTTACCCTATCAAGGCTCTCCAGGTGGGCCGGGACAGGTTGAGTTTCGAAGGAGAGGTTGGAATCCAGGTTCAGAATTTGAATATGGGCACCAAAGCCGGTGACTTTCGCCGAGATTTCCTTCTTAAATCCGGTAATGATGGAGACAGCCATAATCATTACGGTCAAACCCAGTGCAATACCAAAGGTAGCAATGGCGATGATGGAGCCGGAAAAACTTTTGCGGCCCTTCTTCCTGCCAATAATCCGGCGTGCGATAAAAAGTTCGGTATTCAAAGGTTCTGTGTCCTGGATCTGGATTCTGGATTCAAATGTAGTTATCTTTGTCAAATGTTTAGCAATTGTCACAAAATAGTCCTCACCATTGCAATGATCCTGTTTTCGGCCTGTGTCGTGAGCCAGGACAGAACACCGGAGGTAAAGCCGGGAGCAGTATTCATCGAGAAGTACCTTCCGATAATAGGGGACAGGCATATTGCCCTGGTGGCAAATCACTCCTCGCTGGTAAACCGGGTACACCTTGTGGATACACTTCTGAGTTCCGGTATTGCCTACGGGCAGGTTAAGAAATTGTTTTGTCCGGAACACGGTTTCCGTGGAGAACGCGGTGCAGGAGTTTCTATCGATGATCACAGCGATCCGCTTACCGGGATCCCTGTGGTCTCCCTCTATGGAAACAACAAGAAGCCCTCAGGAGAGCAGATGTCGGGGATTGCATTGGTGTTATTCGATCTCCAGGATGTGGGTACCCGCTTTTACACATACATTTCAACCCTTCACTATGTGATGGAGGCCTGTGCCGAAAATGGGATTCCGCTGGTGGTGCTCGATCGTCCCAATCCAAACGGGGGGTATGTGGACGGCCCTGTACTGGAACCCGGTTATACCTCATTTGTGGGGATGCATCCGATCCCTGTGGTCTACGGCATGACCATGGGTGAACTGGCACAGATGATCAATGGGGAGGGGTGGCTAGATGAAGGAGTCCGGTGTGATCTGACGGTCATTCCCTGTGAAAACTACGATCACGGAACCTCATATTCCCTACCTGTTCGTCCGTCGCCCAATCTTTCCAACGACCATGCCATTCAGCTCTATCCCTCCACCTGCTTCTTTGAAGGAACCGTACTGAGTGAAGGAAGGGGAACAGCCATGCCCTTTGAGGTTTATGGCCATCCCCGGCTGGATGGGGGCTTTGCCTTTACACCGGTAGTTATTCCAGGTGTGGCAGGCAACCCTAAGTTCAAAGGGCAGGTCTGTTATGGGAAGGACCTGAGGGACTTTAACCCGGCACGGGGATGGAAGCGACTCCACCTTGAGTTCCTCCTGGATGCCTATGAAAATTTTCCAGACAAGGGGGAGTTTTTTACTCCCTATTTTGAAACCCTTTCAGGTACCGCATCCTTGAGGAAGCAGATTGAAGAAGGGTGGAGCGAGGATCAGATACGGGAGAGTTGGAGGTCTGAAATAGATTCGTTTAAAGAATTGAGAAAGGGGTACATAATATATGAATAAAGAAATAGGCTTAGGGTCATTTCGATGCTGTGTACCCTTGTGTGTACCTGAAGCCGGGGATCAGCGACGGTTCATTGTAGCCGGATCCAGGTAAAGGTTATTTGCGAGAGCCGGAATTGCCCTTGTAGGAACCGGATCTGCCTTTTCCACCGCCCGACCTTTTGTCTCCCGATCTGTTTCCACCTGACCTGTTTCCTTTGTGCCTGTTACCACCGGAGCCTTTTCCCTTGAAATTTCTACCGCCTCCGCCACCACGTCCGCGGTTCTTATCCGGGTTGTATTCAGGTGTTTCACCCAGTTCCTCCGGGACCATCGATTTTGTTACCTCCTTCTCCAGGAGCTTTTCGATGCGGGCAAATTTATACTGCTCCTCCTGGCTGATCAGGGTGATGGCAATACCGTCCGTATCAGCCCTGGCTGTACGCCCGATACGGTGGATATAGTCCTCGCCTTCGTGGGGCACATCGTAGTTGATGATCAGCTCAATGTTGTCGATATCAATACCACGCGACAGCAGGTCGGTGGCAACCAGAATATTCAGTTTCCGGTTCCGGAACTGGAGCATAATCTCCCCACGCTCCTTCTGGGTCAGGTCCGAATGGATATCCTCTGCTTTAAGTCCTTCGCGTTTTAGCTGCCTGCCAAGTTGTTTTGCTGAGATCTTTGTGGAGCAGAATACAATCACACTCTTCAGGTTACGTCCCTTAAGCAGGTGGATCGCCAGCGGCAATTTCTGTGTTTCATAGACCGGGTAGGCAACCTGGAGTATTTTCTCTACAGGTTTGGAGATAGCAATACTGATTTCGACCGGGTCGTTCAGTACTTTCCTGGCCAGGGTCCGGATATCTTTGGGCATGGTGGCCGCGAACATCAGGTTCTGCCTTTTATTGGGTATGTACTGTATGATCTTCATGATGTCCTCATGAAATCCCATATCCAGCATGCGATCGGCTTCGTCCAGGATCAGGTACTCCAATCCGTCAAATTTCACATAGTTGTTATTCAGGTGGGCGATCATCCTTCCCGGAGTGCATATTACCACTTCGGTACCTTCCGAGAGTGCTTTCTTCTCCCTGGCAAACAGCGCGCCGTCTCCTCCACCGTATACCGCAATTGAGCCCACCGGTGTAAAATATCCAAAACCCTCCATTTGCTGGTCAATCTGCTGAGCCAGCTCCCGTGTGGGAACAATGATCAGGGCCCTGGTTTTATTGACCCTTTTGTTGGCAATAATATTCTGAATGACAGGAAGCAGGAATGCTGCTGTTTTCCCGGTGCCGGTCTGCGCCGATCCGATAATGTCTCTTCCCTCCAGTATGGCTGGTATGGCTTGTTGCTGGATGGGTGTCGGGGTTTCAAATCCCATGGCCTCAATGCCCTCCATCAGGGAGGGGGTGAAGCCGAATTCACTAAATTTCAATATGTTTCTTTCTTAAAAAAATGTTTTGCAAAGGTAGTCAAATCCTGCGACTTGTACATAAGATAAACAGCCCCGTGCTGATTAGGTTCGCCCCGGGTAAACTTTAAGCGCCTCCTCAAGTGTCTCAATGGCCATGGCCAGATCCTCTTTCTTCAATACATAGGCAATCCTGACCTCCTGCTTACCCAGTCCGGGCGTGGAATAGAAACCTGAAGCCGGTGCCATCATTACCGTCTGGTTGTTGTATTCGAAGTCGCTGAGGATCCATTGTGAGAAGTGATCGGCATCCTTTACCGGAAGTTTCACCACAGTGTAAAATGCTCCCTTGGGAGTGGGGCAAAGCACTCCCGGTATTTTATTCAGGGCTTCCACCATGAAGTCACGCCGTTCCAGGTACTCATCATAAACCTCCTTGAAATAGGAGGGAGGTGTGTCAAGTGCAGCTTCACCGGCCACCTGTCCGTATGAGGGCGGACTCAGCCTGGCCTGGGCGAATTTAAGGGCAGTGGATATGACCTGCTTGTTCTTCGAAACAAGGGCGCCTACCCTCACACCGCACATACTGTAGCGTTTCGATACCGAATCGAACATTACTACGTGTTCCTCCAGCCCCTTCAGGTTCATGGCTGAAAAATGCTCCTCGCCATCATAACAGAACTCCCGGTAGACTTCGTCCGAGAAGAGGTAGAGATCATGTTTCTTCACAATTTCACCGAGCCTCTCCAACTCCTCCTGTGAGTAGAGGTAGCCTGTGGGATTGTTGGGGTTGCAGATAATGATCCCCCTGGTTTTCGGGGTGATTACTTTCTCAAACTCCTCGACAGGAGGCAGGGCGAATCCGTCTTCAATGGCAGAGGTGATTGGAAGTACCCGGACCCCGGCTGAAACCGAAAAACCGTTATAGTTGGCATAGAAAGGCTCCGGTACAATTACCTCCTCATCCGGATTGACCGTAGACATCAGTGTGAAGGTGATCGCCTCCGAGCCACCGGTGGTTACCAGCATTTCGGTGTGGTCCACCCCGATACCGATTCCCTGATAGAAAGCAGCAAGCTTTCGGCGGTAGCTTTCGTTTCCTGCCGAGTGGCTGTACTCGATCACCTTTGCGGTCATGTTCTTCACCGCCTTCCTAGCCACTTCAGGCGTATTAATGTCGGGCTGACCGATATTGAGGTGGTATACTTTTCGCCCTTTCTTCTTTGCCTCTTCGGCAAAGGGGACCAGTCTCCTGATGGGGGAGGCCGGCATCTGTTCTCCTTTTTTTGATATTCCTGGCATGCTTACACTTCGTTTGGGATGACTTTCCCTTTAATCTGCAGTTTCACCGGCGAATTGCCAGCACTTGAATAGACATAGAGCGACTTAAAAAAAGTGCCTGTCTGAGCAGTATTGTATTTAACGGTAATCTCTCCTGTTGCCTCCGGTTCAATAGGCTCCCTGGGCCATACAGGTACAGTGCAGCCACAGGTGGAGCGCACCCGGTTGATTACGATGGCCTCCTTCCCCAGGTTCTTGAAAACGAAGGTCCAGCTGCCATCACCGTCCTCGGGGATCTCACCATAGTTGTGGACAGTCTCTTCAAACCAGATCTCCTCTCCCTGGTCCATTGCCTTCTGTTCCTGAGTGTCAGCGCAACCTGAAATGGCGATGGAAAGTGCAAGAGTTGAAACAGATAAAATCGATGATATTCTCATAAGCTTTCAATGAATTCACTAAAATACTTCATTTTTACGAAGCTGGAAATGATATTGAACATATACTTACTGAACTAAATAGTTTAATTTTGAAGGAAGCCAACCAACCTAACAATGTCATGAGACTGAATAAATTCCTTCCCGGGTATCTGATCTGTGCCCTGATTTTTATATTGATGTTTTCCTGTGAAAAAGAGAATCCCGACAATGCTCATCCGGTTTCCATTGACGAATTGACCGGGTATATTCAAAAGGGGCCCTATCTCAACGGCACCTCCCTTACCGTGGCCGAATTGAACCAGGAAATGGTTCAGACCGGTAAAAATTTTAATACCCAGATCACCGATAACCGTGGAAGTTTTGAACTGAAACAGATGGAACTTTCTTCCCAGTTTGTGGAGCTGAAAGCTGATGGCTTTTATTACAACGAAGTAGCAGACGAAACATCATCTGCCCGCTTAGTCCTGTATGCCCTGTCGAATCTGACAGATAAGAGTACACTGAACGTGAACCTGATCTCCCACCTGGAGAAGGACCGGGTCTACCAGTTGCTTGATGAAGGATTCTCTTTCACTGAAGCCAAGGTGCAGGCACAGGAGGATATACTGGGAGTTTTTTCCATTGAGAAGTCTGACATGGCAGAATCAGAACTGCTTGATATTTCACAGCCGGGCGACGAACATGCCATTCTTCTGGCCATCTCCCTGGTTCTGCAGGGCTACCACACTGTTGGTGAATTGTCGGAGCTGCTTGCAAATATCAATTCGGACCTGAAGGAAGATGGTGAGCTGAACTCCGGATCCACCGGCTCCATACTGGTTAACCAGGCCATGTTGCTGGATAGAGAATTAATCAGGCAAAACCTTGAATCGAGGTACGAGGAGACGGGAATGGAAGTTGATCTTCCCGATTTTGAAAAATACCTGGACGTATTCCTGGAGAATACGGAATTTGAATACACTAGCCTGATAGAATATCCCGAATTCAGCGATTACGGGGAGAACCTCCTGTATGCAGAAAAATCAACCTTTCATTCCAATGTTTTTTACAGCATGGCAGCCGATCTGCCCGCAGGATACTCCCTTACCATTAAGATGTCGGGAGGAGAGTGGTCTTACAGGGTAATGCCCGATGGTCCGGTTAACTGGAGGATATCTAAATACAACTCTGACACCCAATCCCAAACATTTACAGTTAAAGAATCGGGCACCTACAGCGACCTGTCCATCCGGTTTGAATATTATGCTGACAGTGCCAGTACCGGCCAGGAAAAGGAAATCCTGATCGAATACTTCGAGAACCTTTCAGATACCGCAACAAGGAAGAAAATTGTTACCGTGGAACCATGAGAAGAGCAAATCAGGAGATAAAGGACGAAGCAATTCTGAAGGAAATTCTTTCAGGAGCTGTAATTTGCAGGGTGGCAATGATGGATGGTGACCTGCCCTATATTGTCCCTTTCAATTATGGATACCGGGAGGGTTGCATCTATATCCATTCGGCTCCCGAGGGGAAGAAAATCGACCTTTTACGGCAGAACAACCATGTTTGCTTCGAGATGGAGGACAGGGCAGAGATTGTTAAGGACGGGAAGGCCTGCAACTGGACCACCCACTACCGCTCGGTGGTGGGCTACGCCACCGTGGAGATCCTTTCGGATGATGAGAATAAGCAGCTGGGACTGGAGGTGATCATGGCGCAGCACAGGGCACCCGATCTGGTTGAATTCAACCCGAAGAACCTGGGCCGTATGGTGATCCTGAAACTCACTATTTCCTCCATAACAGGGAAGCAATCCTCAGTATAAGCGATTGCCTGCTTAAGTAACTTGATTACCTGGTGAGCTTCCTCTCCGGGTATTAAACAGAGTAAGACCAAAAGAACAATGGTAAATCTTCAAGTACCGTTTGTCGGGGGATTCACCAGGCTTCCAGAGGAAGAAACACGTTTTAAGGACAAGGTGGTTGTGATCACCGGGGCTTCGTCAGGCATTGGCATGGCATGTGCACTTGAATTTGCAGCCCAGGGAGCAAAAGTTGTGGTGGCTGCCAGAAGGGAGGAACTTTTGTTGAAACTCACAAAACAGATTAAGGGGCGGGGAGGAGAGGCCTTCATTGTGATGACGGATGTGAGGAAAATTGAAGATTGTGAGAATCTTATGAAACAATCTGTCGAAATGTATGGCAGGATCGATATACTGATCAATAATGCAGGGATCTCCATGAGGGCCAACTTCGAGGATTTGGATCTTAAGGTGATCAGGCAGCTGATAGACACCAATTTTTATGGAGCTGTCTATTGTACAAAATTTGCCTTGCCCTACCTGTGGGAACATAAGGGTAGCTTGATCGGGATCTCTTCTATCAGCGGACTGACTCCACTGCCGGGACGAACCGGGTATGTGGCCTCAAAACATGCCTTGGTCGGTTTCCTGAATACCCTCAGGCTTGAAAACGTGGACCGGGGGCTCAATGTACTGGTGGTCCACCCCGGGTTTACACGTTCGGAAATCAGGGAGAAGGCCCTGAACAACCAGTGTTTGCCCCAGGGTGCATCTCCGCGCAATGAGGGGAGGATGATGTCCTGTGAAACAGTGGCCAGGCATATTGCACGGGCTGCTTATAAAAGAAAGAGGGACCTGCTACTTACACCGCAGGGAAAAATGGTGACCTGGCTGCATCGGTATTTTCCCTGGATTGCCGGCAGAATTCTGATCTATGAGATGTCCAGGGAAACCCGGATTCAATCCATCAATACGCATTCGGATGAAACCTAGTACATTGCTTCCACATTCCACACAAAGGCACGGATGCCCACATCTTTGTTTACTTCATCCAGCTTTTTAACAGCCTCGAGGATGGGCTCCACAACCTCCTCAGCCACAACTGCCAGCCTGGCCGTATTCTGTTCCGGCCAGGTGTGGGTGTTCATGTGTGGAGGACCATCCACGCTGCCCTTACCCGTAAGGTCGGTCCAGCGTGTAAAACCCCTGATATCCAGTTTCTCAAAAAGGTACTCCACCTTCTCTGTTTGTGCCTGGTTGTATACTATGAATACTGCTTTCATGTTAATTGGGTGTTTCCATTCATAAAATCATACGCTACTCTCTTCTTCCGCTGGTCACTTCTTCGGTTCATCATCTGGTAGACCACAGGAACCAGCAAAAGGGTTACAATGGTGGAGAAGATCAGTCCGCCGATAACTGCAATTCCCATGGGGCTCCAGATCTCCGATCCTGATCCTTTACTCATGGCCAGTGGCAGCATAGCAAGAATGGTGGTCAGAGAGGTCATCAATACAGGACGCAACCTGGATTTTCCAGATGCCACAATCGCTTCATTCAGACTGAGTCCTCGAGCACGCATCAGGTTGATGTAGTCCACCAGTACGATGGCATTCTTCACCACGATACCCACCAGCATTACTCCTCCTACCATTGAGATTACACTCATGGTGGTTCCGGTGGCCACATGGGCCAGGATCACACCGGTGAAGGCAAACGGAATGGAGAACATGATGATGAATGGCATCTTCAGGGATTCGAACTGACTGGCCATTACCAGATAGGTGAGTACCAGGCTGAGTAGCAACAGGAGCATCAGGTCATTCATGGAATCCTGCATCTCTTCCACAGCTCCTCCCATCTGGACGTTCACACTGGGCGGTATATCCATGGCGTCGATCTTTGCCTGTACCTCGGCGGCAAGTTTATTCAGCGGTACCTTGTATGGGGTGATGGAAACACTCACTATCCGTTCCCGGTTCTTGCGCTCAATATTGGGAGGCGACCAGTGCTCCTCGATCTCTGCCACTTCACCCAGTCGGATCACCTGGTTGTTCATATTCACCAGTGCGATGTCGTTGAGGTTGGAGAGGGAGTTACGCTCCTCCTCAGTAAACCTGAGAACAATTTCATATTCATTACCCTCCTCCCGGTAGCGACTCAGGTAGGGACCTTCCACACGATTCCGCACGGAATTGGCCATGCTGAAGGTGTTGAGTCCGTGCTGGGCCATCTTTTCCCGGTCCGGAACAATCTGGAGCAGGGGCTTGGAAGGATCCCTGCTCACATTAACGTTGGTGGCACCCTGGATTGACTGTACACTGTCGGCAAGTTCCTGTGCGATCATGGAAGTGGCATCAAAATCGTAACCGTAGATCTCCACCACCACGTTATTCTGGGTGGTTCCTCCCATACCTCCATTTGGGACCACATCTATGTTAACGATTTCAGGAATTGTGGTCAGGTAATCCCTTAGTACATTGGCCAGTTCCCAAACATCACGCTCCCTCTCATCCAGGTCTGTGAGTGTGAAGTTAATGTTGATCCGGTGCGATCCCGATTCCATAAAGAGGGACATGATCCCCCCCTGGTCATCCGACCCGGATGAAGTATAGTAGAATTTGGCTTCGGGCATATTCTCGGCAATGAAGGCATCCACTTTGCGTGCTACCTTTGTGGTTTCATCCACCCGGAGTCCGGTCTGCAGTTCAATGGCTGCGGTCATGGATCCCTGGTCAGCTTCAGGCATAAACTCAAAACCCATTCCACCTGCCATCATCATCGACCCAATGAAGATTGCAAAGGCGATAATCAGGGTGCCCCACCTGAATCGCAGGGCCACTTTAATTGAACGCTCGTATATATTGTCCATCCAGTTTAGGAATCGTCCAATGGTATTGTCGTAGCCGGTCTTTCGGACTTTTTTTGGCTTCTTTCTCAGCCTCATCATTTTTGAAGCCAGCATGGGAGTCAGGGAGATGGCGCTGATGGTGGATGTAACCACGGTAATGGTCACAATGAAGCCCAGCGGACGGAAAAGTTCACCGGTCATTCCCCCTACCAGTGTCAGCGGAAGGAATACGGCTACCACGGTGAGTGTGGTTACGATGACTGCCAGCCAAACCTCATTGGTGGCATAGATAGCTGCCTCCCGTGGGTTGGCACCCCGTTCCACGTGTTTGGTGATATTCTCAAGCACCACGATGGCATCATCCACCACCATACCAATCGCAATGGAAAGCGACGACAGGGCGATGATGTTGATAGAGCTCCCGGAAATGAAGAGATAAATAAAGGAGACAATCAGGGCAATAGGTATCGTTAGGATCACAATAAAAGTAGCTCTCCACCTGCCCAGAAAGAACAGGACAACCAGGATTACTGCAATGGCAGCATACATCAGGGTAGATGAGAGGTTATTGATGGAATCCACAATGAACTCCGATGAATCAAAGAATGTGATGATCTCGATATCGTCAGGAAGTGTTTCGATCAGTTCCGGCATAATGGCCTGGATATCCTGGCAAACCTGGACGGTATTGGCACCAGATTGTTTCTGGATGATAATCCGCATACCGGTCTTGCCATTCAGCCGCTCATCAAGGGCAACATCACGAAGGGTGTCACTGATGGTAGCCACATCATGCAGGTAGATGGTCTGGCCGTTATAGCTTGCCAGTACAAGGTCATTCAGCACATCACTGGAGGGAAACTCCCCTTTAACCCGAAGGGGATAATCCATCAATCCCATTTCGATGTTCCCGGCAGGCAGGTTCAGGTTTTCCGAATTCAGCACACCGGCAATCATCTCCACGGTTACTCCATAGGATTCCATTTTGCGGGGATCGATGTCAACCTGGATCTCACGTCCGGGTGCTCCCATGAGTCCAACCGAGCCTACCCCGTCGATGCGGTTCAGTGCATTCACGATTTTCTCATCCAGTATATTGACGATGGCCGGGAAGCTTTCTTCTGCTGTTACTCCGTAGAAGAGTACTGGCATGGCGCTTGAACTGAATTTGAACAGGGTCGGCTTATCCACCTCTTCCGGCAGGAACTGTTCCACAAAACTGATGGCATCCCGCATTTCGTTGGACGCCTCATCCAGGTTCGTACCCCACTCAAATTCGCACACCACGATGGACATGTTGTCGCGCGATGTGGATGAAATATTCTTCAGATTACCCACAGAGTTCAGACCATCTTCGATGGTTCGTGTAACATTGGTCTCAATATCGGCGGCACTGGCTCCCGGGTAGGTGGTGATCACCGAAATGGCCGGGAAATCAATATCCGGGTAGAAATCGATGGGCAGCTTGTTCATGGAATAGACTCCAAGGACAATTAGTGCCACAAAGATCATGATGGTTGTGATCGGTCGTCTGACCGCGTTTCCGTATATGCTCATTGTTCTTTGCTTTAATATTATTCGACAACCACCTTTACAGGTGCCCCATTTGCCAGGTTAGTCTGCCCGGCATAAATCAATTGCTCGCCACCCTTAATATCTGCTGAGGCAATCTCCAGCTGGTCGTCGTGGCGATTTACGATTTTTACGGTCACCCTGCGGGCGGTCCCGTTTTCATTCAGCATCATATACCTTTCATTGGTACCCGACTGTTGAAGAACTGCAATGGCGGGAACAATCAGGGCATCCCTTTCACCATGTTTCAGGCTGACCCTTGCAAACATACCCGGGGTCAGTTTTCGACTCCTGTTGGGTGCCTTCACCTCTACGATAAAGGTGCGTGTGGCTGCACTGATGGTTGGATGGATCCTGAACACAGTACCCTGGAAGGATTCGCCGGGATAGACATCGGTGGTGATTGTTGCTTTCATACCTTTTTTAATCAGTGGCAGGTTCTTTTCACCCAGGTTGACCATCAGTTTGACCGGGTCCACCTGCATGATGGAGACCAGCGCTGCCTTACCAGCCGGAGTGTTGGGGGCTGGCGAGTATAATTCACCATCGTTGAAATACTTGCCGGTAATGACTCCGGTATAAGGAGCTCTCAGCAGAGTGTTTTCCTCCAAATTTTTGATTACCAGTTCGGTGGTCTCCACCTGGGCCTTCATCTGGTCGTATGATTGCTGGGTCATCGATCCATGTTTGAGCAGGGTATCCATGCGGGCCAGGTCGGTCAACAGAGTCTGGTACTGCAACTGGGTCTGATCCAGCTGAGTCCGGTCCATCTCCACCAGTAATTGCCCCTTCTTAACATGGTCATTTACCTCCACTTTTACGGAGCGGATTTTACCCGGTATTCCAGGCGAAAGATAGGTCTCTTCATAAGCGACCACTGTGGAGGTGATGTTTTGTGAAACAGCAGTTTCCCGATAGACCAGGTCCATCACTTTAACAGGCTGTACTTTTACCTCCACAGGAGTGGATGTTTCTGCTGCCTCACCCGGAGGTTGCATCTTGCAGGATATCATTGCAGCACCGGCAATGATGGTGAGCAGGGCTAATTTTATGGTTTTCATGGTGGATTTGGTTTTCATGATCGGTCTTGTTATCAATATCTACTTTACTACAGATTGTTCATCATTTTATCAAGTTGCAACTTGGCATTCAGGACCTCCATCATGGAAGTCATATAGTTGCTTTCGGCCTCCAGGTAGTTGCTGTTGGCCTGGGTCAGGTCAAGGCTAGTGGCCATTCCCTGTTCGAATTTCCTGCGAAAGCTGTCGTAAACCCTCATGGCTACCTCCACGTTTTCCTTCTGTGTCTGGTAGTTCTCCAGGGAACTTTCCAGGTTGTACCTGAACTGTTTCTCCTGCAGGTTCAGCTGGTCCTCCATGATGCTCATGTTGTTTTGAGCCATGTTATAGTTGATCCTGGCCTGGTCGACCCGTGCCTTTCTCATCCCGCTGGAAAAGATGGGGACCGACATCGTGAGCCCCATCAGGTGATTGGGGTTCATGTCAAAATCGGTGGTGAGGATCTTGGCATTATAGTTATAGAATCCGGCCAGGGTAGGAGCATAATTCCATTTCTCCAGTGAGACCAGCTTTTCGTTGATCTCTTCCTGGGTTTTCATCAGCTGGTAAGTCACATTGTCCTCCAGGATAAATGCACTGGACAGGGCCACTTCGGGTTCTTCGCTGATAAAAAGTGCTTCCAGGTTGTCGGTCAGCTGAACCACAGCATTTGTTTCCAGTCCCAACTGAAAGCGGAAGAGATTGTAATTCAGTTCCAGGTTCCTGTTCAGTGAATTCATTGAATTTTGCAGCTGGTTAACAGTGATCCGGATCTGGTCCACATCGGTCTGCTCGGCCATACCTGTTCTGAACATGATTTCGGTCTGCTGCAGGGTCTCTTCAAGGTTCTGAACGTTCTGTTCCAGTATTCTCAGTGATTCCTCTGTGATCAGCACCAGGTAGTAGGAGGTGATCACCGACTCCTTGATGCCCAGTTCACTGAATTCATAATTCTGTTCGGAAATCAGTTTAGCCAGTTTGGCGGTTTGAATTCCAATAATGAACTGTCCGCTGAAAATCAGCTGTGATACCTGCAGTTTGGCGGTACTCTGGTCTGACAACAGGATGGTGTTTGGTGGCAGCATCGATTGCAGTACTCCGTCGTAATAGCTGTTGGCTCCATGGACACCCAGGTCATTCTGCGTATAAAAGGGAAAGGCCGCCTGGGTCTGGTCAAAAGCGCTTTGGTACTCATCCGTGGTAAAGGAGGGCGCTTCACCCATGCCGAAGCTAAATGCCATTTCATAATTGAAATAGGTCATATAGTCCATTGAACCTTCTACCTGGGGAAGGCCCTGGGCAATGGATTCCCATAGACTGGCGTCGGACCTCTCCACCTCCATCCTTGCGTTTTTAAGGCTCTTGTTGTAAGCTATAGCATGGTCGATGGCCTCCTGCATATCCAGCATGTAGGTCCCGGGTGTACCGGTCCCGGAAGCCGGATCTGTTGCAGCGGCACTGGCCGGTTCCTGGCTCATGGCAGGAACGATCAATCCCCCTGCCAGGAACATGCTAAGTAAAACTCTACTGATTCTGTTTCTCATATCTTTGGACTGTTTTGTTCTAAAATGGATTTACAATCGTCAAGGAGCTTTCGTCCCTTCTTCGTGGAGATTCCCCTGAAAAATGGAATAATGATCTGGTCGAACATCTCTTTCCTGTTGTAGCCTGCCTCTACCAGGTTGCTCTCCTGGTTAAACATGTCAAACAGGGTATGCAGAGCCCGGTTTACAATACCCAGGTTGATGTCATCCCTGAACACTTCCTGTTGGATCCCTGTTTCCAGTAATTTGCTGGTGATGCTGAAATCCCGGATGCTTCCTGGCTGGGCAATCTCCTTATATACTTTCGGGTGGTATTTTTTAAAATCGAGAAAGAAGGTGGGGCTCAACTGCATCATCTGGGCAATGGTCATATTGATGATCCGGAAAAGAGCCTCGATCACGTTATCCGATTGTTCGATCAGACGGTTGGCCTCTTCTTGACTTTGCAGTTTGTAGTATTTGATCACCTCAATGAGTAAGGTATCCTTGTCTTTGAAGCGCTCATAGATGGTGCGTTTGGAGATGCCAAGTTCCTCGGCAAGGGAGTCCATTGTCATGCTCCTGATTCCGTATTTCCCGAACAATAATCCTGATTCTACCAGTATCCTGTCTCTGACTTCCACTTGTTTCTCAATTTTCGGCAAGTATATGAAAACTTTTTTAGTTTTTTTAGTTTTCAGTGATAAATTCTGGTAAAAATCGGTGAATGGTCTCCCGCGGCCGGTGAAGCGTTGGTGATGTGCGCCGAACCCCAAAATTTTACTACTTTTGCGGGCAACAAATTAAAACCAAATTGAGCGTGAATATTCCTTCAAAATATGATCCGGCCAGCGTTGAGGACAAGTGGTATGCCTACTGGATGGAGAACCAGTTTTTTAAAAGCACTCCCGATGAGCGCGAGCCCTATTGTATCGTTATTCCTCCACCCAATGTGACCGGTGTGCTGCACATGGGACACATGCTTAATAATACCCTTCAGGATGTGTTGATCCGAAGGGCCCGTATGATGGGAAAAAATGCGCTCTGGGTACCTGGTACAGACCATGCTTCCATTGCCACCGAAGCCAGGGTGGTGAATAAGCTGTCTGAAGAGGGGATAAAAAAAACCGATCTGACCCGTGATGAATTCCTGGAGCATGCCTGGGACTGGACCCACAAACATGGGGGGATAATCCTGGAGCAGCTTAAGAAACTTGGAGCATCATGTGACTGGGACCGTACCTGTTTCACCATGGATGAGGGTCTGTCCGAGAGTGTGATCAAAGTATTTGTGGACCTGTTCAACAAGGGGCTGGTTTACCGGGGTGTGAGGATGGTTAACTGGGATCCCCAGGCACTCACCGCAGTTTCGGATGAGGAGGTAAATCACAAAGAGGTTCAGTCGAAGCTCTATTATATAAGGTATAAGATTGAGGGCGAGGATGATTTTATCACCATTGCCACCACCCGCCCTGAGACCATCCTGGGTGATACCGCCGTTTGTGTCCACCCGGAAGATGAACGCTTCACAAAGTTCCATGGTAAGAAGGTGCTGGTTCCCCTGGTGAACCGGCCTGTCCCCATCATTTTAGATGAGTATGTGGACCGGGAATTTGGTACCGGAGCACTGAAGATCACCCCTGCCCACGATATTAATGACTACGAACTGGGTATCAAACACAAGCTGGAGACCATCGATATATTTAACGAAAACGGGACCCTCAATGAAGCTGCTCAGATAAATGTGGGAGTTGACCGTTTCAAGGCGAGGGATCTGATTGTTTTACAGCTTGAGAGTGCCGGGAACCTGGTGAAGATGGAGGACTATATGAACAAGGTGGGATACAGCGAGCGTACAGATGCAGTGATCGAACCCAAGCTGAGCCTGCAGTGGTTCCTGAAGATGAAGAAGCTGGGCGAGCCGGCCCTTGAGCATGTGATGAACGACGATATCCAGCTTCAGCCTGCCAAGTTCAAGAACACCTACCGGCACTGGATGGAGAATGTGAAGGATTGGTGCATCTCCCGTCAGCTCTGGTGGGGGCATCGCATTCCCGCATTCTTTTATGGCGACGGACATAACGATTACGTTGTGGCTGAGACCGCGGAGGAGGCCCTGAAACTTGCAGTGGAGAAGACCGGGGATGCTTCCCTGCAGGCCTCCGACCTGAGGCAGGATGAAGATGTGCTTGACACCTGGTTCTCCTCATGGCTCTGGCCCATATCGGTATTCGATGGCATCCGTAACCCGGAGAATGAAGACATCAATTACTACTATCCCACCAATGACCTGGTGACTGCTCCTGAGATCCTTTTCTTCTGGGTGGCCCGGATGATTATTGCCGGGTATGAATACAGGGAAACAAAACCCTTCGACACGGTTTATCTTACCGGGATTGTGAGGGACGGCAAGCGGAGGAAGATGTCCAAATCGCTTGGCAACTCACCCGATCCCATCGAGCTGATGAAAAAATACAGCGCCGATGGTGTACGTGTGGGCATGCTCTTCTGTTCACCTGCCGGGAATGACCTCCTTTTTGACGAGGGCCTCACCGAGCAGGGCCGTAATTTCAGCAACAAGATATGGAATGCCTTCAGGCTGATTAAAGGCTGGGAGGTGGATGCCAGCATTGAACAGCCAGCCCATTCGGCAGTTGCTGCCAGCTGGTTTGAGGCACAGCTCGACCGCGCCTTTGAGGAGGTTGACAGGCAGTTTGACAAGTACCGTATCTCCGATGCCCTTATGATCATCTACCGTCTATTCTGGGATGAGTTCAGTTCTTGGTACCTGGAGACCATAAAACCGGCATACCAGGCACCCATCGATTCAAAAACCTTTGGGCAAACCATCGGTTTTCTCGACCGGCTCCTTCACCTGTTGCACCCCTTCATGCCCTTTATTACTGAGGAGATCTGGCAGCTTCTGGAGGAGAGGTCAGAGGGCGAAAGCCTGATGGTCTCACACATGCCGTCCCTGGCTGGTGCGGATATGAAGCTGATCGGCCGGTTCGAGGATGTAAAGGAGGTGATCACCCAGGTAAGGAGCATCCGTAAGGATAAGAATATTGCACCCAGGGAGGCTATGGAACTACTGGTAAGGCCTTCTGAAAAGGCACACTTCCACAAGAACATGGAACCGGTTGTGGTGAAGCTGGCCAACCTCTCTGCCGTGGAACAGGTGGAGGAAGATCCCGGCGAAACCATCTCCTTTATAGTGAAGAACGTGGAGTATTTTGTTCCGGTGGGCCAGAATGTCAATGCCGAGGAAGAGCTGGTAAAACTGGAGGAGGAGCTCAAATATACAAAGGGCTTCATGCTCAGTGTACAGAAGAAGCTCTCCAATGAGCGCTTCGTGCAGAATGCTCCCGCCCAGGTGGTGGAGAAAGAGCAGCAGAAGATGGCCGATGCAGAAGGGAAGATCGGGGTGCTTGAGGCGCAGATTGCCAGGATGAAAGGGTAATCAGGCGTAAAAGGGGCTTGAAGTTCTCAGGGGGCTAACCTTACCGAGCTCCACCGTTCATCCTTTTTGGTGTACTCGATGCGGTCGTGGAGTCGCCTTTGACCGCCCTGCCAAAACTCGATCCGGGATGGATGTATGGCATACCCACCCCAGTAGGCCGGACGGGGGATTTCATCAGCTGTATGATATTTTTCTCTGTACTTTTCAAACTCCTTCTCCAGGTACTCACTGTTGGGAATAACCTCGCTTTGCGGTGAGGCCCAGGCGGTTATCTTACTATCGTAGGGCCTTGATTTGAAGTAGTGATCCGAATCCACATCATCGATGGGCCTGGCTGTGCCTGTGATATTCACCTGCCGTTCCAGCTCCGGCCAGTAAAAGTGGACCGCAACCCTTGTTTTTGCCCTGATTTCCCTTGACTTCCTGCTGTGATAATTGGTGTAGAAAACCAGCTTATCTTCTTCCACCTTTTTCAGCAAGACAATTCTGGATGAGGGCTGTCCGTTTCGCTCAACGGTGGAGAGGGTCATGGCTGTGGGATCCGGATTCCTGGATTGAAGTGCCTGTTCGAGCCAGTCAGAAAAGAGCTCCATGGGATCCTTTGGCAGGTCGGATTTCTCCAGCCTGTCCCAGCCATATTCGCGACGTTTATCTCCGAGATCTCGGTTCATTTGGGCTACATTTTCCTTATTAGTAATCGGCCTTGAGACTCAAATCGAGGCTCTTTACCTGGTGGGTAAGTGCTCCCACCGAGATATAATCCACTCCGCATTCGGCATAGGCCCGGATGGTCTCCCGGGTAATGCCCCCGGATGATTCGGTTTCGTAGCGACCGTCGATCAGGGTCACTGCCTCACGGGTCATCCCGGTACTGAAATTGTCTAACATGATGCGGTTGATTTTCCCGATTCTGAGCACCTCCTCCACATCTTTCAGTGAGCGGGTCTCTATCACAACAGGCAGATTAAGGCTGCGCTCCTGCTGGTATTTCCCGGCGCCGTTGATGGCCTGATCTATTCCCCCGGCAAAATCAATATGGTTATCCTTGATCAGGATCATGTCGAAGAGGCCGATGCGGTGATTTACACCGCCGCCCAGCCTTACAGCCTCCTTTTCAAGCAGGCGGAATCCAGGCGTGGTTTTCCGGGTATCCAGTATCCTCGTTCCGGTTCCCTCAAGCAGGTCAACATACTCCCTGGTGGAGGTGGCAATTCCGCTCATGCGCTGCATGATATTCAAAACAAGCCTTTCGCACTGCAGAATTGTATGTACGCTTCCCTCCACTTCAAGTACCCGGTCTCCCACCGATATGGGATCCCCGTCACTCATTTGCGTACTTACAACTACCTCCGGGTCGAAGCATTGAAAAACACGTTCAGCCACAGCAATCCCGGCGATAATCCCATCCTGTTTTACATGAAGGACGGCCCTCCCCGATGCCTCTTTGGGAATTGTACTGAGGGTGGTGTGATCCCCCTCCCTGATATCCTCTTCAAACCAGAGGCCGATGGCCCGGTCAAGGTCCTGGATAGAGTTCATACTCAGACTCTTTTTCGATACTCATATAGTAGATAAGGCGCTTATTATCCTTGTTCATGAAGAAGAGATTTACCCTGAAACTTCCGTTGGAAGTTGTCAGATCGCCAATGGCATATTTGGATTTTTCTTTGGTTCCCTCAAAGGAGATTTTGAATCCGGTGGGTGGATGCTCTTTGAAGAAATTCTCCATGATCCGGGTGGCCTGGTTTTTACTGGCCATATAGTCCTTCTCCAGGATGGTCAATTCCAGGCTCTGGTGAAAAAACCGGGCTACCTGAGCAGCCTCTCCTGCCTTCATTGCTTCAACAAGTCCGGTGGGAACTGTCTGCGCTTTGACCGGCAGCATGAAGCTGAATCCGATCATTAAAATAGTTATTAACCTGTTCATCTCTTTAAACATCTGCATTACCGGTCTGCTTTGGTAATATATTTGTGGCCTTTTTCCAATAATGAATTATGTTTGTATATCACTGCAACAATCAGACCGTTGATTCGGTGCATGCAAGATACAAAAAACCTGTATAAACAGTTTCAATGCGCATTACCCTTCTTCAGGCAGGAAAGACCAGGGATCACTTCATCAATGAAGGGGTGGAGGAGTTCAGGAAAAGGATGAGCAGGTATGTTCCTTTTACCATCGAAACCGTCCCCGATCTGAAAAACAACCGGAACATGACCATGAAGGAGGTTCAGGAGAAGGAGGGCGAAATGATCCTGAAAAGAGTCAAAGCTACCGATTACCTGGTATTGCTTGATGAGAGGGGAAAGGAGTACCACTCCATAGGCTTTGCGAAACATCTGAATGCCCTTGAGGGGAGGGTAAATCACGTGATTTTCCTGATTGGTGGCCCATACGGGTTTTCTGAGGAGGTATACAGGCGGTCAAGCGAAAAGGTCTCTCTCTCCAGGCTTACTTTTTCCCACCAGCTGATCAGACTGCTCTTCATGGAGCAGATATACAGAGCCTTTACAATCCTGAAGGGAGAGCCCTATCACCACGAATAAACCAGAAAATGGAGAAGCCGGACGAAAAAAAACAGACAGGCCGCAATTTTCAAAGGAATCTTCTTCTCCTTGCAGCCCTGGCTTGCCTTGTGGTATGGATGATCTCAGTGGGAGGTCCTACTCAGCGGCGCAGCAACTCCAGGGAGGTGGCAGCCTTTGAGAAGGTGCTGCATAAGAAGGAACAGATTCTGAAGGATGAGATTTCAAAACTGGAACTTGAATTTGAAAGTGAAAGTCCGATGGATGTGCTGGACAGGCGATCGTCTCAGTACCAGGAGCTCTCCGTCAGCAAAGGGATCTCCATTTTCTTTTATCAAAAGGACGAACTCAAATACTGGTCCGACCACTCCATTCCTCTCAGGGAAAGGTGGAGGCCCAGGCTTAAGAAACCCTTTCTTTCCCTCAGGAATGCCGACTACGTTACGGTAATCAGTAGTTCCGGGGAGGGGATTCTGCTTGGCCTGATCCGGGTCAGGACACACTATCCCTTTCAGAATGAATTCCTGATTAACGGTTTTCAGAAGGATTTTTCAATGGATCCGGAGGTGAGCATTGAGTTCCTGGAGGAGGATGGACGGAAACCTGTATTGAACGAAGAGGGCGAGTACCTCTTCTCTCTGGATTTCAGTAAAGCACCTCTCATGGGAGAGTACCCGGGCCTGCTGTCACAAATTGCTATCGTAGCATTCCTCCTTCTGCTGTGCGCCGTGTTTTTCGCTGTTATCGAGCGATCCTCAGGCACAAGGAGGTGGATATGGATCGGGCTAATAAGCCTGTTGATTCCGGCAGGAACCTTCCTGCTCCTCCGGTACGGGGTCCATCCTCTCTTTGGACACATGAAGCTGTTTCAGCCCGATGTTTTCGCCAGTCGTTTCTTTGCATCCCTGGGGCACTTGCTGGTGATCTCTGTTGCGGTCATGCTCCTTGTTACACTCTATTACAGGCACGGCTCTGTTTCGAAAGGGGGTGGGCGCATCCCCCGTCAGCTTATGTCGGTACTGTTTTTCATATCAGCAACCCTCATGTTCATGCTTGTGGAGCAATTGCTGCGAAGCCTGGTCCTTGATTCGGGGATCTCCCTGAAAGCGAACCGGGTTACGACCCTGACAGGATACAGCTTTGTGGCCTTTGCTGTGATCCTGATGTGGTTTGTCTCCATTGGGGCGGTAATTGACCGGGCCATTACCTGTGCCAACACAAAGATGTGGAGGATTGTGATTTTTGGTACCGGGACAGTTTCAGCCACCTTTCTGGCGGCATACCTTTTGCCCTGGGAGCATGGCTCCTGGATTGGCTGGGCAGGGATGATGCTGATGACCATCGGGCAGCTCTACATCCGGCATGGCCGTCCCGACCGGGTCCCTTTCTCCAGGTATATTTTTCTGCTGCTCTTCATATCCGGGTTTCTGGTGGTTCGACTGGAACAGTACAACCAGATCAAAGTGGACCGGCAGAAGGAGGTGGAACTGGTAAAACTATCCTCCGAACACGATCCCGTGGCAGAGATGCTTTTCAGTGAAATCTCGCATGCCATCAGGAACGATTCGATCCTTGCACAGTTCATGTATCCCTTTATTGAGATTGATCCGCTGGTGAGACATCTCATGCGCAACTACTTCTCAGGATACTGGACCAAATATGAATTGCAGATTACTGTTTGCCGACCCGACGACCGCTTATACCTGGCACCTCCCGATGATGAGTGGTTCGAATGTTACCCCTTCTTTGATGAGATGATACTCTCCGAGGGGATTGAGGTGCCCGGCCGCGATCTCTATTTCCTCGATAACCTGAACGGAAGGATCTCCTACCTTGCGGCTATCCCGTACGTTCAGGCCGAAATAGAGCACCGCATATTTATCAAACTGGATTCAAGGATCATCTCAGAAGAACTGGGCTATCCTGAACTGCTGCTGGATGAAAAATACAGTGCTTTCACCAGTTCGGACTTTTCCTATGCCCGTTACAATAAGGGGGTATTGATTACCAAGAACGGAGATTTTCCATATCGCCGCTTATCAGATTTCTATACCGACGGGCTGGAAACTTTCGAAAGTGTGAGCATGGATGGGTGGGAACACAATATATATAATGTGGACCCGGAGAACACAATCATCGTGGGCAATCCCTCTCTTACCGCGGTGGACAGCCTGATTTCGTTCTCCTATATCTTTGCCCTCAATTTCCTGATGCTGGCTATCATGTACCTGCTTGTGAATGCCGGGAAAAAGAAGGCTGGTTTTGACTGGAGTTTTAAGAACCGAATCCAGTACTCCATGGTGGGGATACTCTTTCTCACCTTTGCCCTGATCTGTTCGGGAACCATCTTCTTTGTTGTTCAGCAATACCGGGATAAAAACAATGACAACCTGAGGAATACCATGCGCTCGGTTTATATCGAGCTGATACACAAGGTGGAGTTTGAGGAGGACCTCAAGAACTGGTCCTCCGATAAATACTATGACCTGGATGCGCTGCTGAAGAAGTTTTCCAACGTCTTCTATTCGGACATCAACCTTTACGATGAGAACGGGGAGTTGCTGGCTACCTCCCGGGAGCAGATATTTGAAAGGCACCTGCTCAGCACCAGGATGAACCGAATGGTTTTTGAAGACCTGTCGGGAGGAAGGGCTTCTGAAATCATTCATGAGGAGCAGATTGGTGAAATGAAGTATATCTCGGCATATGTACCCCTCCTGAACAGTGAAAATCGTTTCCTGGCCTACCTGAACCTACCCTACTTCACTCAGTCGGGTGCACTCACCAGGGATGTGACGAACATGGTAGTGGCTGTAATAAATATCTACCTGATTCTCTTGCTGGTGATCCTTGGGGTCAGCGTATTCCTGGCCGACCGGATTACTCAGCCGCTGCGCGTAATTCAGAGCCGCATTGCCCACGTAAGCCTCAGTGCCAAGAACGAAACAATCAGGTATGACCGGAGCGATGAAATCAGGGGTTTGGTGGAGGAGTATAACTATATGGTTCAGGAACTCGAGAGAAGTGCCGGATTGCTGGCCCAGAGTGAACGGGAATCGGCCTGGCGCGAGATGGCCAAACAGATTGCCCATGAAATCAAAAACCCGCTGACACCCATGAAACTGAATGTGCAATACCTTCAGCGTACTATGGAGAAGGGTGAAGCCGATCCTGAAAGGGTAGAGCGAATTTCAGCCACCCTGATTGAGCAGATCGATTCGCTGAGTGCCATTGCCAGTGAGTTCTCCGATTTCGCCAAGATGCCAAAAGCCAGAAGCAGCCGTGTAAACCTGGTCTCGAAGCTGAACAACCTGCTGCAACTTTTTGAAGCTACCGAACGGGCCGAAATCATCCTGGAGCCCGGTCTGGCCGAAGAGGTATTTATTTATGCCGATAAGGAGCAGTTGATGCGCCTCTTCATCAACCTGGTGAAAAACGGACTTCAGTCCATCCCAAGGGAGCGGAAGGGTATGATGCGGATCAGGCTGGTGGTGGAGGATGAGCAGGCTGTGGTCTCCGTCTCCGACAACGGGAAGGGAATTCCCGAGGAGATCAGGGACAAACTGTTCCGTCCCAACTTCACCACCAAGTCGGCCGGAATGGGAATGGGTCTTGCCATCAGCAGCAGCATTGTCAGATCGCTGGGAGGAAAAATATGGTACGATACCAAAGCTGACGGGGGCACCACCTTTTACGTTTCACTTCCCCTGATGGTTGAGAAATCGGAAGAGCCCGGTTGAACACACACTCTGAATTGATTTTCTATCGGGCCCG